>JAWVZK010000181.1:0-6661 GCA_033722275.1 Longimicrobiales bacterium | reverse complement strand
GGTCGCCGGTGGCCTGCTCCGGCGACATGTAGTAGGGCGTACCCACGGAGAGGCCCGTCTCCGTCAGCCGGCTGCCCCCGGCCGTGCCCACGGCCAGCGCGATCCCGAAATCCGCCACCAGGGGCTCGCCACGGCTCAGGAGGATGTTGCCGGGTTTGATGTCCCGGTGGACGATGCCTGCGTCGTGGGCCACCTGAAGCGCGTTGGCCACGGCCGTGGCGATGCCCAAGGCCTCGTCCACGGGGAGCTGCTTCTCGCGGTCGATCTTCTCCCGGAGCGTCTCCCCCTCGATGTACGGCATGACGTAGAAGAGGAATCCATCGGCCTCTCCCGAGTCGAAGAGGGGGAGGATGTGGGGATGCTGGAGATTCGCCGTGGTTTCGATCTCGGCGAGGAACCGTTCAGCGCCGACGACGGCCGCCAGCTCCGGTTTCAGGACCTTGAGGGCGACTTTCCGGTTGTGCTTCTCGTCCCGGGCTAGATAGACGGTGGCCATCCCGCCCTCGCCCAGCTCGCGTTCCACCCGGTACCGGCCCCGCAGGGCCGTGTTCAGTCGGTCGGCGACGGTGGAGCTCATGTCCATCTCCGTTCAGATCCTCAGCGCGTAGGACAGCCGGGCGGCGAACTCGTACTGAGGAATGTCCCGAAGGTCCGAAGAGATGGATTCCAGGAGCTGGCGCAAGAGGAGCGTGCCGAAGGAGAACGCCTTGCGTAGATCCGGGTCGAATCCCGCCTCACCGGCGACGAAGCGCTGTCGCGGACGGATGTTGTCCAGGCGCCGGTCGACGTCCGCTCCGGAAAATCCCTCCTCGATACGAGCCAGCGTGCGCGGGACGTCGTCGACCACGACGATCCGTCGCCGCCGCCCGCGGTCCCCGAAGAGGAGGTCCAGGTGCGGGACCCATTCCAGCGCCGAGACCGTCTCCGCGGGATCCCGCCGAGACGAGAGGTCCCGGAGATCGGCCCCCGGCTCCCTCGCCAGCTCGGCCGGGGGCTGACACGAGACCACCCAGAACACGTCGTGGCCGTCGAGCTCGAGGAGGCCACGGTCGGTCCGCGTGACCAGGAGCCCGGGGGTGGTCTCCACCGGTACCGCGCGCTCCGGCCAGGGGAGCTCGGCGATCTCCTCGCCCGCCACCTCCTCGACGCTCATACCGTGCTCCCGGAGGCTCGCCGCCAGCGCCCGCGCCGGCCCAGGGTCGGACGCGGCGAGGATCTCTGGGGCCGGGAAGGCGATCTTGCCCCGGACGCTGTCCGCCTCGAGGCTCAAGGCATCGGCCACGGCCTCCGTGCCGACGTCGCCGTGTGGGGGGTCGGAGACTACCAGAGTCTGGGGCGGCACGCGGGCTACGGTGGTTGGATGTCCATGGCATCGGGGCGATCCCGAGGAGGCGTGCAGACAAGATAGGGTACCTTTGAGACGTCGCGTAACGGTGACGTCGCGCCCTCATGGATTCGCACTCATGCACTTCTCGTCCGATCCGGATCTCCGCTATCGTCTGCCACTCTTCCCGTTGCCGACCGTCCTTCTCCCCCGGGCGCTGATGCCGCTTCACATCTTCGAGCCCCGGTACCGTCAGATGGTGCGGGATCGACTCGAGGCCGACCGTCGTTTCGGGATGGTGTACCACGACTGGGACCGGCAGGGACCGTTCCTCAGCGAGCCGGGTCGCATCGGCTGCGTCGGTGAGATCCTGGAGCACAAGAGGCTGGAGGACGGGCGCTCCCTCATCGTCGTGGAGGGCAGGGAGCGTTTCCGCATCGAGGACGGCATCGAGTCCGACGCCCTCTATTTCGAGGGGCTCGTGACGCCCTATCCGGACACCACGGTCATGGAAGGCGAGGAGCTCAGGTCGCGAAGACGGGAATCCATCCGCCTCTTCCGGGACGTCGTCTCCTCTCTGAGCGAGCGTCCCGACTCCCTGCCGGATCTGGAGCCCGACAGGGAGCTTTCGTTCCTTCTGGCCCAGACCATCCGTTCCGATCCCCGATGGCACCAGCGCCTCCTGGAGCTGCAGGACGAGGGCTCGCGCCTGGCCAGGGTGGACACCCTCCTGCGCGCCGTCCTGGATTGACCGCTCGTCGTCGGTGCCCCCCCGAGCGGGAGTCCGCGTCGTCTGGACCCGGCCGCCGTCGCTTGGCATCGTATTTGCGATATTCCTCCCGTGACCATGCCCCATCCATCGGACGACTTCGGACAGGAGGTCGTGAACATGACGCTCTCGTGGCACAGAGCCCTCATCCCGGCGACCCGCGCGGTCGCCATGGTCGCGCTTGCATGGCTCTCCGTGGCGTGTGGTGGATCGGTGACCGTCCCGGAGTCACCAGTTGAATCGGACGTCCGGGACGCCGGTTCGGACGCGCCCCCTTCGTCCCAGCTTCCCGAGGATGCCACCCCTCTTCCACCGGACGCGGTCGACACCCTCTACCACTCGTCCACCTCGGGTTTCGTCGACGCTGCGCGTGTCGTAGCCGGTACGTCGGAGGAATGGGACGACGTCTGGGTGCGTCTGACGGAGCCCATGACTCCCGTGCCGGAGCGGCCGGAGGTGGACTTCGACGAGGCGCGCGTGGCCGTCATCGCGCTGGGACGGAGGTCCACGGGTGGGTATCAGATCGAGATCCGGGACGTGAGTCGTACGGCCGACGGGATCTTCGTGACCGTGCGGGAGGTGCGCCCTGGAGCCGCCTGCGTCGTCGCTCAGGTCGTGACGAGTCCGGCGATGGCGCTCCGGCTACCTGGAACCGTCGAGGACGTCGTCTTCCTCGAAGAGGCGGAGGACCGAGGCTGCGGCTAGACGCGAGGCCCCCGGAGGCGCTCGTCCGGACTCGCCTCGGCCCCATTTCGAACGCCGCTCGCGGGAGCGTCACGGTCGGACGTGTCGAATCGCGTCCGCCTCCCTAAGTTGTCCGATCCCTGCCCCCCTTCAGGAAGGAAGCGGTGACGGACGACGTTTCACGCAGAGACTTCGTATCCACCTCCTCGAAGCTGGCTCTGGGCGGCATGGTCGTTCCCGCGCGCGTCCTCGGCGGACCGCGACAACGAGCGCCCAGCGACACCCTGAACGTCGCCATCGTCGGAGCCGGTGGGATGGGAGCCGAGAACGCCCAGGAACTGGGAAGCGAGAACATCGTCGCCGTCTGCGACCTCGACTTCGATCTCGTCGAGAGCAAGATCGAGGAACGCCTCACCGACGAAGACGGACATCCCAGGGAAAAGGGACACCGCTGGGCTCAGCAGTATCAGGCGGCGGCGAAGTACACGCGCTACGAGGAGATGCTCGAAGCCCACCCGGCCATCGACGCCGTGGTCGTCGCTACCCCCGACCACACCCACGCCGTCATCGCCGCCGCGGCCATGCGGGCGGGAAAGCACGTCTACGTGCAGAAGCCTCTGACGTACTCGGTGCAGGAGGCGCGGACCCTCCAAGCCTTGGCCGAAGAGACGGGCGTGGTGACGCAAATGGGCAATCAGGACCACTCGTCGGACGAGGCGAGGCGGATCAACGAGTGGATCCGCGCCGGCGTCATCGGAACCGTCCGCGAAGTCCACGTCTGGACCGACCGGCCCATCTGGAAGCAGGGTCTGCCTCGTCCCGCCCCCCTGCCCGACGACGCCGAGCCGCTGACGTCGTCCGATCGTTCGTGGTGGCCGGGTTCGGTGGATGAGCTCCAGGCGTCGGCGATGCACGGGGACTTCTCGGCGCCGGCCCATTTCGACTGGGATCTGTATCTGGGGCCGTGCGCTCGGGACCTCCCGTACCACCCCATCTATCATCCCTTCCACTGGCGAGGGTGGGTGGATTTCGGCGTCGGGGCCCTGGGTGACATGGGCGCCCACCTCCTCGACCACCCGTACTGGGCGTTGGAGCTGGGGTACCCGGACGCCGTGGAGGCCACGTCCACCCCGTGGGGTGGCGATGCCGACGATCCGGTGTCGTATCCAGCAGCCACCACGGTCCACTACGAGTTCCCTCGCCGGGGGCTCCTGCCCCCGGTGGACCTGCACTGGTACGACGGAGGCTTGATGCCGAAGCGGCCCCGGGTTCTTCCCAGCGAGGTGGAGCTCGAGCGCGTGGGGGGCGTCCTCTTCATCGGGGAGCGGGGCATCCTGATGCACGAGACGTATGGCCGGAATCCCCAGCTCTACCCCTCCGAGCTCCACGAGGAGGCCGCCGCCGTGCCGCCGTCGTCCGACCGGGTGGAGGACAGCCACGAGATGAACTGGGCGAGGGCGTGCAGGGGCGAGGTCCAGGCCACGTCCCCGTTTTCGTACGCCGGGCCCCTCACCGAGGTGATGCTCCTGGGCCTCGTGGCGTTGCGGGCCGGGCAGGGATTCAGGATGGAGTACGACGCCGAGAACATGCGGGTGGTGAATTCCGTCGACGCCAATCGTCTCCTGACCCGGGAATACCGGGAGGGATGGTCGCTCTGATCGAACGACACCGAGCTCGCCCACATCGCCACACGGGCTGGCACCGTGCAAGCCCACCGTGGATTCCCACGTTCCTCCTCCTGGCCGGCTCGACGGCGTGCTTAGGGTCGGCGAACGGCAACGGGCCCCCGGGTCAGGACGCCATGAACACCTTGACGGCCGCCGAGCGGGAGGCCGGCTGGCGCCTCCTGTTCGACGGCCAGTCGCTGGACGGATGGAGAGGATACGGCCGACCGGACATGCCCGGAGGCTGGGAGCCAGGCGACGGGACGCTGGCCCGCACCGGACCCGGGGGGGACATCATCACCGAGGAGCAGTTCGAGGATTTCGAGCTGGTCCTCGAGTGGCGGATCTCGCCGGGAGGGAACAGCGGCGTCTTCTATCGCGCCGCCGAGGGCGAGGAGTGGATCTACCACAGCGCCCCCGAATACCAGATCCTGGACAACGAGAGGCATCCCGATGGCCAGAGTCCCCTGACCAGCGCCGGATCGAACTACGCCCTGTATCCGGCACCGCCAGACGCCGCTCGGCCGGTTGGCGAGTGGAACGAGACGCGCATCGTCGTGGAGGGCGACCGGGTCGAGCACTGGCTCAACGGGACCAGGGTCGTGACCTACGTGCTGGGGAGTCCCGACTGGCAGGCGCGTGTCGCGGACAGCAAGTTTGCCCAGTGGCCGGCCTACGGACGCGCCGACGAAGGCCATGTCGGTCTTCAGGACCATGGCGATCCGGTGTGGTACCGGAACGTGAAGATCCGGGTCATCGAGTGATGGACCGACGCGCGTTCCTGGGAGCGATGCCTCTGATGGCCGCCGCGCTGGGGGATTCCCGGAGCCGCCTTTCCCGGCGCGCCACGGCCTCGCCCGGGACCGAGGCCCTCGAGGCGTGGGGCGTGCAGCTCTACACGCTGAGGGACGCCCTCGCCGAAGATCTGGAGGGAACGCTGGCCGCGGTGTCCGACATCGGATACCGGGAGGTGGAGCTCTTCCAGCTCCACGGCTTGAGCCCGGGTCAGCTCCGGCGAAGGCTGGACTCGGCAGGGCTCCGGGCGGCGTCCGGTCACTACCCCATCACGGCGCTCCGAGGCGATCTCCAGCGGACGCTCGAAGGTGCTCAGGAGCTGGGCCTGCGGCTCCTGGTCGTGCCCTCGATCCCGCAGGCCGAGCGGTCGCCCGACGGGCTGGTCCGGGTCGCGGACGATCTGACCAGGGCGGGGGAGCGCGCTCGTGGGTCGGGACTGAGGGTGGGGTATCACAATCACGACTGGGAGCTGCGGGTCGCGGCAGACTCGAGCAGGCCCATCGACATCCTCCTGGACCGATCGGATCCGGAGCTGGTGGACTGGCAGATGGATCTCTTCTGGACGGTCCACGGGGGAGGCGATCCGTCGGGCCTGCTCACGCGACGCGCGGGTCGGGTCACCAGCGTGCACGTGAAGGACCGCACGGCCGACGGTCGCATGGTGGACGTGGGAGAGGGCGTCATCGATTTCGCCACCATCCTCCGGGATGCCGAGGCCCAGGGGCTGGCGCATGCGTTCGTCGAGCACGATCGACCGGAGGATCCGGTGGAGAGCGTACGGCGGAGCTATCGACACCTCACGTCGCTGGGCTTCGGGCTCCCCGGAATCCGCCCTTCCGGAGAGTCCACGCCCGTGCAGTCGATCACGCCCTCGGGAGAGGGTGCGAGGCCGGTCCACGGGCCGCTGGGGCGACGGCGTCGATGAAGAGGGGAGTCCAGCAGGAGTACGACGTCCTCGTCGTGGGCTCGGGCGCGGCGGGAGGGATGAGTGCCTATGTCCTGGCATGTCAGGGTGTTCGGGTCCTCCTGCTGGAGGCCGGGCGGCACTACGACCCCGTGACCGAGACGCCCATGTTCCAACTCCCCGGGGACGCGCCCCTCCGCGGGGCCGGCACTCGGGAGAAGCCCTTCGGCTTCTACGACGCCACCGTGGACGGAGGTTGGGAGGTTCCGGGCGAGCCCTACGCCAGCGCGGAGGGGACGGACTTCCGGTGGTGGCGGGCGAGGATGCTGGGCGGTCGGACCAACCACTGGGGCCGCATCTCCCTCCGGCTGGGGCCCTACGACTTCAAGCCCCGAAGTCGCGACGGGTTGGGCTTCGATTGGCCGCTGGCGTACGAGGATCTGGCGCCCTATTACGACAAGACCGAGATGCTCGTCGGCGTGTACGGATCGAACGAGGGCCTCGAGAACACGCCCGACTCC
>JAWVZK010000180.1:0-6665 GCA_033722275.1 Longimicrobiales bacterium | reverse complement strand
GCCCTTCCAGGACGAGCTCACGAGAAGCGTGCGTCCCGTCCTCCTGGTGATGCTCGCCTCGGCGGGGCTCCTCCTCCTCGTCTCGTGCGGCAACGTGGCGGCCCTCCTCCTCGGTGCGGGCATCGATCGGGAGCAGGAGCTCGCCGTCCGGGGAGCCATCGGCGCGAGTCGACGGCGGCTGGCGCAGCAGCTCCTCACCGAGAGCACCCTCATCGCCCTCGCGGGGGCAGGAGGAGGAATCGCGCTGGCGGGCCTGACGACGAGGGCCCTCACCTTCCTCGCTCCCCCCGGGGTACCGCGCATCGCCGAGGTCTCCGTGGACGGTCCGGTGCTGGCCTTCGCGGTGGGTCTGTCGGCGCTCTGCGGCCTCCTCTTCGGTCTGGTTCCGGCGCTCAGCCTCTCCTCGACCGACCTCTCCGACGCCATGGGGTCCTCCCGGACGGCCGGCGGAAGGCGCGCCCGTCTCCAGTCCACCGTCGTCGTCGGGGAGCTCGCCCTGGCTACCGTTCTGATCTTCGGGGGACTGCTTCTCGGCCGGACGGTCTCGGCGCTCAACCAGGTCGATCCCGGCTTCGAGCATGAGCGCCTGGTCGTCCTCAGCATGGCGCTGTCCTCCCAGCGCTTCGACACGGGCGACGACGAAGCCGACGCCGCGGCCTTCCGTGCGTATGAGCGGGAAATCATCGAGGAGGTCGCGGCGCTGCCCCAGGTGGAGGCCGTCCACTCCTCCACCGCGCCTCCGTTCTTCGGGTGGCGGGGGAACAACGCCGTCCTCCCGGAAGGTTGGGCGGATCCGGACAACGCCCCGGTGGCGGAGCGACGGCTCGTATCCGCGGGCTTCCACGAGTTCATGGGGATTCCACTGCTCGAGGGTCGGGAGCTGACCGCCGCCGACTTCCTGGAGGGTGCGGAGCCGGTGGTGGTGGTGTCCAGGGGGCTCGCGGAGCTGGCGTGGCCCGGAGAGTCGGCCCTGGGTAGAACGCTGGATCACTGGACCCAGGGCGCCCGGGTCGTGGGCGTGGCCGGCGACATCCACGACGAGCGCCTCGGAGGGGCCACCGAGATCGCCTACTACGCGCCGAAAGCACCCTTCGTGGGGCCGGGCGCCCCCCTCGTGATGCGTGTCAGCGGAGATCCGGACCAAGTCATCCCCGCCATCCGAGAACGGATCTGGTCCGTGGATGCCGATATCCCCATTACCCGGGTGGCCACCATGAGAGAGCTCATGAGGGACCAGCTCTCGGGCCAGATCTACCGGGCGAGGCTCATGACCGTCTTCGCAGCTCTGGCCGGGATCTTCGCCCTCCTCGGCATCTACGGAGTGACCTCGCGATCCGTCGCCCGTCGCACCCGGGAGATGGGCCTGCGGGTCGCCCTGGGCGCCGACCGGGGACGGGTCCGCGGCCTCGTCACGCTACAGGCCGTCCGCATGGCGGTGTTCGGCGTGGCCATCGGCGTGGCCATCGCCATGGCGGTGGCCGGGGTCGTGGAGGGATTCCTCTGGGGAGTCACGCGGACGGATCCGGTCACCCTCCTCGTCGTCGGTCTGGGGCTCCCCCTGCTCTCCGCCCTCGCGGCCCTCCCCCCGGCCCGCCGAGCCACCCGCGTGGATCCCATGGTGGCGCTCAAGGCGGACTGAGGTCGACGGGCGTCCCGCCTCCATCCGAGCCGGGCACCCCGCACGCTCTCGCGAGCCACCGCATTTCCCCACCCGTCCCGGGAGAGGGCGCCCCCGACACCGGCCCCCTGCCGGCAGAGAGCGGGACCCGTCTTGACAGATGGGCTGCCTCTCGAAGATATTCAACTATGAGGTTGAATGAATCATCGGAGCAGCTCGACCTGATCTTCCAAGCTCTCGCCCATCGGGATCGGCGAGCCCTCCTCCGACGGCTGGCGGCCGAAGGAGAGGCCAGGGTGACCCGACTGGCCGAGGGATTCGACGTTTCGCTGAACCAGGTCTCGAAGCACCTCAAGACCCTGGAGAGGGCCGGCCTGGTCCGACGGAGGCAGAGTGGTCGGGAATACCGCCTGCGGGTGGATCTCCGCGCTCTCATGGAGGCGCGGGACTGGCTCGAGGCTTACGAGCGCTTCTGGAAGGCCTGCTTCGAAGGATTGGAGCTGTACCTCGACACGACGCACCCGCGACAGGAGCGAACGAGCGATGACGACCGGGAATGAAGGGAGAGTGGAAGTTCGACGCACGTTCAGCCATCCGGCGAAGCGCCTGTTCGACGCGTGGACCGATGAGGAAGGCATGCGGGCCTGGATGCGCCCCGGACCGACCGAGGATGTCCGGGTCCAACTAGACGTCCGGGTGGGCGGCGCCTACACGATCGAGATGATCTTCGGTGACGAGTCCATCGTCCACACGGGTCGCTACACCGTCGTGGATCGTCCGCGACGCCTGGCCTTCACGTGGGACGCCGAGCACTTCGACGAACCGACCACCGTCACCCTGGACTTCGTGCCCACCACCGAGGGCACCGAGGTGGTACTGGTCCATGAAGGGCTCCCGTCGGAGGAGTCGGCCAAGCGTCACGTCGGAGGCTGGCAGACCATCCTGGAGGAGCTCGCTTCGGAGCTGGACGCGGAGCCTTCCCGGTCATGATCGTCGTGACCGGAGCCACCGGTACCATCGGGAGCGAGCTCATCCACCTTCTCTCCGAGGCCGACGAGGAGGTCCGGGCCCTGTCCCGCCATCCCCCCGACGAGTCGCCCGTCCCCGGTGTCGAGTGGCGCGAAGCCGACCTGTCGGACCGGGCTTCCCTCGAGTCGGCCTTCGACGGGGCCCAACGGCTCTTCCTCCTCACGGGCAATGCCGCGGAGATGGTCCAGGCGCAGAAGAACGCCATCGAAGCCGCCGCCTCGGCGTCGACCGAGCGGGTGGTGAAGCTCTCGGCCCTCGGTGCCTCCGACCACTCCAAGTCGGTGATCGGCGTCTGGCATTGGGTCGTCGAGCAAGTGCTTCGCGAAGCCGACGTCGAGTGGACGATCCTGAGACCTCACGTCTTCATGCAGAACGTGCTGGATCAGCGTGCGGCGATCCGGGAGCCTGGAACGGTGCGCTCACCGTCGGGCGACGCGGCGATACCGATGATCGACACACGCGACATCGCGGCCGCAGCAGCCGCGGTCCTCATCCAAGACGGGCACGCGGGCGAGCGGTACACGCTCACCGGTCCGGAGCCCGTCTCCTGGCACGAGATCGCCCGGATCCTCTCCGACCTGCTCGGGCGCTCCGTGGAGTACGTCCCCGAGACGGAGGACGACACCTGGGATCGCCTGCACTCCGCCGGAGAGCCGCCGTGGCTCATCGCCGGACGCCTCGCCCTCGCCGAGTACCAGCGAGCGGGGGGTGGGACGGACATCGTGACCGACGCGGTGGAGCGGCTGACCGGTCGCCGGCCCCGCAGCTTCCGCGAATTCGCCGAGGATCACGCCCCAGACCTGGGATGACCGTCACGGCGTGTCCGGAGCCGAGCCCTCCTCGAACGATGCCTCCAGCTCGTCCAGCACGCTCCTCATGGTGGAGTCGTGGCCGAAGACGAAGCGGCTGAAGAAGCGGAAGAAGGGATCGTAGACCTCCCCCTCCTCGACGAGCGTGACCACCGCTCCTTCGTCGTCCGGAGCCACCGACCAGATCCACCGGCCGCCGAAGGGGAGACCCGCCGTGACGATCTCGGTCACCAGAGTGCGTGGGCGGGGACGCTCGATCCGGTACGTCAGGGTCTCCCAGGCGTCGTACACGCGCACCGAATCCCCGGACAGCATGTCGACACGCACGTTCCGCCACGTCGGCCACCCGTCGACACGGTCGATACGCTGCCAGACCACCTCCACGTCCGCGGGCACCGTCCTGGACACCGTCGCCCGGTGCTCGACGGGAAGGAGCGATCCAATGATCCAGATACCGGCCGCGGCGACGAGGAGCAGGACGACGGCAGCACCGAGCCACCTCAGAAGCCTCACGTGCGTTTCCTCCGGCCGGCACGAGCCAGCATCCTGAGGCACTGCAACTCCCGGATCCGCTCTGCGTGGAGCATGATCGGATGCTACCGACCGGTGGAGCCGTTCGTCAAAGTCGGTATCGCAGCCGGGAGCCACTCAGCCTTCGAAGGCGTGACGCTCGTGGGGATCGGGATCGGTGTCGTCGGATCGACGTAGGCGACGAGGTTTCTCGAAGGGCTCGTCTTCGGCATCCGGACCGTCGACCCGATGGGGCTGGGCGGCGTGAGCCTCGCCCTCTTCGTCGTCGCCTTCCTCGCGGCGTACCTGCCGGCTCGGCGGGGCACGAAGATCGACCCGATGGAGGCGCTCCGGACGGACTGAGTGCGTGCCAGGAACCGCACTCTCGCGACCGGCACGAGGGCTCAGCCGATCACGTCGGCGTAGAGGCGGTCGAGGCCGAGGCCATGATCCGCTCGAGGTCGCCCGAGCGTCATGACGATGGCGGGATGGTCCCGGTCGCCGCCCTCTCGTTCGGGCTGCTCCAGGTCGCGTCGGTCCCGTTGGGCTCGTGAAGCCGGCGCCCGGCTGACCGCAGCAGGGTCACGACGACGGGCGAGGTGATCGCACCCGACCTCGCATGGCCCGACAGCGGACCACGGCCTACCTTGGCCGTTCGGTCGACAACCGCAGGGAGAGATCGCATGAACCGCTTTTCCAGACTCACCGTCCTCGCACTGCTCGGGTCCCTTGCTGCGCCTTTGAGCGGCCAGGGTCAACGCCCCCAGAAGCCCGTGCTGCACGGGAAGCACTGGATGGCCATCACCGGCAAGCCGATGGCGGCCACGGCGGGTGCGATGATGTATCAGAAGGGTGGCAACGCCGTCGACGCCGCAGCCGCCATGCTCGCCGCGACGGCGACCATGTGGGACGTGCTGTCCTGGGGCGGAGAGACGCAGGCGTTGGTCTATCACCCCGGTGAGGAGCGGGTGATCGGCGTCAACGCGCTGGGTGTGGCACCCTCCGGCGCGACCGCAGAGCACTTCCGTGATCAGGGCCTCGACTTCCCCCCGGAGACCGGCGTCGAGGCGATGGTCACGCCCGGGACCCCGGGCGGGCTCATGACCATGCTGGCCCGGTGGGGCACGCTCTCCCTCGCCGACGTCCTCGCTCCGGCCATGGAGATGACGGAAGGCTACCCCATCGAGGCCGACGCCGTCCGACGCATCCGGGGAACCGCCGAGGACATGAAGCGTTGGCCCTACACCCGGGACGTCTTCTTCCCCGACGGAGGCGACGGCCCGGAGCCCGGTGAGCTCTTCGTGCAGGAGGACCTGGGCCGGACCTTGGAGAAGCTCGTGGAGGCCGAGGCGGACGCCCTCGCCGAGGGGGCGAGTCGAGAAGACGCCATCATGGCCGCCTATGACCGTTTCTACCGGGGCGACATCGCGGCGGAGTATGTGCGAGGCGCCCGAGAGCAAGGCTCATCGGTGACGATGGAAGATCTGGACGCCTGGCAGGTCTACATCGAGGAGCCGGTCATGACCACGTACAAGGGGATCGAGGTCTACAAGCTCCAGCCGTGGGTCCAGGGTCCGGTCATGAACCAGACCCTGAACATCCTCGAGAACTTCGATCTGAAGTCGATGGGCTACAACACCGCCCGATACATCCACACGCTCTACCAGGCGATGAACCTCGCCTTCGCCGATCGGGACTTCTACTACGGCGATCCCTACTTTCCGCCCGACGAGCCCATCGAGGGCCTTCTGTCGAAGGAGTACGCGAAGGAACGGGCCGATCAGATCGACTGGGACAGGAACGATCCCGACGTGCGGCCGGGCGATCCGTACCCCTTCCAGGACGGCGTCCATCCGTTTCGGCACCTCCTCGAGCGATGGGCAGGCGGGGGTCGTGTCGTGACGGAGCCCGAAGGCTCCGATGCGATGAACGACTTCCTCGAGGACTACTATCAGGGCACGACCTCGATCCAGGCCGCCGACGAGGACGGCTGGGTGGTCTCCATCACCCCGTCGGGCGGGTGGATCCCCGCCGTCATCGCCGGAAACACGGGGGTCGGCATGAGCCAGCGAGCCCAGTCGTTCGTCGTGCACGAGGTCGACAACCCGTACAACGTGGTCGAGCCGGGCAAGCGCCCGCGCGCGACGCTCACCCCCGGCATGGCGCTGCGCCACGGCCGGCCCTACCTGTCGTTCGCGGTCCAGGGCGGTGATTCGCAGGACCAGAACCTGGTCCAGTTCTTCCTGAACATGGTGGAGTTCGACATGAACGTTCAGGAGGCCGTAGAGGCCGCGAACATCAACTCGCTCCAGCTCCGAGGCTCGTTCGGACAGCATGAGAGCCGTCCCGGGGGTTTGATCGTCCAGGAGGAGACGCCGCCCTGGGTGGTCTCGGAGCTCCGGGAGATGGGGTACAGCCTACAGTTTCGCGAACGCACCTCGGGCCCGATCAACGCCATCTTCTTCGATTGGGAGCACGGCACCATGTGGGGTGGCTCCAGCAATCACGGCGACGACTACGGGGTGGTCTGGCAGTAGCGCCGAGCGCGGGCGCAGGCGGCGTGTCGGGGTGGCCCGGCCCGCCACCGTGCCTCAGACACCGAAGGCCGATCTGGGATCACGGCTCCGGGCCGGGACCGTCGGCACTGGTCACTCCCGAAGCGCCGTCAGTGGATCGAGACCGGCCGCTCGACGCGCGGG
>JAWVZK010000179.1:0-6695 GCA_033722275.1 Longimicrobiales bacterium | reverse complement strand
CGCAAGGGGGATCGTGACCCGCGACATGCTCACCGGAGAGCTGGAGTCGTACACCGGCGACGCGGTGGTTCTGGCCACGGGCGGGTACTCCAACGTCTTCTTCCTTTCCACGAACGCCAAGCACTGCAACGTCACGGCGACGTGGCGCGCCACGCGTCGGGGGGCCGGATTCGCCAACCCGAGCTTCACCCAGATCCATCCCACCTGCATCCCGCCGTCGGGAGAGTACCAGTCCAAGCTCACTCTCATGAGCGAGTCCCTCCGGAACGACGGACGCATCTGGGTGCCCGAGGACGAGAACGAGGATCGCCCGCCCGACGCCATTCCCGAGGAGGAGCGGGACTACTACCTGGAGCGCCTGTACCCCGCGTTCGGAAATCTCACGCCGCGGGACATCGCCTCTCGCCGGGCCAAGGAGATGGTGGACGATGGCCACGGGGTCGGCGAGCGGGAGAACGGCGTCTATCTCGACTTCAAGCACGCCATCGAGCGCCTGGGCAAGGACACCATCAGCGAGCGCTACGGCAACCTCTTCGAGATGTACGAGAAGATCACCGGGGAGAATCCCTACGAGCGGCCCATGCGCATCTATCCGGCGCCCCACTACACCATGGGGGGGCTCTGGGTGGATTACGACCTGATGACGACCGTTCCGGGGCTCTTCGCCATCGGGGAGGCCAACTTCTCCGACCATGGAGCCAACCGCCTGGGAGCCAGCGCCCTCATGCAGGGCCTCGCCGACGGTTATTTCGTCCTTCCCCTCACCATCGGCAACTACCTCGCCGACGTGTCGCACGAGAAGCTGGAGCCCGAGCATTCGGCGGTCCGGCACGCCGAGGGGGACGTGAAGACGCGCATCGAGCGCCTCATGGGCGTCAACGGGACCAAGCCGGTGGACGACTTCCACATCGAGCTGGGCCGGATCGTCTGGGAGCACTGCGGGATGGAGCGCAGCAAGCAGGGCCTCGAGGAGGCCCTGCAGAAGATTCCCGAGCTTCGCGAGCGGTTCTGGCGCGATGTCCGTATCCCCGGCTCGGCCGGGGACTTGAACCAATCGCTGGAGAAGGCCGGACGCGTGGCCGACTTCCTGGAGTTCGCGGAGGTCATGTGCTGGGACGCGCTGACCCGGGACGAATCCTGTGGCGCGCACTATAGGGTGGAGCACACCACCGAAGAGGGAGAGGCGAAGCGCGACGACGAGAACTTCGCCCACGTCGCGGTATGGGAGTTCAGCGGTGTGGGTGAGGAGCCGACCCGACACACCGAGGAGCTCGAATTCGAGAACGTACAGCTCTCGCAGAGGAGCTATAAGTAGATGAAGCTGACCCTCCACGTCTGGCGCCAGAAAGGTCCGGCCCATCCGGGGCGCCACGAGCGGTACGAGGCCGAGGGCATCTCCGAGGACATGTCCTTCCTCGAGATGCTGGACGTCGTCAACAATCGTCTCACCGAGGACGGCGAGGAGCCCATCGCCTTCGAGCACGACTGCCGGGAGGGGATCTGCGGCTCGTGTGGGATGATGATCAACGGCGTGCCCCACGGGCCGAAGACGCTGACCAGCGCCTGTCAGCTCCACATGCGCTCCTTCGCGGACGGGGACGAGATCTGGATCGAGCCGTGGCGCGCGACCTCGCTGCCCGTCCTCAAGGACCTGGTGGTGGATCGGTCCGCCTTCGACCGGATCATCCAGGCAGGCGGCTACATCTCGGTGCGTACGGGCAGCGCGCCCGACGGAAACGCCATCCCGGTGGAGAAGGAAGACGCCGACAGGGCGTTCGATGCGGCCACCTGCATCGGATGCGCAGCGTGCGTCGCAGCCTGCCCCAATGCGTCGGCGATGCTCTTCGCCGCGGCCAAGGTGGCCCACCTCGCCCGGCTGCCCCAGGGCCAGACCGAGCGCTACCATCGAGTCCTGCGCATGGTGGAGACCCACGACGACGAAGGATTCGGAAACTGCACCAACCACGGAGCGTGCCAGACGGCGTGTCCGAAGGGCATCAGCGTGGATTACATCGCCCAGCTCAACCGCGATCTGATCCGGGCCACGCTGTCGGACAAGCCTGAGTAGGGCGCCTAGTTTCCCCTTCTTGGGCGGACGCCGAGGGTGTCGCCCCTCCTCTCTCGGAGCGGCTTCGACCGAAGGTCGTTGGGAGGGGCGACACCCTCACCATCCAACCGGAGAGGATTTCAGGCGCCGACCGGGGATCTCCGGCGCCGACCAGAACCTCGGCGTGCACGCCATGATTCCGGGGACGCTACGGGACGCCCGCTGACCACGACGGCCCTGGGTCGAAGGGAGCGGCGTCCCCCGCCGGACCCCGCCGGAACGGGCGTCAGTACGGGTAGCAGACCGCCGACTCGGCGTCTCGTCGGTCGAGATCGACGCCCACCCAGAGGAGGAGGGTGGTGTCCCGGGGCTCGCTCCACCGGAAGTCGAAGTCGATCTGAGCCTGCATCCCGAACGTGTGCGAGAAGGGGACTCCGATGCCCGGCTCGGCGTCGATGACCAAGGTCGAATCGGTCACGGCGTCGCGGGCGTGGATGGTCCACGTGCCCGTGTGACCGTACCAGACGTTGACGCATCCGTCGACGGTCATGCGCACGGTGGGCAGGCGGACGGTGCTGTACGATCCTCGCCCCTCTTCGATGGGGACGTTCACCCAGCCGCCGCCCTTCTGGAGCCCCGAGAGGATGTCCGGCATGGCCTGGGCCTCGAGCTCGGAGCATCCCAACGCCACGAGCGTGAGGAGGGCCAGGAGAAGCGAGGAGGGAGCGGACGGAGACCGCGTGGACGGAGCACTCACAGGGGTGACTCCACGCTTCTGCGCCCCTCGACGACCCGGCGGCGGGCCTGCTCGTGCGCGGCGGTCAAAGCGGTGACGAATCGGGGGTCGTCGCGGACGGGATCGAAGAGGGCCGATCCCAGGAGACGCTCGTCCACCCCCGCCGGTGAAAGCGAGAAGGCGTGGGTGACCCATCGGGCGGCCGACTCCGCGTCGCCGACGTAGCCGTAGTAGGAGGCCAGATCCTGCGCGATGAGCTCCGGCAGATACCTGGGGTCTTCGATGGTCGACTCGGTCATCCGCTCCTCCGTGGCCTCCACCAGGGCCCTGGCCTCGGCGCGGCGACCCGCGGCGTGGAGGCATAGAGCCCGGACCAGCTCGTATACGCCGAAGTCCAGATCCAGGCACGCCTCCGGCCGCCCCGTGAGGGCGAGGGCCCGGCCTTCGAACGCCTTGGCCAACGAGAGCCCGGGCTCCAGGCGATACGCCTCCCGAGCCTCCT
Source organism: Longimicrobiales bacterium (assembly GCA_033722275.1). Lineage (GTDB taxonomy): Bacteria > Gemmatimonadota > Gemmatimonadetes > Longimicrobiales > Gaopeijiaceae > UBA2589. Next base: position 3,410 of record JAWVZK010000179.1, on the reverse strand, counting down.
GGATGGCCACGTCGTAGTCGCCGAGCTGGAACCCCAGGGAGGCCAGGGCGGTGCGCCGTCCGGCCTGGAGGGGATCCAGATCGCGAGCTCGACCCGCCTCGGCGAAGGCGTCGTCCACGCGTCCACGGCGGGCGAGGATCCGCGCCGACCAACTCGGCGCGTTGGGCGCATTGGGCGCCAGCTCTTCGGCCCGCCGGAAGTCCGCCTCGGCCTCGTCGATCTCGAATCCGAGGAGCGCCCGGATGTAGCCTCTCGCGGCATAGCCGTTGGCGACCTCCGGATCCAGAGCGATGGCCGAGTCCGCGGCGACGAAGGAGCGGGCCGCCAGCTCGTAGGAGGACATGCCGACGTCATACTTGTAGTAGATGGTGAGGGCGTACGCCGAGGACAGGGCGGAGAGCGCCACGGCGGAGGTCGGCTCCAGCTCGATGGCCTCCCGGAACCATCGAATGGCTTCCCGCATGGCGGTCGGGGTCCGCTGGCCCAGAGCCTCCGTGCCGGCCAGATAGGCATCCCTCCCCGGGCCGATCACCGACATGTCGGGATCGTAGCGGTCCTCCAGACCCACGTCACGGAGGAAGGTCAGGGCCACCCGATTGGCCAGTCGGACCTGTCCGGTCTCGATCTCGTCGGGGGCCAGGACGTGCCGCGTCCGGAGAGAGAGGAAACCCTCCACGTCGGATTCGGACACGTTCACCACGAGCGTATCGTGCCGCGTCTCGATGTAGCCGTGGATGATGTGCTCCACATTGAGGCTGTCGTGGAGCCGCGGCGTGCCGAGGCTGTCCTTCATCACCGACGCGGCGGTGTAGAGGTCCAGGACCCGGATCTCGGGCACGGCCGCCAGCTGTGTGATGACGCCCTCGGCCAGGGAAGGACCGAGGTAGTCGAAGCGGGGATCGCCGGTGCGATTCTCGAAGGGCATGATGGCGACCGAGGCCTGGTACGCACCGTCGGCGAAGAGTCGTCCTCGCCAGGCCTGGATGGCGACGCCGAGGAGGATCACCAGAAGCAGGCCCGTCGAGAGCTTCGTGATGGTGGAGCGTCTGCTCTGTTGGGGAGTCAAGGAATCCACCTGACGGACACGGGTTCGGGTGCGATACGGATATCCTAACCTGAACCGGGCGTCGGAGATCCAGGCCCCCGTTGACAGCGGCCGACAGATAAATAGTTTATCAGTCAACTAAACATCAGACGCGTAGTCGTCGACCCGGCATCCACAGATATGAGGGAGGCTCCCCATGAGCACGAAGCATTGGCAGATCGATCCCGCCCACACCCAGATCGAATTCAGCGTCAAGCACATGATGTTCACCACGGTCCGCGGTCAGTTCTCGGACTTCCAGGGATCCGTCGAGCTCGACGACGACAATCCCGCCGAGTCGTCGGTGTCGGTGACCATCGACGCAGCCAGCATCGACACGGGCGTGTCCGACCGGGACGATCACCTGCGTTCCGGCGACTTCTTCGACGTGGAGACCTATCCGTCGATCACCTTCGAGTCGAAGCGCATCTCCGGTCCCGTCCGCGAGGGAAGGGACTTCGAGATCGTCGGCGACCTGACGATCCACGGCGTCACGAAGGAAGTGACGCTGGCCGCGGCCTTCGACGGCACGGGGACGGATCCGTGGGGCGGCACGCGTGCCGGCTTCACCGCGGAGACCGAGATCGACCGTCGTGACTTCGATCTCACGTGGAACCAGGCCCTGGAGACGGGCGGCATCCTCGTCGGCAACGAGGTGAACGTCTCCCTTCAGGTCCAGGCAGTCCTGCAGGAGGAGGAGGCCGCCGCGGCGGTCTGACACCCCGGCGAGGTCGAACGCCCCGCTCGGGACCGGTCGTCCCGGGCGGGGTTTTCCTGTACTATGCGACATGATGAACTTCCTGATCCGACTCTTCGTCAATGCGCTGGCCCTCGCTGCCGCCGCCTGGCTCATCGACGGGATCACGCTCAGCGGCGGCTTTTTCGGGATTCTGCTCGTCGCCCTGGTGTTCGGGGTCCTCAACGCGATCCTCAAACCCATCCTCCTCTTCCTCTCGCTCCCGTTCCTCGTCCTCACTCTGGGACTCTTCGCGCTGGTCGTGAACGCGGTCATGCTCATGCTCACCGCGGGCCTCTTCGACTACTTCGACGTGACGGGATTCGGAGCGGCTCTGCTGGGCAGCATCGTCATCTCGCTCGTGACCATCGTGTTGGGGATCGCCCTCAAGGACGCCGGAGAGACGTGATGGACGCCGAACGCGCTTTGTGAAAGTCGGACGACGTCGGTAGCTTCCTCTTTGCCGCCAGGGGCACCGACGGCGCGTCACCCTGTCGAGGGCGTCACCGCCGGTTGAGAACGACTCTTGGAACCTGATCCGGTTGAACCCGGCGTAGGGAGCGCGGCGACGAACGAGGCATCCATCTCCGGCGGCCGTCTCGCACTGCGCAGCCCTGAGCCGTGGCATCGGGCACTACCACGCCAGGCGAGCGCAGATGAGCGAGACCAACGGAAGCCGAGCCGACCTCCCCATCCACCCCCAGACCGGCACCGCCGATCCGGACCCCCGCAGCGGGCACGCCGTGAGCGGCGACGGGAAAGAACGTCCCCGGGTCGACGCCTCCGCCGGCCACGGCGGTCGCCCCCGCGTCGCCCCCCGAACCGAGGACGTGGGCACCGACTACCCCGGAGCGTTCCCGAACTCGAAGAAGGTGCACCTGGAAGGCAGCCGAGGCGTCCGGGTGCCCATGCGGGAGATCCACCTTTCCGGCGGTGAGCCGCCCCTCCGGGTCTACGATTCCAGCGGGCCCCGGCAGATCGACGTGCGACAGGGTCTGCCGGCCCTGCGCGAGGACTGGATCCGCGGCAGGGACGACGTGGTGGAGGTGGAGCGGACACGGACGCCTTCGGGCGCCCTGGAGATGCCGGAGGGACTGACACGCCGGACCCTGCGCGGAACCGGAACCGTGACCCAGATGGCGTACGCCAGGCGGGGAGAGATCACGCCCGAGATGGAATTCGTCGCGCTCCGCGAGGGGCTCGAGCCCGAGTTCGTGCGTGACGAGGTGGCCCGGGGCCGGGCCATCATCCCGGCGAACATCAACCACCCCGAGCTCGAGCCCATGGCCATCGGGAGGAGCTTCAAGGTGAAGATCAACGCCAACATCGGGAACTCGGCGGTCTCCTCGTCCATCGAGGAGGAGGTGGAGAAGCTCCGTTGGGCGACGCTGTGGGGTGCCGACACCGTCATGGACCTCTCCACGGGGAAGAACATCCACGAGACCCGGGAGTGGATCCTCCGGAACTCGCCGGTTCCCATCGGCACCGTCCCCATCTACCAGGCGCTGGAGAAGGTGGGCGGCGTTCCGGAAGATCTCACCTGGGAGATCTACCGCGAGACCCTCGTCGAGCAGGCGGAGCAGGGGGTGG
>JAWVZK010000178.1:0-6707 GCA_033722275.1 Longimicrobiales bacterium | reverse complement strand
GTCGAGGGCTTCCAGCCGTCGCACACAGGCCAGGGCGACGTCCAGCGTGCCCGAGACGAACTCGAAGGAGAGCGCGGACAGGGGTCGGCTGAGCCCGGCGAGGACGTCGGCTTCGTGACCCTCCACGTCGATCTTGCAGAAGCCGGGCTCGCCGTACCGGGTGATGAGCGCGTCCAGCGTCGTCACGGGCACCTCCACGAAACGATTCCATCGGACGTCCTGGAAGGTAGGGTTCTCCTCTACGACGCGCTTTCGCCAGCCGTTGGAGAGCGTGGAGAGGGTGGGAGTGGCCTCGCTGACGGCGAGGCGGGCCGTGCCCTCACTCCGGCCCACCGCCGCCTCCACGACCTCGACGCCCGCCCGTCTTCCGGCGAGCCGCCGGAGCCAGGGCACCAGCTCGGGCTGCGGCTCGAGGGCCACGACCCTGGCCCCCAGGGCGGCGAAGGCGGCGGTACGATCGCCCAGATGGGCACCGACGTCGAAGACCACGTCCCCGGGGCGCACGAAGGGAGCGTAGAGGCGCCGAAGGGAGCGCTGGCGGCCTGGCCTCCAGTAGATGAAGAGCGACCGGAGGAGGCCGAGTCGCCGCCGGAGGACGCCCGTCATCGGTCGGCTCCCGGCGGGCAGCACACCCTCCGCGCCGGCTCGAGCGCGGTGGGATCAGGTCCCATCCCCGGTCTCCTTGATCCTTCCGTCCCCGTCGCTGAAGGCATGGACGAACCAGTCGCGGAAGGCGTCCATGCGCCGGGACGGGGAGGAGCTGGGGGGCAGGGAGCCCTCGGCGAATCCCCACTCGAGGAACGGCTCGACGAGGGTCCGGTCTCCGGAGATCACGTGGACCGGGACGGCCCGGGAAACCGAATCTCCGGTGATCAGCGGAGCCGGTTGATGGTCGCCCATGGCGATGAGGAGCGTCCGAGGGTCCACGTACCGCACCGAATAGGACGCGAGCACGTCCACGGCATAGGCCACCGCTCGAGCGTAGTGCTCCCTCACGCGGTCCCGGTCGCGCCAGAGCGCCTCCGGGGTCTCGCCTGCGTGGGCCCAGGCCTGGAAGATCGCGCCATCGTCGATCCGCTCCCAATCGTCCAGCACGGGGAGAATGGGCGTCCACGGGGCGTGGCTGCTGATGAGCCCCAGCTCGGCGAAGAGGGGGGCGGCCTCGGTGCTGTCACGCACCGACTTCTGGAAGAAGGACCAGGTGAACTGGTCGGGCATGGTCACCCAGTTCAAGGGCGGTCCAGCGTAGCTGATGTCGTCCCTGGCGTAGATCCGATCGTAGCCGAAGCGCTCACCCTCGGGCCAGGCCATGGTGATGGCGGGCATGACGGCCACGGTCCGATATCCGGCGGCGTCGAAGTCGTCGACCAGCGTCTCCCGATCGCTGGCCAGCAGGAGGTCGTAGCGGAGCTGATTCTCCAACCAGAGACCGCTGAGCACCGATCCGTGCCCGAGCCACGACTGTCCTCCCTGGCTCGGCGCCAGCAGCTTCCCCGTCGCCATGTGGAGGCCGGCTTCCTCGAGGCGGTGGGCCATCTCCTCGAGCCGAGGGCGCACCACCGGTGCATAGCGCTCATCGTCCAGGGCCGTCACCCCGTACGATTCGATGAAGGCCAGGAGCACGTCCCGTCCTCCGAGGCCCCGCAGCAAGCCCGGCGTGTCCCGGTAGCTGGACCGGGTCTCGTCGAGCTCGTCGGCGAACCGGGTCCGCTCGTCGAGCATCCGATCCAGCTGCCGGGACTGGGCGAGCACGAGGTCCACGGAAGTCAGGCCGAAGACGGCGCCGGCGGGATGGAGCCATCGCATGGGCACCAGGGCGAGTGCCGAGGTCAGGAGCGCGATGCCGGCGATCCGCCGCCGGCCCTCCCGTCCCTCGGTGCGGAGGCTGGCGAGGAGGAGGGCAAGGGCCACCACCGCCGCGACGACGCCGGAGATGGCGAGAACGACGACGGCGGGCCCGAGAAACGGGCCCAAGGTGCCGCCGAGAAGGTTGCCCACCGCGCCCAACAGTCTCAGATCGAGGTAGAGATTCAGGGACCGCGCCAGGCTGAGCCTGGCGGTGGCTTCGCCCAGCCAGAGGACGCCGATGGCCACGAGCAGGCCGGCCACGATCCAAGCCGCGGCCATGCTCCACGGGCGTCGCGGGAGGGCGAGGAAGAGCCCGGTTACGAAGACGGCTTCCAGCGCGACGACGTGGGGCCCCATCGTCCCGTTGGCGATCCACGACGGAGCCAGAAGGAGCGAATCGACCACCACGAGGGTAGCCAAAGCCCGCAGCACGATCGGTCCTATGTCCAGAAGCCGGGTCTCCATGGCGTCCATCCGCCCAAATCTCGTCGTTGCCGTCGGCCTTGTCGCGGGGGTGGCGGGAGCTTGCGCTCCCGAGGACCAGGGAGGCGGCAGTGTCCCGGCGTCCTCCGAAAACCGGCCTTCTACGGTAGCGTCGTGGACGGCCGATGCGAACGGACCCTCCCTTTTTCAGCACGTGACGGACCTGGCGCGCGGACGTGCCGGCCGGGTGTACCGCCCACCCCGCTCCGAGCTCGTGGAGAGGATCTCCGATCTCGACTATGTGCAGTACCGGGACATCCGCTTCCGACCGGAGCGGGCGCTCTGGCCCGATTCGCGCTTCCAGATCCAGCTCTTCCATCCGGGAGGCGCCAGCGACGTCCCGGTGCGGATCCACAGGGTGGAAGCGGGTCGCAGCCGTCCATTGAGCTTCGATCCCGCACTCTTCACCTACGGAAACGAGATAGGCTCGCTGGATGGGGATGTTCCCCCGGAGGCCGGCTTCGCGGGCTTCCGGGTCCACCATCCCATGAACGATCCCGGCGTGATGGACGAGGTCGTCGCCTTCCTGGGCGCGTCGTATTTCCGTCTGTTGGGGCCCGGACAGGTCTACGGGCTTTCCTCCAGGGGCCTGGCCGTCGATATCGCCGAGCCGGCGGGGGAGGAGTTCCCCGACTTCGTCGAGTTCTGGCTGGTCCGCCCGGACCCGGAAGACGAGCGTCTGACCTTCTACGGTTTGCTGGACAGCCCCTCCGTCACGGGCGCGTTCGGCTTCGAGCTCGATCCGGGCGAGCCGGAGGGACCCGGAACGGTGCTCGACGTGGACGCGCGCCTATTTCTTCGGCACGAGGTCGGGAAGCTGGGCGTGGCCCCGTTGACGAGCATGTACCTCCACGGCCCCCTCCTCCCCGGTAGGAACGACGATTTCCGTCCCCGTGTCCACGACTCGGAGGGACTGCTCATGCTCACCTCCGACGACGAGTGGATCTGGCGACCCCTGACGAATGGGACGGGAATCCGCGTCACCTCGCTCCGGGACGTGGATCCCCGGGGCTTCGGACTGGTCCAGCGGACCCGGGAGTTCGAGGAGTACCTGGACCTGGAGGCACGGTACGATCGTCGCCCGAGCCACTGGGTGATTCCCGAGACGGGGTGGGGCGAGGGGGGTGTCGAGCTTCTGGAGATTCCCACTCCATCGGAGTTCAATGACAACGTGGTGGCGTACTGGTCGCCGGTGAGCCCCGGGCGACCCGGAGAAGAGATGCGCTACCGCTACCGTCTCGTCACCTTCGACGATCGGCTTCGGGGAGGTGACCATCCGGGCGGGCCCGTTCCCGACCAGATCGGGGGTCGGGTCGCACGGACCCGAATCGGCTGGGACGCACTCCCCGGAGAGGCGGAGCCGCCGCCCAGGAGCCGGCGGAGGATCGTCGTGGACTTCGAAGGCCTGGAGCTGGGCACGGAATCTGCATCGTTGGGACTCGAGCCGGTTCTCTCGACCTCGTCGGGGACGATCTCGGACCTGCGGGTCCAGCCGCTCCCGGGAGGCGGACGTCGCGTGACGTTCGCTCTCGAGCCGGACGGAGAAGCCGGCGCTGACATGCGACTCTTCCTCCAACTCGGTGACTCGGTCGTCACGGAGACGTGGAGCTATCTGTGGGAGCCCTCCCTTGTCCGTTGATCGTCTGAGATATCCGCTGACCCGGACCCGCCGCTGGGGCTTCTCGGGCCTCGTCGCCGCCAGCACCGGGGCAGGAGTGTGGATGATGGCGGGGACGGTGTCCGCCCAGGGGCTCACGGCCCTGGAAGTCCTGATCCTCCTTCTCTTCACCCCGACCTTCGCCTGGATCGTCATTCCGTTCTGGACCGCGGTATTCGGCTTCCTGCTGCGGATGGCCCGGGTGGATCCGGTGACCCTGGACCGCCACGGTATCGCGGAGTCGGCGGACCCGCCGACCACGTCCGTCACCGCCGTGGTGGTACCCGTGTACAACGAGACGCCGGAGGCCGTCGCGGCACGCGTCGGGGCCCTGCTGCGCTCGCTGGCGGGCACCGGGTACGCGCAGCGCTTTCACGTCCACCTTCTCAGCGACACCAGCGACGACGACATCGCCCGGCGAGAGGAGCGAGAGTGGGTGCGTCTCCAAGCGGAGCATCCCGAGGTGCCCGTCTTCTACCGGCGGCGAGCGTCGAACGCCGGGCGGAAGGCGGGCAACGTCGGCGAGTTCTGTCGACGGTGCAGCGAGGACTACGACTTCATGGTCGTCCTCGACGCCGACAGCCTGATGACGGGCCCGACCCTGGTCCGGCTCGCGGGCGTCATGGAGGCCAATCCCGACCTCGGCCTCTTACAGACGGTTCCCCTCCCCGTGATGCAGCGGACGCTCTTCGGACGCCTGATTCAGTTCGCCGGCTCGCTCTACGGCCCCGTCCTGGCGGCGGGGCAGGCGTTCTGGCAGGCCGACGCGGGAAACTACTGGGGCCACAACGCCATCATCCGCCTGCGGCCGTTTCTCGAGCATTGCGAGCTTCCCGTGCTGCCGGGACGAGCGCCTCTGGGCGGCGAGATCCTGAGCCACGACTTCGTGGAGGCCGCCCTCCTGAGGCGGGCCGGCTGGAAGGTGGTCATGGCACCGGAGCTGGGCGGCAGCTGGGAGGAGTGTCCGGGGAACGTCCTGGACTACGCCGCCCGGGACCGGCGTTGGGCACAGGGAAGTCTCCAGCACCTGCGCCTCCTGGGCATTCCCGGTCTCCATCCGATCAGCCGCCTCCACTTCATGCTGGGCGCCATGGGGTACCTGGCGTCGCTCTTGTGGCTCCTCATCCTCCTGGCGGGAACCGCGTACGTCCTGGCCCCCTCGCTCCATGGTCCCACCGCCGCCGTCCGGCTCCGGGGGCCCCCCGTCGAGGTCTCCCTCCTCGCCGTCACCGCGGTGATTCTCTTCCTGCCCAAGTTGCTGGGGGTCTTGGACGGCCTCTTCCGGGCGAGGACGGGCTTCGGAGGGACGGTGAAGCTCACGGTCAGCGCCCTGGTGGAGGGCGTCTTCTCGGTGCTCCTGGCGCCGGTGATGATGCTCTACCATGCCCGCTTCGTCCTGGCCGTATACTTCGGGCGCGCCGTCGGTTGGGAGACCGGACATCGCGATGGAGGACGGCTGAGCTGGTCCGCGTCCTGGCGAGCGGGGGGGCTGGCCACGGTGGTCGGTCTCCTCTGGGGTGGGACGACGCTGGCGGTCAGTCCCCTCTTCTTCGCGTGGATGAGCCCGATCTTCACGGGTCTCCTCCTGTCGGTGCCCCTCCTCCGCTGGACGAGCAGCCCCGAGCTGGGCCGCAGAGCGGTGAGAGCGGGGTTGCTCACGGTCCCTTCGGAGGCGATGGCGCCGGGCGAGGTCCGGCAGGTGAGGCGGGCGCTTCAGAGACTGCGCGAGGGTGGGTTTCGGGGCGACGTCCCGCGTCCTCCGCTGCGCTGGCCCGGGGATCCCCGCAGGGAGAACGGGGTTCTTCTCTCGCCCAGGGATGATGGATCGATGCATTCCCTATTTGCAGGATCGACTATGTACAATGCCGAACGTGGGCTCTTCGATCTCCGGCAGGGACGAGCGCTCCTCGTCACGGAAGCTCGAGGCGCCGGGCATGAAGACCGACAGCCCGTGGACCGGGTCCTGGCCTCCGTGGAAGGACTCACGTCCGATCAGCTCGACCGCCTGCGGTCCATGGGATCGGGCGCCCCTTCCCTGGTCCTGACACATCACCGCATCGCCGCGATGGGGCTGCAACCCGCGCGGACCAACGGGTCAGGGGGACACGCCTTCGCCCTCCCGCTGGATGCCGACGTCGGATTGCACCGGGTGGTGGAGCTCAGCTGCGGTGCCGCGCCCGTGCCGGGCACCGAGGACCTGGTGATCCGATCCGCCACGTCGGCGGAGGCCTCCGGCCTCGGTCTGGTCCGCCTCGGTCGACTGCTGCCCGCCGTGGTGTCTCTCCCCGTCGAGGAGCCGTATCCGGAGCCTCTGCGGGCGGCCCTGGACCGCGGCGCCCTTCTCCGTGTCGACGCGGAGGAAGCCCGGGCGTTCAGCGACTCGGCCGGGGCCGAGGTGGTGCCGATCAGCGAGGCCCCGGTGCCTCTTGCCGAGGCCGCCGACTCGCGCTTCATCCTCTTCCGGGAAGGCCACGGGCTGCAGGAGCACGTCGCCATCCTGGTGGGGAGCGAGGGGTCATGGCCGGATCCGGTCCCCGTCCGGCTGCACTCGGCCTGCCTCACGGGCGATCTCTTCGGCAGCCTCCGCTGCGACTGCGGTGAGCAGCTCCGGGGAAGCATGGCGCTCTTCTCCGACAGCGGTGGGGGCGTCCTGCTCTATCTCGCCCAGGAGGGGCGCGGGATCGGGCTTCGCAACAAGTTCAGGGCCTATACCCTCCAG
>JAWVZK010000177.1:0-6755 GCA_033722275.1 Longimicrobiales bacterium | reverse complement strand
CCGTGCGCATAGAAGCCTGCCCCGGCAGGTCGCGCACCCGATCTCCCAACCTGGCTCCTCCCAGCCACGGCACGCCGAGGATCTCCTCGGATTCCGGCACGCACGCTTGAGCCGATACGAGGACGGCAGGACCTCCTCGGATTCCGGCCCTCCCCTCGAGTCGCCTCCACGTAGCGCCGCGAGTCAACGACCGCGCTCCCTCGTCCTGCCGCAGCGGGATGACCCGCGGGCTCACTCCTTCGAGAGCTCCGCGAGCAAGAACCATGCACCGGACTGGAATGGACTTCACGGAGGTCGCTCTCCCTGGGCGGCCCGTGCACCCCGATCCCCGCGCCCAGAGCCCGGTATGGGTCCGCCTTCCCGGACCCGGAAGCCGAGTCCCCATCAAGCGCCCGGCAACAATTGCCTGCAGGTGGAAAGGAATACGTCGAAATAGCCGCTCCAGTCTCTCGGGCCAAAATCCCTCGAGCGCCCGTAAAGCGCGCACAGACCGGCACTTAGGTCCAGAAGCCATACGTGGCACACGCGTTGCGATTCCTGGCGACCCAGCCGTCACTCGTCCCCCCCAGATGCCCACACGCCGGGCCGAAGGAGCATGACACATGTCCGTCCTCAAACGCTTCTGGACCGACGATTCGGGCCAGGGGCTCACCGAGTATGCGCTCATTATCGCGCTGGTCGCCCTGGGTCTGATCGCGGTTCTGTACGTCTTCCGTAACCAGATAGGAGCGTTCTTCGACTTCGCGGGACAGAGCATGGAAGACGCGTCGACGAACACATACACGCCGACCTCGGGTGGCTGATCAGGACGTCCTCGCGGCCACGCATCGGGTGCGTCGCATCGACCACCGCCACCCACCCGACGGAAGGCCTCACCCGCCGACATCGACTCTCAGGAGAATCCCACCCCAATGTCCATCACCTTCCCGGCCCCGGCCGGCCTCCTCGCGCTGACCCTCGTGGTGGTCCTCGGACTTTCCGTGTGGTTCGACGTGCGGGAGAACCGAATCCCGAACTGGGTGACCGCCGGAGGTCTGCTGGCCGCCCTGGGATTGCGGGCGGCCGTCGGCCCCGAGGCGCTCAGCCTGGGGGTCCTCGGTGGGGCCGTCGGATTCTCCCTGGGCATCCTCCTCTTCGCCGCCGGGGCGATGGGGGCCGGAGACGGGAAGCTGATGACGGCCGTGGGAGCCTTCCTCGGTTTCGACACCTTCCTCCCGAGCCTGCCCCTCATCGCAGGATTCGGAGGGCTTCTCGCGCTCGTCGTGACCGGCTGGAAGCGAACGCTGATCCCGACGCTGCTCCGATTCCGGGAGCTCACCTTCTACCTGGTGAGCTTCGGTCGGACGGGAGAGCGTCGCACGCTTTCCATGGCGGGGGCGGCCACGATCCCCTATGGCGTCGCCGTCGCCGCCGGAGCCTTCACCGCCCTTCTGAGCTGGGGCCTGACGCTATGAGCCGCCGCACGCGGACCTGGCGTTGCGAGCGGGGTCAGGCGCTGGTGGAGTTCGCCCTGGTGATCCCGGTCCTTCTCGTGATGATCGTGGGCCTGGTGGAGTTCGCCAGGGCGTGGAACACGCAGCAGGTCCTCACCGACGTGGCTCGAGAGGCTCTGCGCAACTCCGTGGTGGCGAACCGTGAGTTCACGTACGCCGCCATGCGCAACATCGTCGATCAGGGACTGATCCGTGCCTCACTGGACCCGTCCCTCGCTCAGGTGACGGTGGAAGGCTGGAAGACCGGAACGGGAACGCCAGCGCGGATCCGCATCGATTACCCCTACGACATGGGCGTCTTCTCCAATGTCATCGGCTGGGCCACCGGAGACGGGACCCTCGCCCTCTCTACTTCCTTCGTGATGAGAAACGAGTGAACGGGCTATCTCCATGAACATCTCTCGCTATTGGTTGATGCTGATCGGCGCGACCGTCTCGGGCCTTCTGGCCGGCTATGTCGCTCTGGTCTACGTGAGCGAGGAGCCGGCGCCCCTGGAGGCGGCGACTCCTTCCCGGACCATTGTCGTGGCGGCCCGAGACCTCCCGGCGGGGACCGTCGTCCGAAGGGAGGACGTCGAGACGATCACGTGGCCCGGATCCGCCATCCCCGAAGGCTTCGCGGCACAGGCCGGGGAGGTCGTGGGCCGCGGTCTCATCGTGGAGGTCCGTGAGAACGAGCCGCTGCTCGCCTGGAAGATCGCAGACAAGGAAGCGGGCGGCGGCCTTCCCATCACGATCCCCGAAGGCATGCGTGCCGTCTCCGTCGAAGTCGACGAGGTCGTCGGTGTCGCCGGGTTCGTGCTCCCCGGAACCCGCGTGGACGTGCTCGCGACCGTCATGCCCGGGAGCGACCGGAGCCAGACCACGACCCGGATCATTCTGCAGAACGTGCGCGCCCTCGCGGCGGATCAGAAGTATCAGCAGGACATCCAGGGGGAGCCGCAGTACGTGACGGTGGTCACCCTCCTGGTGACCCCCCCACAGGCCGAGGCCCTGACCCTCGCGGCCACGGAAGGCCGGATCCAGCTGGCCCTCCGAAACACCCTGGACGCCGAGGAGATCGACACCGACGGACGTCGGATGGCCCATCTGGTCGGCCGCACCCGGAGACCCGCGCCCGCGGCTACGCCCGCCCCGGCGCCCCAGGCCACGCAGGAAGAGCGCGTGATCGAGAGCTACGAGGGCGGCAGTCGAACACTTCTGAAGTTCGGTAGAGGAGGAGGACAATGAGGGACAGTGAAGGCCGATTCGGCCGGGCTGATCGCGGAGGCCTCGAGAAGCGCCTCCTGAGCTTCCTCCTGTTGGCCGCGCTGGCGCTGTCGTCGCCGGTCTCGGCGCAACAGTTCATCACCGAGCCGGAGGGAGCGGTGAGCCTGGCACTCGGAACCTCCGCGGTTCTCGTGAGCCCGGTGGAGTTCGATCGGGTCTCCATCGCCGATCCCGCGGTGGCGGAGGCGGTGGTCGTGTCTCCCAACGAGATCCTCATCAACGGCCGGGCGCTGGGCTCGACGACCTTCGTCGTCTGGGACACCACCGGCATCCGCCACATCTACGGCGTGGAGGTCACGGCGGACGCCGCGGCGCTCGAACGCCACCTCATGATGCTCTTCCCCGACGAGGAGATCGACGTCACGGCTCAGGGCAACACGCTAATCCTATCCGGAGCGGTCAGCTCAGCCTTCGTGGCACGGCGCGCGCTGGAGCTCGCCGAAGGGAGCGGGGCCGTGCTCGTCGACAATCTGCAGACGCCCGCGCCGAGCCAGATCATGCTCCACGTGCGCTTCGCGGAGGTGAGCCGGAACGCCCTCAAGGGCCTCGGGAATCAGGTCGTCGACGTCCTAAACCCCCACGAGATCGGGGGAGACGGAGACTATCGGGGCCAGACGGACTCCGAGGGCGTGGTGGAGCTCTCCCTCATCGAGGACGACTCCCACCTCCGCACCGTGATCCGTGCCTTCAAGGAGACCGGCGACTTCCAGAGCCTTGCCGAGCCGACCCTCCTGGCCCTGGACGGGCAGGAGGCCTCCTTCCTGGCGGGCGGAGAATTCCCCTTCCCCACGGTCCAGGGTGGTCCGAACAGCAACGCGGTCACCATCGAGTGGAGGGAGTTCGGCGTACGCCTCAACTTCACGCCGGTGGTCACCAACATCGGGAACATCCGCCTCGACATCGCCCCCGAAGTCTCCACGCTGGACTTCGCCGGCGGTCTGACCCTGTCGGGGGTCCAGGTGCCGACCATCCTCTCGAGGCGGGCCCAGACCCAGGTGGAGCTTCGAGAAGGTCAGCATCTGGCCATCGCCGGGCTCCTGGATCGCTCGATCCAGGAGAGCATCCGCAAGCTCCCTCTGCTCGGGGACATCCCGATCCTCGGCGCGCTCTTCCGATCGACGGACGAGCGACAACAGACGACCGAGCTGCTCGTCATCGTGAGTCCGAGCGTCGTGGAGCCCTCGAACCAGGTGCCCGAGATGCCCGTGGACGATCCGTCGACCTGGGATTGGGACGGCTCGATGCAACCGCCCCCGGCCGACACCACCGGCGTGGGCGAGAATCGCTGATCCGAGATCGACGAAGGAGGTCGATGTGATGAAGAGGTCTACCAACGATGGGAACCCGGGACGGCCGGCGCGACGCGCTCGCCGTTGGTTCCCGGCGATCTCGGACGAGCGTGGGTCGGTCATGGTCCTGATCGCCCTGAGCATGACGGCACTCATCGGGATGCTGGCGCTCGGGATCGATCTGGGGGCCCTCTTCAACGCCCGCTCCGAGGCTCAGCGAGCCGCGGACGCCGCTGCCCTCGCGGGCGCGAGCGCATTCCTGGAATACCAGGAAGACCAGGCGCGACGTGTGGCGGTGGAGCGTGCGACTGAGTACGCCACCGACAACGAGATCCGCAACGATCAGATCCGGCCGGAGGAAGTGCAGGTCTGGGTGAATCTGGACAGCAGCACCGTACGGGCCTCCATCCGGCGACAGGGGGTCCCCACGTGGTTCGCGAGCCTGCTCGGCTTCGACTCGGTGGACGTGGCCGCGGAGGCCACCGCATGGGCCGGGGCATCGGGCGCGGCCCAGTGCGTGAAGCCCTTCGCCCTCCCCGACCTGTGGGAAGAGACCTCGGACGATGTGAACGGGAACCAGATCTGGGACGAGGGCGAGCGGTGGAGCTACGATCCGGGGAGCGGAGACCGTTACGTCCGCTACAACGGCCCCGGCGGCGGGCCCAACGAGACGGGCTACGGAAGCGACTGGCGAGACGGCCGGATCGACGATCTGGGCCGCATGTACACGCGTGACTACGGACGGCGGGTCACGGTCAAGGCGACCGATCCGAGAGACGCCTACGTCCCCTCGTTCTTCCTTCCCTGGACCCTCCCGGCCGACTCCGACCAGGAGGAATGCGGCGTCGGTCGCGGGGGCGGCGGAGGTGGAGGACCCGGCGGCGGAGGTGGAGGACCCGGCGGCGGAGGCGGAGGGCCAGGTGGCGGAGGTGGAGGACCCGGTGGCGACGACGACACCGCCGATCCGCCCGGCAACGGGAACGGGAACGCCTTCGGCTGGCTCAAGTGGCAGGAGAAGCGAGAGGACCTCGGCGTTTCCGGTCCCGGTGGGGAGAATCCAGCCAACGGCGGCGAGAATCCGTCCGGTGGAGGCGGCACCAACCTGGGCCGGGACGGTGGAGAGGGCCGGGGCGCGGCCAACTACAGGCGCAACATCTGCACCTGCAACAACTCCATCGTCGACCTGGATACCGAATACCTCATCGAGCCCGGGAACATGGTGGGTCCGACCTTCCAGGGTGTCCAGGAGCTCATTTCGAAGGATCGCGACGCCTACTGGGACGAGGGCTCCAAGATGGTGGTCAGTGAGCACGGGATGGACAGCCCGCGCGTGGTCACCGTGGCGCTCTTCGACCCGGCGGAGATCACGAAGCCCGGACGGCAGTACCTCCGCTTCAACAACTTCGCGCGGATCTTCATCGAAGAGCAGCCGTCTCCCTCCGATCCGATCACCGGTCGATTCCTCTACTACGTGAAGGGTGTCGGCCTGGGACCCGGCGGAAGCACGACCGGATCGCTCGTACGCGTTCTACAACTGATTCGATAAATGAGGCATTCCATGAACACACCACCCGGTACGAACGGCCGAGACGGAGTCGAGACCATGTGGCCCGGAGCCCACGCGGCGCCCCGACTCAAGGCCGCGCTGGTCTCCGGAGACGAAAAGCTCCGCAAGACGCTCTTCTCCGCCATCCAGGACGCGGGTCTGCCCATCACGGTGGACGTCCAGGTCACGGCGTCCGCCCACGCCCTGGAGTCCGAGCATCTGGAGAAGCTCAGAGAGTCCGATCCGCACTTCGTCATCCTGGACATGTCTCAGGAGCCCGAGCGGGCGGTTCGCGCCGCCGGCGCCGTCAAGGCCGGCAGCCCGAAGGCCGCGCTGGTGGGCGTGGGCCCGGAGCTGGACGCGCACAGCCTTCTGGACGCGATGCGGGCGGGCCTGGTGGAGTACGTGCCCCGCCCGGTGGAAGCCCCCGGACTGCGCGACGCCCTCGATCGCGTCATGCGCAAAAGCGGGTGGGCGAAGGCCGTGGAGGGGCATCGAAACGGGAAGATCTACTCGTTCTTCTCCGCCAAGGGTGGCTCGGGCTCCACGTCGGTCGTCGCCAATGTGGGGATCGAGCTCCACCGACTCACCGGGAAGAAGACCCTGCTGGTGGATCTGGACCTCGAGCTCGGCGAGATGGCGTCCATGTTGGGCCTCGAGCCACGGTTTCACTTCGTCGACCTCGTCCGGAACTTCCATCGGATGGACGCCGACCTGCTCCCCTCGTACATCGAGAGCCACGAATCGGGAGTCCACGTCCTCTCCGCGCCCTTCGAGCCGGAGATCGGCGAGGAGGTACACGGTGAGCAGATCGCCCGCATCCTCGGGTTTCTGCGCAACCACTACGACTACGTCCTGGTCGATACCGCCAAGTCCCTGGCGCCTCCCGCCCTGGCGGCGCTGCAGACCGCGGATCCGATCTTCCTGGTGACGAACATGGACGTCCCGTCGCTCAGGAACCTCAAGCGCTGCCTGCCGATCCTCGAGCGGGTCACGGCGGGAGACGCCCAACGGCTTCGCCTCGTGGTGAACCGATACAACCCGAAGAGTCTGGTCCGCCTCGAAGATCTGGAAGAGGCCCTGGGCATCGAGGTCTACTGGACTCTCTCCAACGACTACCAGACGGTCATCGAAGCCATCAGCACTGGTCGACCGCTG
>JAWVZK010000176.1:0-6757 GCA_033722275.1 Longimicrobiales bacterium | reverse complement strand
TGACCCGGCCCCGGGTCGACGTCGCCTCCGGCGCCGTCGCGCGCCACTACGACCAGCTCGACCGCTTCTACCGTGAACTCTGGGGGGAGGACGTCCACCACGGGCTCTGGGTGCGCGGGAACGAGGACCCCGCCGAAGCGACGGCCAACCTGACCCGTCTCGTAGCCCATCGCGCCGCCATGCGCCCCGGTCTTCGGGTCTGTGACGTAGGATGCGGCTATGGAGGACCCGCCCGGTACTTCGCGTCCCGTCACGGTGCCGAGGTCGTGGGCCTCACCCTCTCCCGACGTCAGGCCCGTCACGCTCGGAGCGCGAAGGCTCCCGAGGGCCTCGGACGCACCCGGTATCTCCTGGCCGACTGGCTCCGGAGTCCCCTGGCCGACGGCTGCTTCGACGCCGTCGTGGCCATCGAGAGCGCGTCGCACATGGCCGACAAGCGACGCTTCCTCCGGGAGGCAAGACGTGTCCTCGTGCCCCGGGGGCGACTCGTGGTGGTGGCATGGATCGCCGGCGAAGATCCCGGCCCCTGGGCCCGACGGCATCTTCTCGAGCCCATCTGCGGCGAGGGCCGGCTTCCCGGCCTCGCCTCCGAGTCGGAGTACCGGGAGTGGTTGGCGGAAGAGGGGCTCCGCGTTCTTTCCTTCGACGACCTGTCCCGGAAGGTCCGGAGGACCTGGTCCGTGTGCCTCCGCCGGGTCGCCGGGCGGCTCATGACCGATCCGGAGGCGCGCCGATACGTTCTCGACGCACGGAACAGCGAACGGGTGTTCGCCCTCGGCCTCGGTCGCATCTGGCTGGCCTACCGGACCGGAGATCTGCGCTACGGCGTCTTCACCGCGGAGGCGTAGCCCGGTGTCCTCCCCTGGGCGCGCGCGCCGCCTCCCACGTCCGCGCGCCGACGCTCTAGGGTGTGAAGTCCGTGCCGTCCTCCAGCGAAGCGGCGAAGGCCGCCAGGAGATCGGCGGTATGGTCCAGGTCATCGAGAGAGACCGTCTCCACTGCGCTGTGCATGTATCGGTTGGGGATCTGGACCAGGCCGGTGGCGACGCCCGCTCGCGTGATCTGAAGCACATTGCTGTCGTTGGGGGCCGCCCGCCCCAACGCAGCCGACTGGTGCGGGATCTCCTCCTCGGCTGCGATCTCGTTGAGCCGCTCGTTCACCCTCGGGTTGATGTTCGGCCCCCTCAGGATCACCGGCCCGGCCCCCAGATCGATGGAGCCGCGCTGCCGCTTGTCCACGGTAGGACAGTCGGTGGCGTGGGTCACGTCCACGGCGATTGCGACGTGCGGATCGATCCCGTAGGCGGCGGTTCGCGCGCCCCGGAGCCCGATCTCCTCCTGCACCGTCGAGGCTGCGAAGAGTGCGCAGCCAAGGCCCCGCTCCACAGCGCGTCGGAAGGCTTCGAACACGACCCAGACACCGGTTCTGTTGTCCATGCCCGGGGCGTTGGCCAGGCGGTTCCGCATCTCCTGGAGGCCCAGACGCACGGTCACGGGATCGCCGATCTCGACCACCGACCGCGCGTCCTCTTCGTCAGAGGCCCCGATGTCGATCCACATGTCTTTGGCTTCCACCACCTTCTTCTTCTCGTCGTCGCTGAGGAGATGGATCGCCTTTCGGGAGATGACGCCGTGGATCTGTCCGTCCTTCGTCCAGACGGAGACCCGCTGCCCCACCAACTGTTGCGCGTCCCAGCCGCCCACGGTCTGGAAGTAGAGGAAACCGGATTCGTCGACGTGGGAGACCAGCATCCCGAGCTGGTCACAATGCCCGTCGAACATCACCCTGAAGGCGTCGTCCCCGCGGCTGGAGGCGATGACGTTGCCGTGGAGGTCGGTGCGGACGTCGTCGGCGAACTCGGCGGCGTACTCCCGGACCACCTGCTGGACCGACTGCTCGTATCCGGAGACGCCGGGGGTGGAGAGGAGGCGTTCGAGGAAGCGCTTGGAAGCGTCGTTCAAGGGAGGCTCCGGATCCGGGGGCGATCATGGTGACCAGGCGACGGCGGACGTCCTTCGAAGACGCGACCGCCGCCAGGCTCCGATCGTGTATGGTAGTGGATCGGCGAGGGATCCGTCTTCGAGTTCCTGCTCGCACTCCCGTCATTGCGCATCGGTGGAGTGATCCGAGATCTTCGCGCGATGAATCCTCCATCTCCTCCCCGTCGGGCTCGGTCTCCGGCTCGCCCTACGCGGACTCCGGCCCCTCCGGCTCGGCCTCCGGCCCCTCCGCTATCGTTTCCCGCAGGAGGATGCCCCTCCTCGGCGGTCCTGGTGATGGTCGCCGCCCTCGCCCTCCCGGCGTGTGGAACGCCGGACCTGCCTGCCGGTGCCCACGGTTCGACGCAGGCCGGCGCAGGGGCGCCGTCGACGGGGGCCTCGCTGTGGGTCGACGTCACCGAGACGCTCCTGGACTCCACGGCGGAATGGAGCAGCAAGGTGGAGCTGGCCGACCTGGACGGAGACGGAATGGTCGAGCTGCTCTTCGCCAACGGCGGAGGGTACTCGACCCCCGGTGACGCGGAGCGCAATCGGGCTTTCACCCGTGGGGCCGAGGGACGCTTCGTCGAGGTGACGCCGCTCGTGTTCGGCAGCGTTTCGGACTATACGCGCGTCGTCGAGGCCCGGGACTTCGACGGGGACGCGCTCGTGGACGTCTTCGTGGGCAACACGTACCAGACGCGGAGTCGGCTCCTCCTCGCCGAGGGTGAGGGACGTTTCCGGGATCGGAGTCGGACGCACCTTCCCGGCCTGGCGGCGAGCGTCGGGGACGCCGAGGCGGGCGACGTGGACGGCGACGGAGACCTGGATCTGGTGCTGGTGGACTGGGGAGCGGGGGACGCCATGCGGAACGAGGGTGGGCGAACCCTTCTGTGGCTCAACGACGGAGCCGGACGCTTCCGCGACGCCACGGATGATCGGATGCCCGACGTGCGGATCCGGTTCTCGTGGGACCTCGAGGTCGTGGACGTGGACAACGACCTGGATCTGGACATCCTGATCTCCTGCAAGCGGTGCGCAGGCAGCACGCTCTTCCGCAACGACGGGTCGGGAAGGTTCGAAGAGGATCGGCGGGCTCTGCCTCGATACACCAACAACTACGAGCTCGAGGCGATGGACCTCGACGGCGACGGCTACCTGGACCTGGTGACCGTGAATGACGGCGACATCGTGGAGGGCGTCGGTTCCAGCCGCAGGGAGCACGTTTTCCAGAACGACGGCGAAGGGCGGTTCCGTGACCGTTCCGACGTCTGGTGGCCCGACGAGGAGAATCCGGGGTTCGACGACAACGTGGCGGCGTACCTCGACTACGACTCGGACGGGGACGCCGACGTCCTCATCGGATCCCTGAGCGGACCGGATCGACTGATGGTCAACGACGGACTCGGGCGGGACGGCGGCAGACTCCGGGTGGTCCTGGACGCCTTCACCGGAGCCGAGACGCCGGGCACGCTGGGGATGTCCATCGGAGACGTCGATGGCGACGGCCGCGTGGACGTGGTCCAGTCCCAGGGCGAGCATCCGACGGCCGTCCAGGAGCGGATCTTCTCCGGGCGCGGACTTCCCGACGATACGCAGCCTCCGGTGGTCGATCTGGTCACGCTGGAGGCCGCCGGCGACGGCGATGTCATCGTCCGGTCCAGGGTCCACGACCGGAAGAGCCCCATGCTGCCGTCGGACTGGCGGAGCGTGGAGGTCGAGTACGAGGTGATGGATGCTCCCGCCTCGGCGCCCATGCGTTGGTACGGAGGCTACCTGTGGCGGTCCACGGTGCCCGGGGAGGCAGCCAATATCCGGGTCTGTGCCACCGACCGCGCCGGCAATCGGAGGTGCGTCTCCGGATCGCCGGGGTAGGGGGGTCCGTCAATCGGACGGTTTCGGCCGGGCTCCGTTTCTTTCCGTTTGCGTCGGACCGTGGCGTCCGGGCATATTCGCAGAAGGATGCGCGCCTCCGTCAGGCGTTCCAGCCCCTCTCCCGCCCAACTCCGATGACGCGTCACGCCGCCCTCCCGGTCCTGACGGGACTGTTCGCCGCCCTTCTGTCGTCTCCGGGGCACGTCGAGGCCCAGGACGCCGAGGCCTTCTTCGAGTCCAGGGTCCGACCCGTGCTCGCGCAGAAGTGCGCGGAGTGCCACTCGGAGCGGCGTCGACGCGGGGGCTTCCGCGTCTCGACCCTCGAGGACCTTCTCGCGGGTGGGCGCTCGGGACCGGCCATCGTGCCCGGCGATCCCGACGCGAGCCTCCTCATCCAGGTGGTTCGCCACGAGATCGAGGACATGGAGATGCCGCAGGACGCCCCGGCCCTCACGCAGAGGGAGATCGAGGGGCTCGAGGAGTGGATCCGGATGGACGCGCCGTGGCCCCGGGCCACGTCCGAGATCGTGTTCGCCGCGTCGCCGGGAGCCGCCGGCCTCAGCCCTGGCGCCCGGATCTTCGTGGATCGGGTGCGACCGGTGCTGGAGCAGAAATGCTTCTCGTGCCACACCGACGACGAGCGTGGCGGACTCCGGCTCGATTCGCGGCAGCGCATGGTGGAGGGCGGCGGGCGGGGCCCGGCGGTGGTCCCCGGAAACCCGGAGCAGAGCCTCCTCGTCGCCGCCGTGCGACACGAGATGGACGACTTGCGGATGCCTCGGAACGGCGATCCCCTCACCGAGGAGGAGATCGCCGGCTTCGTCGACTGGATCCGCGCCGGAGCGGAATGGGCGGACGTGGCGGCGCCGCTGATCGTCCCCCGGAGGGCCGTCACGGCCGAGGAGCGGACACACTGGTCGTTCCTTCCCCTCACCCGTCCCCAGGTGCCGCGCACGGAGGACGCGTGGCCCCGGACGGAGATCGATCGTTTCGTCCTCGCCGCGCTGAAGGAGCAGGGCCTGACCCCCGTGGGCCCGGCCGACAAGCGGACGCTGATCCGTCGTGCCACCTACGACCTCATCGGACTCCCGCCGACACCCCAGGAGGTGGAGGCGTTCCTCGAGGACGACTCGCCCGACGCCTTCGAGAAGGTCGTGGACCGCCTTTTGGACTCGGAGCACTACGGGGAGCGGTGGGGGAGACACTGGTTGGACGTGACCCGTTTCGGTGAGGACGATACCCGCGGGCTGGCGCCGGACGGCTCAGGCCGGGAGCGCTATCCCATGGCGTACGTCCACAGGGACTGGGTGGTGGACGCGTTCAACCAGGATCTGCCCTACGACACCTTCGTGGTGGCCCACCTGGCCGCCGACCTGATGCCCGAGGAGGAGCGAGGCGAGCTTCTTCCCGCGCTGGGCTTCCTGGGACAGGGACCCTGGTACTACGACATCGCCGATCCGGTGATCGCGCGGGCCGACGAGCGTCACGACCGTGTAGACGTCACCACCCGGGGATTCATGGGGCTCACGGTGGGATGTGCCCGGTGCCACGACCACAAGTACGACCCCATCGGCACCCACGACTACTACGCCATCGCGGGCATCTTCGACAACGCCAACTACTACGAATACCCCGTCGCCGATTCGGCCGAGGCCGCCGAGTACAAGGCGGAGCAGGCGTTCATCAAGTCGATGAAGGAGGGTCTGAGCGAGTACCTCTCCACGGAGAGCGACCAGCTCGCCACGGTGCTCTCCCTACAGACGGCGCGCTACATGATGGCGGCGTGGAAGGTCACCGGAAAGGAGCAGATCCCGGCGGAAGTGGCGGCTCAACGGGATCGACTGGATCTGGAGGTCCTTCGTCGTTGGATCCGGTTCCTGGCGAAGGAGCCCAAGCACTATCCGTACACCGTCCCCTGGCAGGAGATGATCGCCGACGACGGCGGAAGCGAGGAGAGGGCCCAGGCCCTTGCCGACGATTTCCAGCGATTGGTCCTCGAGCTCGTGGCGGAGCGGAAGAAGCTGGAGGAACGGAACCGGAAGATCATCGCCAAGGGCACCCCGCTGGAGGAGACGAAGTCCACGCCCATGCCCAACGGCTTCGAGAGCTTCTTCGATCAGCACCAGCTCGAGCTCGAGACCATGGATCGGGAGAAGCTGAACCTCCTCACCGATCTCTTCATGCGGGATCTGGACAATGAGCTCGACACCTTCTTCCCCCAGCCCGGGCTCTTCCGCTTCCGGGGATGGGGGTTGGAGCGTCAGCTCAGTCGCGTCGCCGCCGACCACGTCACCGCGATGCGCGACGAGATCGAGACGCTGGAGGAGGAGCTGCCGGACATCCCCTTCGTCATGGGGGTCAAGGACAAGGAAGCCGGAGACATCGAGGACATCGGCCTCCACATCCGCGGGGATCCGCGGACGCTGGGTGCGGCGGTGCCGAGGGGCTTCCCCTGGGTGCTCCAGGGTGAGAATCCCGAACGCTACACCGAGGGGAGCGGGCGTCTCCAGCTCGCCCGGGACATCGCGTACCATCCGCTGACGGCGCGGGTCCTCGTGAACCGGGTCTGGGCCTGGCACATGGGCGCGGGGATCGTCCGCACGCCCAGCAACTTCGGCTTCGGGGGAGAGCGACCGGTCCACCCGACGCTCCTGGAGTACCTCGCTTCGGACTTCGTGGACCACGGCTACTCCATCAAGCGTCTCCACAAGCGGATCATGCTCTCGTCGGTGTACCGGCTCGCGGCGGCCGAGAATCCGGCCTTCGCCGACATCGATCCCGACAACCGGTACTTCTGGCGCTTCAACCGACAGCGTCTCAGCGCCGAGGCCATCCGCGATGGGCTGCTGGCCGTCTCCGGGCAGCTCGATCCCACGGTGGGAGGGGAATCGCTGCAGCTCGA
>JAWVZK010000175.1:0-6864 GCA_033722275.1 Longimicrobiales bacterium | reverse complement strand
GAGCAGGCGGCCATGAGCACGGTCCAGGGCGGGGCCCAGGACTACCTGGTGCGCGAGGAGATCCAGCCGGCCCTCCTGGTGCGCTCCATCCGCCACGCCATCGAGCGCCACCGCCTCCTCTCGGCGCTCCGGAGCCTCTCCCTCATCGACGATCTCACGGGGCTGTACAACCGGCGGGGCTTCGCCGATCTCGGGGAGCAGTACATGAAGCTCGCCCGTCGGTCGGGGCGGGGCGTGACGATGATCTACCTCGACCTGGACCGCTTCAAGACCATCAACGACTCCCTCGGGCACCACGTGGGAGACCGGGCGCTCCTCAAGGTGGCCGACATCTTGCGGGCGACGTTCCGGCGCTCGGATCTCATCGCGCGGTTGGGCGGCGACGAGTTCGGCGTGCTGGCGTTGGAGACCGCCGAGGACAGCTCCCACGCGTTGGTCGAACGCCTCCGGGAGCGGATCCGGGACTACAACCGCACGAGCTCCGATCCCTATCAACTCTCGGTGAGCGTCGGCATGGCGCAGCACGGGGAGGGTCCCCGGGTGCGGTTGGACGATCTCATCGCGGAGGCCGACGCGGCGATGTACGCGGACAAGCGCAGCAAGAGGACGGCGAGTCTGAGAGAGCGATGAGCGGAGCCAACGGGGGGGCGGTCCACTGGCTGGTCCGCATCGCGGAGCGGGCGGGGCACGGAGCGGATCACCGCCCCGACATACGTGCCGGGATGGCCGCCGCGGAGGCGTGGTCTCATGTGACGCGGGAGTACGGCCTGAGTGACGAGGATCTCTCGGAGCTGGTGGCCGACTACTTCCGGCTCCAGGTGGCCGATCTCTCGGCCGCCGATCCCAACGCCGCGCTCCTCGTACCGGAGACGATGGCACGGAAGCATCGAGTGTTCCCCATCGCCGAGGACGACCGGTACTTCGTGGTGGCGACCTGTGATCCGACGAATGTGGACGCCGAGCGTGCGCTCGGCTTCAGCACGGGTCGGACGCTCCTCTTCGAGGTCGCGTCCCCCGGCTCCATCCAGGACGCCATCGACGAACGGTATTCCCCGGAGCGGGCGGTGGAATCCCTCCTGGGAGGCATGGCCCACGACGTGGACGAGGACGCCGTCAAGCTCGTGGAGGAGATGGGGCCCGAGTCCATCACGGAGGACGACGCGTCGGCGACCCCTGTGGTCAAGCTGACGAACCTCATCATCCGGGATGCCATCTCGATGGGAGCCAGCGACATCCACATCGAGCCGGGACGCCGTCTCGGTGCCGTCCGCTACCGGGTGGACGGTGTGCTGAGAAAGCACATGGATCTGCCCATGGCGGCGCTGAATCGCATCATCTCCAGGGTGAAGGTGCTCGCCAGGCTGGACATCGCCGACCGTCTCCGGCCTCAGGACGGGAAGGCCCGGGTCCAGGTGAAGACCAAGGGGTACGATCTCCGGGTGTCCACGATCCCGGCCGGGGGGGCGGAGAAGTGCGTCATCCGCATCCTGGATTCCGGGAGCTCCCTCTCCTTGGAGGATCTGGAGATCCCGAGGCAGGAGCTGGTGCGTCTCCGGAACCTGATGACGAATCGTGACGGGATCGTCGTCGTGACCGGTCCCACGGGCTCGGGCAAGACGACGACGCTCTACGGCGCGCTGCGGGAGCTGGCCGACGGGCGGGTCAACATCATGACCGTCGAGGATCCCATCGAGTACGAGCTGCCGGGGATCACCCAGACCCAGGTCCAGACGAAGCAGGGCATGACCTTCGCGAGCGCGCTGCGGGCCATGCTCCGGCAGGATCCCGACGTCATCCTGGTGGGTGAGATCCGGGACAAGGAGACGGCCGTCACGGCGGCCCAGGCGGCCATGACCGGCCACCTGGTTCTGACCACGGTCCACGCCAACGACGCCGTGTCCTCGGTGGCCCGCCTCGCCGACGTCGGGCTCCAGTACGCCACCATCGCGCAGGTCCTCCGGGGATCCATCGCCCAGAGGCTGTTGCGCCGCGTCTGCGTCGCCTGCGCCGAGCCCGTACGGGGACAGCTCACACCCGACGAGCGGCGTCTCACGGAGCGGCACGGGATGGAGCCCGTAGTTCGAGCCGTGGGCTGCACCGAGTGCGGCTTCACCGGATATCGGGGTCGACTGCCGGCCAACGAGGTTCTGGTGAGCGGTCCGAGATTCCAGAAGGCCATCGAGCAGCGGAAGGGGTGGGCGACCCTGATGCGCGTTGCCCGGCAGGGAGGCATGCGCACGCTTCACGAGGTGGGGCTGGATTGGGTGAGCATGGGTCGGACGACGCTGGTCGAGGTGGAGCGCGTGTTGGGGCAGGGACTCGACGACGAGGAGGGCGAGCTGCACACCGGGCCTCCCAGGATCCTTCTCGTGGACGACGACGAAGACGCTCGACTCCTCATGCGCTCCCTCCTGGAGCGGGACGGATACGAGGTGAAGGAGGCGGAGGACGGGCACAAGGCTCTCGACATGCTCAAGGAGGACCAGGACTTCCAGCTCATCATCCTCGATCTGGCCATGCCGGGCCTGGATGGACGCCAGGTGTTGGAGCAGATCCGGGGCTCGGTGGAGACCGCGGCGTTGCCCGTCCTCATCCGGACGGGCACCGGCACCGATGAGCTGGAGGCGGAGCTCCTGGAGGCCGGCGCCGACGACTACGTGGAGAAGTCGGTGGACGCCGCCCGCTTCATGGCCCGCGTGCATGCCGTGATCCGGCGCGCCATGTAGGCCCACAGCGCGCCATGTAGCCCCGCGGCACGCCATGTGCCATCTAGGCCCGCGGCACGCCATGCAGGCCACGCCGGTCCGGTGGGCACGGCGGGAAGCCGCGGCGTCGCCCGGCGCCCAGGAGCCCTCGCGGCTAGCGAATCCTATGGAACGGTGACCGATACGTAGCGAAGCGGTAACGGAAGCGTAACGGACGCGGTCGGTCCGTTACATGCCGTTGTTCCCGGATTGCGGTCTTGTGACGTTTCCGTGACTCGGCCGGCGTCTCCTCGGCCGTGACGCGACTCTTCTCTATTGGATGATCAGCAATGCGACGCTTGTTCATGTGGGTGATCGTTCTTCTCGCGCTCCTCGCGCCCGGCGCGGCGCAGGCTCAGATATCCGTGGACGGTCGGGCCGCCTCCCTCACCCTGGGAGGGCGTCTCCACACCCAGTATCAGGCGTCGTCGGTAGACGGAGCCGTGAGCGATTTCTTCATCCGCCGGGCCCGGTTCCTGGTGGATGCCGACTTCACCGAGTTCGTGACCGCCAGGGTCCAGTCCGATTTCGCCGGAGGGGGGGCTTCTCTCCTGGATGCCTACATCCGGCTGAACTTCGACCCGTCCTTCCGTCTGTACATGGGGCAGTTCAAGCGCTCCTTCGACATCTTCTACCTCGACAGCTCCACCGACCTGTCCATCTTCGAGCGTGACGGTCGCATCCCCGGACTCTCGACCTGCGGCGGCGTCGGAAGGATCTGCTCCTATGGGCAGTTCACGGACGCCCTGGACTACGCGGATCGTGATACCGGGATCAAGATCGACGGCACGGCGGGGACGTTCCTGTATCAGGCCAGCCTCACCAACGGGACGGGGGTGGGTGTCTCCGACGAGAACGACGGCAAGTCCATCGCGCTGCGGGGCGGCGTGGCCGTCACGGAGGAGCTCGTCCTCTCCGGGAACCTCGGCGTCCACGATTACGTCGTCGAAGACGACACCGAGCAGGCCGTCGCCTGGAGCGCCGACGCACAATGGGGCACCTGGCGTGACGGGCTCCTTGTCCAGGCCGCGCTGGTGAGTGGGGACAACTGGCGTCTTCTCGACGCTTCGGACGATCCTCGCCGGTTCCTCGCCTTCCAGGCCATGGGATCGTTCTACTCGCCCCTGGACGGCGATCGGCTCGAGGCGGTGGAGCCCCTATTCCGGGTGAGCTTCGGGGACCCGGCGCGGGCGCTGGACGACGACGGCGGCACCCTCGTGACGCCGGGCATCATGTTCTACTTCATGGGCAAGAACAAGATCGGAGCGAACCTGGACTACTACATCCCCGACACGGGTGACTCGGAGTTCGTCTTCCGGACCGGCGCGTTCCTCTATTTCTGACGTTCCAGGCCCGCAGGGGGGACGTCCAGCCTCCTCTCCGGGGATCTCTGGCGGCGCTGGGAGCGTACCACCGAGCAGGATCGCCCTGCCATCGGGCGGGGGCTTCGGGGCGCCCGGCGACCCCGTCGGCTCGTCCGGGAGCAGCGCGCGTTCCAGATTGACACGCCCGAGGGGTCTCGGCAGCTTTACAGGCTGTCGAATCCGGGCCGAGAGTGCCCGCGGAGCGGCCCCTTCGGGTCCACCTCATCGTCGAACCCACGCGCCACATGTTCAAGACTCTACGGAGTCGCCTGATCGCCATCGTCCTCATCGCAGGCGGGGCCGTCTGGCAGCTCTACGCCCACAAGCAGGAGACGGGGGATTGGCTCAAGCTGGGCCTGGATCTCCAGGGCGGGATGCACCTCGTCCTCGAAGTCGACGATCCCGACAGCACGATGACGGCCGAGGCCCGGTCCGACATGATCGACCGCGTCGATCGCATCATCCGCACCCGGATCGACGAGTTCGGCGTCGAGGAGCCCCTGATCCAGAAGGTCGGGGGCGACCGGCTGATCGTCGAGCTCGCGGGCATCCAGGACGAAGATCGTGCGAAGGGGATCATCCAGGAGAACGCCTTCCTCGAGTTCAACCTGGTCCTTCCCACCGCGGAGTTCGACCAGGCGCTGCCCCGGATCGACCGGGCCATCGTGGCCACTCTGGGGGTGGACTCCATCCGGGCCCTGGGACGCGACGTGATGGACGAGGGGGACGACCTGGAGGACCTTCTCTTCGGGACGGCCGACGCGGACTCCCTCGCGGCCGACTCCCTGGGCGCGGACTCGGTGAGCGCCGAAGCCGCCGCCGCCGACTCTGCGGAGGCCATCGAGAATGCGCTCCGTCCCTTCTCGTCCCTCCTCTTCACCGGCGACGTGGAGGGCACCTACTTCGTGGCGGCGGAAGACCGCCCCATCGCCGAGCAATTCCTGGCCATGGACGAGGTGGAGCGGGCCTTCCCCAGGGATCAGAAGCTCACGTGGGGCGCCGATCTCGTGGCCCAGGGGGCCCGCAACTACTATCGGCTGTACGTTCTCGAGGAAGACGCGTTCCTCACGGGTGAGGAGCTGGAGGACGCCACGGCCGGACGGGACCCACAGTTCAACCAGTCGCAGGTCCAGTTCGAGCTGTCCCGCGCGGGGGGGCGGCGCTTCGCTCGATTCAGCGGAGCCAACGTGGGCAACTATCTTGCCATCGTGCTCGACGACGAAGTCATGAGCGCGCCGGTGCTCCGGGACCGGATCGGCGCCCGAGGTCAG
Organism: Longimicrobiales bacterium; assembly: GCA_033722275.1. Taxonomy (GTDB): domain Bacteria; phylum Gemmatimonadota; class Gemmatimonadetes; order Longimicrobiales; family Gaopeijiaceae; genus UBA2589. The sequence continues at coordinate 1,485 of JAWVZK010000175.1, read as the reverse complement.
ATCGAGATGGGGCAGGGCACGCCCCTCGAGGAGGCTCGCGACCTGGCCCTCGTGCTTCGGGCCGGTGCGCTGCCCACGCGGATCAACATCGTCGAGGAGCGTACGGTGGGGCCGTCGCTGGGTCAGGACTCCATCGAGCAGGGCACGGTCGCGGGGATCGTCGGCATCGCGATGGTCGTCGTGGTGATGATCGCGTACTACGGCATGGCGGGATTCCTGGCCGTCGGCGCGCTGGCTGTCTACGTGCTGCTGGTGCTCGGCGGTCTCGCCATGATCAACGCGACCCTCACGGTCCCGGGGATCGCCGGGCTCATCCTGTCCATCGGGATGGCGGTGGACGCCAACGTCCTCATCTTCGAACGGATACGGGAGGAGCTGGACCATGGCAGGGCGACGCGGACCGCGGTGGACGCCGGGTTCGAGCACGCCCTCTCGGCCATCGTGGACGCGAACATCACGACGCTGATCACGGCGCTCATCCTGTTCAACTTCGGAACCGGTCCGGTCCGTGGCTTCGCGGTGACGCTCTCCATCGGAATCCTGGCGTCCTTCTTCTCCGCCCTCTTCGTGACCCGCTCCTTCTTCCTGGCGTATCTGTCCCGGAAGAAGGCGTCGGACCCCATCAGCATCTGAGCCGGCACCATGAGATTCTTCAAAGACGCGTCGTATCGATTCATCGAGCAGCGCAAGAAGGCCTACGTGGTCTCGGCCATCGTCCTCCTGGCCGGGATCGCCGGCATGATCCACAACGTCGTCACCCTGGGGAGCTGGCAGAACTACGGGGTGGATTTCCTCGGGGGCTCGTTGGTCCAGGTGCGCTTCGACGACCCCATCACCACGGGCGAGCTGCGACAGGCCCTCGGGGGCGTCGAGGCTCCCCCCATCACGCAGTTCGGCGGTGAGGGCACGGGTGAGTTCGTCATCCGCGCCCCCCTGGCGGAGGACGCCTCCATCACCCAGGTGGCCGACCAGGTCGAGGCGCAGATCCGCGAGAATCTTCCCGACCGCTCGTTCACCGTGGTCCGGACGGAGCTGGTGGGCGCGAAGGTCGGGGGCGAGCTTCAGCAGAAGGCGCTGGGAGCCGTCCTCTTCTCCTTCATCCTCACGCTGATCTACCTCGCCTTCCGCTTCGAGCTTCGCTTCGGATTGGCGGCGGTCATCGCCACGGCCCACGACATCCTCATCACGTTGGGCTTCCTGGCGGTCTTCCAGGTCGAGATCGCCCTGCCTACCGTGGCCGCGATCCTCACCATCCTCGGATACTCGCTGAACGACACCATCGTCGTGTTCGATCGCGTCCGGGAGAACATGATGAAGAAGGGTGCGCGGAAGCGGGATCCCATCGATCTGGTGAATCAATCCATCAACGAGACGTTGCCTCGCACCGTCCTCACCTCGGGGACCACGCTGGCGGTGCTCCTGGCGCTCCTGGTGCTCGGAGGCGGCGTCATCCGTGACTTCACCATCGTGCTGATCCTCGGGGTC
>JAWVZK010000174.1:0-6886 GCA_033722275.1 Longimicrobiales bacterium | reverse complement strand
GCGCGATGCGCACGCGATTCGCGCGCGATGCGCACGCGATTCGCGCGCGATGCGCACGCGATGCGCACGCAGTACCGAAAAGAGCGCCTCACTCGCGGAGACGGCGAGCTATTTTTTCCATGCGCCCCGCGGCCGACGACCAGCGGATCCAGGCCTCGGAGCCGACTCTCCGCTGTCTCTGCGACGCCGGGGCGAGCGTCGTCCTCCTCTCGCACCTCGGTCGTCCGGCAGGGGAGGTCAGGCCCGACCTCTCACTGGCGCCGGTGGCGCGCCGGCTGGAGTCGGTGCTCGAATGCCCCGTACGGTTCGTCCCGGAGACCCGTGGCGCGGCGGTGCGCGAGGCCGTCGAGGAGCTGCGCGAAGGGGAGCTCGCGCTCCTGGAGAACACGCGCTTCCATCCCGGCGAGACGGACAATGCCCCGGAGCTGGCCCGCGCATGGGCCGAGCTGGGCGACCTCTTCGTGAATGACGCCTTCGGTACGGCCCATCGAAGCCATGCCTCCACCGCCGGGCTCGCCCGGGCCATGCGGGAGCGAGGGAACGAGGCCGTCGCGGGACTGCTCATGGCACGGGAGCTCCGCTACCTGGAGGGGCTTCTGCGGGGACCCGACCGCCCCTTCCTGGCCATCATCGGCGGAGCGAAGATCTCGACCAAGATCGGAGTGATCTCGGCTCTGCTCCCTCGGGTGGACCGCCTCCTCGTCGGGGGAGCCATGGCCAACACCTTCTTCCGGGCGCTGGGACTGGACACGGGGGCGTCCCTGGTGGAGGAAGAGAGCGTGGGGGTGGCCGCCGACCTCATCGAGGAGGCGGGAGAGCGGATGGTACTCCCCACGGACTGCGTCGTGGCGCCCGAACTCTCCGCCGACGCCCCTCGTCGCGACGTGGACCGCGACGGGGTGCGCGACGGGGACATGATCGTCGACATCGGTCCCCGGACCCGTGCGCGCTTCTCCGACATGGTCGCTCGCGCCAGGACCGTCTTCTGGAACGGACCCATGGGCGTGTTCGAGCTGGAGCCGTTCGCGGCGGGGACCATGGCCGTGGCGGACGCCGTGGCCGGAGCCTGCGAGGACGGGGCGATGGGAGTCCTGGGTGGAGGGGATTCTGCCGCCGCGGCCCAGAGGGCAGGGGTGGCGTCGAAGCTGACCCATGTCTCCACCGGGGGTGGAGCGTCCCTCGAGCTCATCGCCGGCAAGCGCCTCCCCGGTGTGGAGTCTCTGAACGACCGCGGGAGCTGAACGACCGCGGGAGTCCATCGACGCTGGCAAGCGAAGCGAGAATTCAACCCTGGAGTGTCGAATGGCGATCATCGCCGGCAACTGGAAGATGAACAAAGGGCCCCACGAGACGCGCGGCTTCTTCAAGGAGTTCGACGCCTCGGTCCTGGGATCGGGACACGAGCTGCTGATCTTCCCTCCCACCGCCTCGCTCGGGGCCGCCTTTCTCGCCCGCGGGGAGGCGGTCCGCGGGATCGGCCTGGGCGTCCAGAACATCCACTGGGAGGACGCGGGCGCCTTCACGGGCGAGACGTCGGCGCCCATCGCCGCCAACGCCGGAGCCGAATTCGTCCTCGTCGGCCACTCGGAGCGGCGTCACGTCTTCGGCGAGACCGACGAGGAGACGGCGTTGAAGGTCGCCGCGGCCAGGAGGCACCGGCTCGTTCCGGTCCTCTGCGTGGGCGAGACCCTGGAAGAGCGGAGATCCGGCCGGGTGGGCGAGGTCATCCTGGGTCAGCTCGACGCGGCTCTGGGGGAGCTGGGCCCCGGGAAGGGACGATTCCTTCTGGCCTACGAGCCCGTCTGGGCCATCGGTACCGGTGAGACCGCCACCCCCGGAGATGCCAGCGCGGCCCATGAGACGCTCCGGTCTCGCCTGACCGAGGCGTTGGGCGCCGCCGAGGGCTCGAGGATCCCGATCCTGTACGGTGGATCCGTGACGCCCGAGAACGCGGCCGACCTCCTGGGTGCCCCCGAGGTGGGTGGCGTGCTGGTGGGAGGCGCGAGTCTGGCCCCCGAGTCCTTCGCCGCCATCGTGCGGGCTGCCGGCCCCGGCCGTTGACACTGTATCGGGCCGCTTCGACGTTTAACATCTCATCATCAAGGGAATAGGGCTCCGATGTATGGTTTCTTGCTGACCGTCCTCGTTCTGGACGGCTTGTTCTTGTCCGTGGTCATCCTCCTCCAGGCCGGGAAGGGCGGCGGTCTGGCGGCGGTAGGTGGAAGCGGTGGCACCATGGCCGACGGCGTGCTCGGGGGTCGTCAAGCGACTACCGTCCTGACGCGGGCGACCTGGACCGCCGGTACGATCTTCATGGTCCTGGCGCTCGTCCTCTCCATCCTGTCGTCCCGGGCCCGGGCACCGTCCTCGGTCATCCAGGTGGACGTGCCCCAGGAGACGACGGCGCCGCAGCCGGTCCTCCCCGGACTCGGCGAGGACGTTCCTCCTCCTCCGCCGGCAGGTTCGGAGGGCAACGACGGCAACGACGGGAACTGAGCCCTGGAGTCAGCCCTCGCGGTGTCTGACCGCTCGGCGCACGGCCTCGGTCGAGCCGAGCTGCACGAGCTCTATCGGGCGCTCCGTCTGACGAGGAGCGCCGAGGAGCGCCTCGAGGTCCTCCAGAAGCAGGGACACGTGAGCGGTGGCGTGTACCGGTCCCTGGGCCAGGAGGCCGGCGCGGTGGGCGCGGCCTTCGCACTCCGGCGGCGGGAGGACGGCAGGGGAGACGTGCTCGCACCGACGGTGCGCGCCGCAGGGGCCGTCTTCCTGTTCGGTGGCTCCCTCGAGGATTTCTTCCGCCAGTACATGGCGAAGGGGACCGGACCCACCCGTGGCAAGGAAGCGAACGTCCACTGGGTCGACTTCGGGAAGGGAATCCTGGGACCCGTGTCACCGCTGGGGACCATGATCGAGGTCATGGCCGGTGTCACGCTGGCCTTCCGCATGAGGGACGAAGAGCGGATCGGGATGGTGTTCTACGGCGACGGCGCCTCATCCACCGGCGCGTGGCACGAGGGGCTCAACTTCGCCGCAGTACAGCGCTGTCCCTTGATCCTGATGGTCGAGCACAACCAGTGGGCCTTTTCCACACCCACTCGGAAGAACACCCGGGTCTCCAGCTTCACCGAGAAGGGACCGGGCTACGGCATCGGTGCCGAGTCGGTGGACGGGACCGACGTCCTGGCCGTCTTCGACGCCGTCCGCCGGGCCGCGGCCCTCGCCCGCTCGGGCGGGGGCGTCCGGATGGTGGAGCTTCGCTACTTCCGGCGGCTGGGTCACGCCCAGCACGATCCGCAGGATTACGTGGACCCGACGCTCATCGCCGAGTGGGAGAAGAAGGATCCCATCGACCGCTACCGATCCCGTCTGCTTCGGAACGACTGGGCGACCGAAGGGGAGCTGGACGCCATCGACGAGGAGGTGGGACAGCGCTGCCGGCGTGCAGCCGAGATGGTGGTGGAGGAGCCCGGGCCCGATCCCGAGGCTGCCGTGACGGACGTCTACACCGACGTGTCGCTGCCGCTGCCCTGGACGAGGCTGGAGACCCCCGACCCTGCGGGTGGACGCTCATGACCGCCACCGACCCGGGTAGGGAGGCCCCCGAGCACGTCCTCAAGACCGGGCAGGGAGAGCCGGTGACGCTCCTGGAGGCCATCAGCGAGGCGCTGTTCGAGGAGATGAGCAGGGACGAGTCGGTCTTCCTCCTGGGAGAGGACATCGGCGTCTACGGGGGGGCGTTCAAGGTCACCCGGGACTTCCTGCACCATTTCGGCCCGGAGCGGGTCATCGACACCCCCATCGCCGAAGGTGGATTCACGGGGGCCGCGGCCGGTGCCGCCCACATGGGACTCCGGCCCGTCGTGGAGATCCAGTTCATGGACTTCATCTCGCCGGCCTACGACGTCATCACGAACTACATCGCCACCTCCCTGTACCGCGGCGCCGGCCCGATGCCGCTGGTCATCCGCGGGCCGGTGGGCGGGGGGAATCGCGGCGGACCGTTCCATTCGCAGAACGTGGAGATGGCGTTCTTCCACACGCCCGGTCTGAAGATCGTCTACCCGAGCACGCCCTACGACGCCAAGGGCTTGCTCAAGGCGGCCATCCGCGACGACAACCCGGTGATCTTCGAGGAGCACAAGGGCCTGTATCGGGCCCCCTCGGTGCGGGAGGTGCTCCCGGACGACGACTACGTGGTGCCTCTGGGCGAAGCCCGCGTCGCACGCGAGGGCTCGGACCTCACCGTCGTGACCTACGGCTCCATGGTCCACAAGAGCGCCGACGCCGCGGACATCCTGGAAGACGAGGATGGCCTCTCGGTGGAGATCATCGACTTGAGGACGCTGCTGCCTCTGGACGACGAGGCCGTCGTCGAGAGCGTGAAGAAGACGAACCGGCTCCTGATCGTGCACGAAGACACACGAACCGGCGGCATCGCGGGAGAGATCGCCATTCGCGTGAGCGAGAAGGCATTCGAGTGGCTCGATGCCCCCATGCTCCGCGTGACGGCCATCGACGCCCCCGTGCCTTACTCAGGATCCCTCGAGGATTACTTTCTACCGCAGGCCGAGGACGTCGTGAAGGCGGCGCGCTACCTGGCCGAATACTAAACCGAACCGGAGTGATCGAGCGTGTCTCGAATCGAAGTCCCCATGCCTCAGATGGGCGAGTCCATCGCCGAAGGCACCGTGTCCCAGTGGCTCAAGCAGGTCGGCGACGAGGTGGAGCGCGACGAGCCGATCCTCGAGATCTCCACCGACAAGGTGGACGCCGAGATTCCGGCTCCCTCCTCGGGGACGCTGGTCGAGATCGCCGTGGAGGAGGGCGAGACCGTGGAGGTGGGGACCATCGTGGCCTACATCGACACCGAAGGGGGTGCCCCCGCCGAGTCGTCCGAGGAGGAGCAAGCCTCCGGGGAGGCCGAGGAGGATGAAGCCGGGGAAGCCGGGGCGGATGAGGCCGCCGCCGCGGCCGCCGACGCGCGGGAGCCCGAAGAAGAGGAGGGGGAGGGCGAGGAAGAGGAGGCGGAGGCCGAGGAGACCAGGGAGGAGGAGCTTGCACCGTCCGGCGACGAGGATGGGGGCCAGACAGCCGAGGAGCGTCTGCGGACCCGATCGACTCCGGTCGTGCGAAAGATCGCCGACGAGCACGGCATCGACATCGAGTCGGTGCCGGGGTCGGGCCACGCCGGCCGTGTCACGAAACAGGACATCCTGAGCTTCATCGAGTCGGGCGCGGCTGCCGAGGAGGAGAAGAAGGAGCCCACGCAGGAGGCGGCGAAGAAGGAGAAGGACGCGGCTCCGAGCAAGCCGTCGGAGAAGGCGGCCGCATCGGCGCCTTCCGACCTCTGGGAGACGTTCTACAACGAGGTTCAGCACCCCGAGTTCCCGGTGCGCTCCGCCGACGAGGTGGAGCCCATGGACAAGATCCGGCGCTTGACCGCCGAGCACATGGTCCTGGCGAAGCGGATCGCTCCCCACGTCCACTCCTTCATCGAGATCGACTTCTCCGCCATCGATCGGATCCGGGCGGAGAATCGTGAGCGCTGGAAGAGCCAGGGAGCCCGCGTCAGCTATACCGCGTTCGTGGCGTGGGCGGTGTCCCGCGTGCTCCACGAGTTTCCCTCGGTCAACTCGACCGTCTCCGGCAACAACATCATCTATCGGGGCAACGTCAATCTGGGGATGGCCGTCGATCTGAATCCGGGCCTGATCGTTCCGGTGGTCCACGATGCCGACCATCTCGGGCTCGTGGGGATCGGCAACAAGATCGTGGATCTCGCCACCCGTGCCCGGGACCGGAAGCTGATGCCCGGGGAGATCCAGGGCGCCACGTTCTCCATCACCAACCCGGGCGTGCTGGGCACCATGGTCGGGATGCCGGTGATCCCGAAGGGAACGTCGGCCATCCTCGGCACGGGAGCCATCGAGAAGCGCGTCGTCGTCGTCGAGGATTCCGAGACGGGAACCGACTCGATCGCCATCCGCAAGCGCGCGCTCTTCTCTCTGGGATACGATCATCGGATCGTCGACGGAGCCGATGCCGCGCGCTTCCTCTCCCGCCTCAAGGAGATGCTGGAGGACTTCCCGGAAGACGCGTAGTGATCGAGGGCATGGGCGGACCCGAAGCGGGCATGCGCGGACCGGAAGCGGGCATGGGCGGACCCGAATCATGCCCCGGGCAAAGGCGGAGCGAGGCGAGGTGACCGCGGGGCCCCGGGCTCGCGCCCTTTCCGTCCTTCGCCTCGGGCCGGTGCCGTATGGGGAGGCCCTGGCGCACCAGAGCGAGCTGGTCCGGAAGAGGAGGGCGGGGATCGTGGACGACACGCTGATGCTCCTGGAGCACCCCCACGTCATCACGCTGGGATCCAGCTCGCGACCCGAGCACGTGCTCGCGGACGACGAAGAGCGACATCGTCTCGGCATCGAGCTCTTCGAGGTTGGACGGGGCGGCGACGTGACCTACCACGGGCCCGGGCAGCTGGTCGCCTATCCCATCGTGGACCTCAAGCCCGACCGAAAGGACCTGCATCGATACCTGCGTGATCTGGAGACGGTCCTCATACGCGTCGCTGCCGAGCATGGGATCGCGGCCACGCGGAGCGAGGCCGGCACCGGGGTCTGGACCGAGCGGGGGAAGCTGGCGGCCATCGGGATCCGCGTCTCGTCCGGGTGGATCACCTCCCACGGCGTCGCGCTCAACGTCCGGCCCGACCTGGGGTACTTCGAGACCATCATTCCCTGTGGGATCGAGGATCGGGGCGTGACGTCCCTGGAGCGCGAGCTGGACTCTCCCCCCGTCATGGCGGATGTGGAGGAGGCCTTCGTGCGACACTTCGCCGAGGTCTTCGACAGAAGAATTATTGTCGGTTAGGCAACAAGAATGG
>JAWVZK010000173.1:0-6901 GCA_033722275.1 Longimicrobiales bacterium | reverse complement strand
CGCCGTACACCCAGTACGGATCCCGCATGTCGACGGTGATGGCGTAGAACTGGGCGATGGGGAAGTTGTTCATGCGCCGGAAATTCACGCCCCGGTCGTAGCTCTCGTGCATCCCCGCGTCGCCCACGAGGTACAGGTGCTCGGGATCCGCCGGGTTGATCCACAGACCGTGATGGTCGGCGTGGACGCCCACGTCGTAGGTGGGCGCGAGGGCGATCTGGCTGAAGGTCCGACCCCCGTCGTCGCTGACATAGGATCGCGTGGCCAGGGTGTAGACGCGCTCATCGTCCGAGGGGTCGATGAAGACGTGGGAGTAGTACATGGGACGGATGTTCTGGTCGTTGACCAACTCCCAGGAGAGGCCGGCGTCCTCCGATCGATAGAGACCCGTGGTCTCGTCGTCGTCGGTCTCGACGAGCGCCATGAGCACGTCGGGGTTCGACTCCGCCAGCGCGATGCCGATCCGCCCCTTGTCGCCGGAGGGGATCCCGTTGCCCAGCTCGTTCCAGCTGCGGCCGCCGTCGATGCTCTTCCAGATGCCGCTCCCGGGGCCGCCGCCGTTGAAGCCCCAGGCCTTCCGCATGCGCTGGTACGTGGCGGCGTAGAGGATGTCCGGATTCGACGGGTCGATGGCCATGTCCACCACGCCGGTCCGATCGTCGACGAAGAGGACGCGCTCCCAGGTATCCCCGCCGTCGGTGCTCTTGAAGACCCCCCGCTCCTGCGATGGCGCCCAGAGATTGCCCAGCGCGCCCACCCAGACGACGTCGGGGTCCGAGGGATGAACGACGATCCGGCCGGTGTGACGCGTCTCCTCCAGACCCAGGTGCCGCCACGTGTCGCCCCGGTCGTCGGAGCGGTACACGCCGTTGCCGTACGACGAGGACTGTCGGTTCTGCTGCTCCCCGGTACCTGCGTAGACCACGTCGGGATTCGACGGGGACACCGCGATGTCCCCGAAGGTGCTGACGGGCTGGTCGGCGAAGACGTTGGTCCACGTATGCCCCCGGTTCGTCGTCTTCCAGAGCCCTCCGGACGCCGATCCGACGAGGATGGTGGACGGGTCGTCGGGCAGCGCCTCCACGTCGTGGATCCGTCCTCCCGTCACCGCGGGTCCGATGACCCGGGGGTGGAACGCGCTCATGTCGTCGGTGGAGACGGCTCGCTGGGCGGCCAGCTCCTGGCCGGTCGCCAGCAGGGCGAGGGCGCCCGTCAGCGTGAGGAGTGCGCTCCCGATCCGGCGTGTCGGACGATCCTGACTCATGTCGTTGGGCTCCTGATCTGCGTCGCTGCTCATGGTCTGTTCACTCGTGCGGTCCAGCGGGCTCTCTATCCGTCGTCCGGGGTCGGGACCGCCTCTGGCTCCTCCAGCGCTTCCGAGACGACGGAGATCACGTCCTCGTCCATGTCGTCCGCCCCCATCATCCAGCGGAGGTAGTCGGGCTCCTCGTGGACGATCTCGGCCAGCGGACGGCCTCGGTGCTTGCCCCGGCGGAAGATCCGTCCCTCCTCGGGAGGACTGAACCACCGGTCCACCTCCGAGAGGATGGGCGCGTACTCCTCGCAGTAGGCGTGGAGGCCGGCAAGATCCCGGGGAAGATGGGGGTAGCGACGGAGCTGCGCACCCAGGACACCGGCCGAGGTCCGGATGTCCCCCAGAGCGGTGTGGGCCTCCTCGTGCTCCCGATCCAGATAGAAGCGCGCCGCCGCCGAGAGGTCCCTGGGCTCCTCCCGGTGGAAGATGTTCTGCATGTCCACCACCAGACGGTCCTCCATGCTGAACTCCACGCCGCATCGCCTGAACTCCTCCAGGAGCATGGGGATGTCGAAGCGACGGACGTTGAAGCCCGCCAGGTCGGAGTCCTCGAGCATCTCGGCCAGGCTTCGAGCCGTGCGGCAAAACTCCACTTCGTCGGCCACGTCGGCGTCGGTGATGCCGTGAACGGCCGTGGCCTCCGGGGGGATCGGAATGCCGGGATTGAACCGTCGCTCCCGCTCGAGGACATCGCCGTGGGGCGTGATCTTGATGAAGGCCAGCTCGATGATCCGATCCCGCTTCAGGTCCAGGCCGGTGGTCTCCAGGTCGAAGAAGACCAGGGGCCGCTCCAACTCGAAGGGCAACTTCATGGGCCGCCTCGGGAGAGGGGGGTCGGAGTCACGGTCGGGTCAATCGTCGTCCTCCGGGGTCTCCTCCGGCTCCAGCCCCAGGGCCTCGAGGATGACCGTGTTCTGGTGCCTGGCGTGGTTCGACGACTTCCCTTCGGCGGGACTCGCCCGCTCCGGTCGCGCCGCGTAGGAGAGGGGGATCTTCCTGGGGACCACGGCCCGCAGGCGCGGGCCGACGAAGGTCAGGGCGCCCATGTTCCTCGGCTCCTCCTGCGCCCAGACCACCTCTCCGAGGTTCGGATACATGCCCACCAGCTCCTCGAGAGCGGCCTCGGGGAAGGGGTAGAGGAGCTCGAGGCGGCCGACGGCGGTGTTGCTCGCTTCCTCCCGGCGGTCGTGTCCCTGGATGTCGTAGTAGACCTTCCCGGAGCAGAGGACCAACCGCTGGACCGTGGCCGGGTCCTCCACCGTCGGATCCTCCAGGACGTGGCGGAAGTTCCCGGTGGTGAGCTCGCTGGCCTCCGACGTGGCTCGTGGATGGCGCAGGAGGCTCTTCGGTGTCATGACGATCATGGGACGCTCCGGCCGGCGGAGGGCCTGCCTCCGGAGCATGTGGAAATACTGGGCCGGCGTCGTGGGATACGTCACCCGCATGTTGTCTTCGGCGCAGAGCTGCAGGAAGCGCTCCAGGCGGGCGCTGGAATGCTCGGGCCCCTGACCCTCGTACCCGTGGGGCAGGAGGAGGACGAGGCGGGAGTACTGTCCCCACTTCTGATGGCCCGACGAGAGGAACTGGTCGATCATGACCTGGGCCACGTTGACGAAGTCGCCGAACTGGGCCTCCCACAGGACGGCGTCGTTGTCGCAGGCCACGGAGTAGCCGTACTCGAAGCCCACCACCGCCGTCTCGGTGAGGGGTGAGTTGTAGATCTCGAAGGGAGCTTCGGCGATGGTGGAGAGGGGCACGAACTCCTCTCCGGTCTCCACGTCGTGAAGGATCGCGTGCCGGTGGCTGAAGGTCCCCCGCTCGGAGTCCTGGCCGGTGAGACGAACCGGGATCCCCTCCATGAGGAGGCTCCCGAAGGCCAGCGTCTCGGCGTGTCCCCAGTCCAGGGTCTTGTCGGCCCCGAAGTCCCCGGCCCTGCGTTGGATTTGCCGCCACAGCTTGGGGTGCGGGGTGAACGCCTCTGGTACGTCGGTGAGGGCGCCGTTCACCCGCTCCAGCACCTCCAGATCGACGCCGGTGGTATCGGGCACCACGGGGACTTCCCGCTCGGCGTCGGGCTTGTCGTCGCCCACGGCCTCGTGCTCCCGGACGTGATCTTGGGCCTCACGGAGCGTCTCGGCGATCTCGTCCTGGATGACGGCGGCGTCGTCTTCGGTGAGGATCCCGTCCTCCACCAGATCGGCGGCGTAGAGGGCACGCACGGTGGGGTGATCCTCGATGTCGTCGTAGCGGACGGGCTGCGTGTATGCGGGCTCGTCGCCCTCGTTGTGGCCATGCCGGCGGTAGCCCACGAGATCGATGACGAAGTCGTCGTGGTACTCCCGGCGGTAGGCCATGGCCAGGCGGACGACGGCGAGACACGCCTCGGGATCGTCGGCGTTCACGTGGACGATGGGGATCCCGTACCCCTTGGCCAGGTCGCTGGCGTACGCCGTCGAGCGCCCCTCCCGCGGGTCCGTGGTGAAGCCGATCTGGTTGTTCACGATCACGTGGATGGTCCCGCCGACCTCGTATCCCTCGAGACGCGCCATGTTCAGCGTCTCGGCCACCACCCCCTCGGCGGCGAACGCGGCGTCCCCGTGGATGAGGATCGGGACCACCGCGTCGTACTTCGGCGCCTCGCCCCTTGAGAGATCGGCCCAGAGCTTCGCCCTCGCCATGCCCAGGACCACGGGGTTCACGAACTCCAGGTGACTGGGATTGGGCGCCAACGTGATCTCGACCTCACCCGAGCCCTCCACGGTGCGACGGCCACGGGCGCCGTGGTGGTACTTCACGTCCCCCGTACCCTCGATGTCCAGCGCTCCACCCTTGATGGAGGGTCCCTCGAACTCGGCCAGGAGGTCGCCGTACGACACGCCCAAGGTGTGGGTCAGGACGTTCAGACGCCCCCGGTGGGCCATGCCCAGGACCACGTCCTGGGCGCCCGCCCCCGCCGACTCCTCGACGACCAGGTCGAGCATGGGGACGAGCATGTCGTTGCCTTCCAGCGAGAAGCGCTTCTGTCCCAGATACGTTCGGTGAAGGAACTGCTCGAGCCCCTCGGCCTCGCTGATGCGACGGAGGAGCGCCACGCGCTTCTCGTCGGACATCTCCGGTCGATGGCGGCCGGCCTCCACCTGAGCCCAGAGCCAATCCACCTTCTCGTGGTCGTCCAGGTGCTCGAACTCGTAGCCGATGGTGTCGGCATAGATCTCGCCGAGCTCGGCCAGCGCGTCGGCGACGGAGCGGTCGTCGGCGCTGGCGCCGCTTTCGGCGAGGATCAGGGACGCGGGGAGCTCGTGCAGCTCCTCCGTCGACGTGCCGTGAAACGCCGGCGAGAGCTGGGGATGCCCCGGAGGGTCGCTGCCCAGCGGATCGATGTGCGCCAGGCGATGTCCGTGGTCGCGGAACGCCTGCACCAGCGCCGTGGCCCGTGAGACGGCGGGGAGGAGCTCCAGGAGACGGCGTGACGCGGAGCCGTCGGTTCCCCACGCGACCTCCTCGTCGGGCTCGGCTTCCGCCGCCGACGGTTGCGGCTCCGCCACCGGACCCGCCGGCTCCGGACGGACGGCGGCGGGGGCGGCCTCGTCCCCCCGGCCGTCGTCTTCGTCGGAGGACGGTGGAGGGGCGGCCGCGGGGCGTTCCTCGGCCGCCGCGGGGCCCTCTTCGGCCGCCGCCGGAGGCGCGTCCCCCCGAGGGACGGCGTGGGCGCTCTGAAGCTGATCGGGGACCAGGAGCCCCTCGGCGATGGCCAGCTCGGCGCCGTTCTCGAAGAGGCGACGCCACTCCTCCGAGACGGCGTCCGGGTTTCTCGCGTACTCTTCGAACATCGCCTGGGCGTAGGCGACGTTCGGGCTGTCGAAGAGGGTGTCGTCCTTCACGGTCCTTCTTTGCCTGACGATTCGAGGTCTTCGTGGTCGATAACCTACCGAATTTGCCTGGAGGGCAGGAGTCCGGAGAGGCGATGCGCGCACGAAGGCGAGCGTCCAGGGTAGGGTCCCGTGCCTTCCCTCCATCCGTCGCCATGGCACCGAACCTTCCAGGATCCATCCGTCTCGTCACCGAGGAGCGGCGGGACGACCCCCCGCGTCTCGTCCATCCCGACTGGTCGGAGGCCTTCCCCTGGCTCGTACAGGGCACGAGCGCGCGGGGCTCCGGCTCCGCCCCGTTCGACCTCGGCCTCTTCTCCGGGGGCAGCTCCGAGGCGGCGGTGCGTACGAACTGGGCGCGTCTCGCGGCGGCCGCGGGGGCGGATCTCGTCGTCCATGCCCCGCAACCGCACGGCACGGCGGTGCGGATCTGGAGGGACGCCTCGGAGCAGGCAGACCCGGACGAGCGTCTCGAGCTCGTGGACCCGTGCGACGGCCACGCCACCGACCGGACAGGCGTCCTCCTGGCGGTGACCACCGCGGATTGCGTCCCGGTCTTCATCGTGGATCCCGTTCGTCGGTCGGTGGCGATGGTCCACGCCGGGTGGAGGGGTGCCTCCTCCGGCATCCTGGCCGAGGGCCTGGCCACCATGGCCCGGGGCTTCGCCACCGACGTCGCCGACGTGCACGTGCACCTCGGACCGGCCATCTGCGGGAGGTGTTACGAGGTGGGACCCGAGGTCTTCGGCGCCTTCGGCCTCCCGGCGCCGCGGCACGCGGCGCCTATCGACGTGCGGGCCTGGTTGGCCGGGGCCGCGGTGGAGCTCGGCGTGGACCGGGAGAAGGTCAGCGTCTCCCGCCACTGCACTCGATGCACCGGCTCCCGTCTGTTCTCCCATCGAAATGGGGACCGCTTCCGTCAGGCGGGATTCCTGGGGATCCGCGGATGAGCGAAGGGGATCGGGCCGACGAGCGGCGACGGGGTCCGCCGTCCGCCGATGGCCCGGCGTCCGCCGGTGGCCCGCCCCCGGCGCCCGCCGATGGCCCGCCCTCGCCCCCGGTTCCCGATCACCGCGCGGGCCTGTGCAGCGTGTGTCGCCACCATCGCGTGACGGGCAACAGGAGGGGATCCCGCTTTTATCTTTGTGAGCGGTCCCGCTCCGATCCCCGCTATCCCCGGTATCCACCCCTCCCCGTGCTCCGGTGTCTGGGATTCGAGCGAGGCGCGGCCGACCGCTGGGCGGAGTGGGCCGAGGGGGAGGACGAACACGGCGATCCGGCCGAGCGGGCCGACGATCCATCCGAACCGGGAGACGACGGTGAGTGAAGCGTTCTATGTGGCGAGGGCATCCGTGGAGAAGGTGGACGGTCTCCACAGGAGGGCGACCCTGGAGGACGGCACGGAGCTGGACTTCGGGGTCCACGGGCCCGTGAAGGCACACTACGGCCTCGACTCCCAACCCAATCTGCCTCTCCCGGTGGATTATCTCGTGGCGGCCGCCGCCGGCTGACTGCTCGGCACCCTCAACGGCGCACTGGAGGTGCGCGGGATCGAAGTTCCGGACGGTGACATCCGCTGCACCGCCGAAGGCACCAACGAGATCGTGGACCGGATCGTCGTGCTGACACGCATCGACGTGCACTACACCATCCGGCTTCCCCCCGGTGTCCCGCGAGACAAGGTGGACCGGGCCCTGGCCACCCATGTCGACAAGTG
>JAWVZK010000172.1:0-7171 GCA_033722275.1 Longimicrobiales bacterium | reverse complement strand
CCGGAGCACCGACATGGAGTCGGCGCCCACGCGCGACAGCATGGTCTCGATGCGGGCGGGCTCGGCCACCTCGATGAGGATGTTGGTGGCCAGGTTGCTGGACCAGGTGATCATCCGGTCCACCATGCTCCGGATGGTGGCGTCCTCCCCCACCCGTCCGTAGAACGTGGTGTCCGAGTCCGATTCGGGGGGCAGGTCGTACGTCGAGCTGTCGACGATGGAGTAGAAGGTCCGCTTCACCGGCATGGTGCTGTCCAGGGCCCGGATCCCCTCCTGGTCGTCGAGGAAGAGCCGCATCATCACCGGCACCTTCATGGTGCTGGCGGCGTGCATGCGCACGTCGGCGTTCAGCGTCACCGAGTCGCCGTCCTCGGCCAGGCTCCGGTAGTAAACGCCCACCACCTCGGCCCCGCTGGCCCGGGCCACCGAGTCGAGGCGGGCATGGAGCGTGGCGGGCGCGGAGGCCCCGGCGCCCGAGCGGCCGGTGTCGGGGGCGCACGCGGGGAGGACCAGCGAGGAGAGCAATACCACGAGGAGGGCGTAAGAGGCCTGAGAGTTCATGGGCGAGCTGGAAAGAGGAGCGTCATCAACTGACACCGTAGAGGAGCATCATAAGCCCTACGGCCGCCGCCGTGCCCAGAGCCACGCCCACTGCCACCCACGCGGTCTGGTTCTCCCTGATCTCCAGGAGGACCACGTCGGCCAGAGAGGTCCTGGAGCAGGAGTCTTCCTGCCGCCGATACGGACCGGCAGGAGATCGAGGCGTCGTAGACGGCATCGCCCCGAACGGAGAAGTCGTCGAGCGCAAGGCGGCTGCTGTCACGGACCGTGAGCCGCACGGTCTCGCCGCGAAGCTCATCGAAGTCTTCCCCGGGCACGGCCTCCCAGGTGTAACATCCCGTGCCCACAATGAGTGCGAGCAGAGTCCCGATCAGCTTCTCTCGCCCGTTGCGCATGCTACACCCTCCCGTCTCCGATGTCGCTCCAAAAGCGAGCCTGGCAGGACGGTCTCGCTTCCGCCCCCCTACCCCGCCCGGCTCTCCCGGGACTCGTCGTACGGATCGCCCAGCCCCTGGAAGTAGGCCAGCCCCGTCACCAGCGACATGTCCGTGAGACGGACCTGCAGGAGACGGTGCTCGCCGTCGATCATCCCCGCGAACTCCACGGGCTTGCGAGAGGCGAGAAGGTCGACGAGGGACGCCTCGTGCTCTTTGCGGAAGGCGAAGACGCCGCGGAACTCGAGGGCGGTCTCGGAGCGACGGCGGGACCGGACCTCTCCCGCTCCGTGGATTCCGTCGAGCCTGGATGGATGCACTGTGGACCTCGGGGTCTGTCGCGACAGGGTGGCACCCTCCCAAGGTTCACCTCGCCGGCGCATCATTCAAGCGGCAAGGACCTGCGGGTGCGCCCGCCAGAGCCTCGAACCCCGGGACACTCGGATCGACGGGTCCGATTGCGTCTCCCCCCCCGGTCCGGGTTAACATGTCCCTGGCGTCGGACTTCTGCTGAAGTCGAAGTGACCTGAATCTGGACATGACCGTCGACAAGCGAGTCTGCATCGTAGGAGCGGGCCCGTCCGGGCTCGCAACGGCACGGGTCCTCCTCGCCGACGGGTTCGACCCCGAAATCTACGAAAAGGCTTCGTCCCTCGGTGGCTCCTGGCACCCGGACCGGACGTACCCGACGCTCCGGACCAACGACCCGCGGGAATTCTACCGCTTTTCGGACTTCCCCTACCCCGAGGGGGTGGACGACTATCCCACCGCGGAGCAGGTGCTGGCCTACCTCGAGGGATATGCCGAGCATCACGACCTGCTGCCACGGATCCGCTTCTCCACGGAAGTACGGGCGATCGAGCGGCTCTCGAACGGAGAGAACGGGCGATTCGAGGTGGAGCTGCAACCTGTCGACGATCCTGATGAAGCGGAGCGGAGACGCTACGATCACGTCGCGGTCTGCAACGGTGTCTTCTCCGAGCCCCACATCCCCGACATCCCCGGGGTCGATCGGTTCGCGGGCGAGGTCCTGCACTCGAGCGAGCTGAACAGGCGGGAGCAGATCGAAGGCCAGCGCGTCGTCGTGGTCGGGGGAGCGAAGTCGGCCCACGACTGCGCCTCCCTGGCTGCCGACCATGCCCGTTCCGCCACCATGCTCTTCCGGTCCCCTCACTGGCTCGCTCCCCGCTGGATGTACGGTCTCCGCGTCGACTGGTTGATCCTCACGCGGTGGTTCCAGGCGTTCCTCCCCTATCACACGACCCGCGGCCTGCGATCACTCCTCCACGGGCCGGGCAGGCCGCTGGTCGACCTCTTCTGGAAGTTCCAGACCTGGAGCGTCCGCAAGCTCGCGAACATGCCCGCCGAGATGGTTCCGGACGAGCCGTTGCCGGAGGGATTCCGCTATATCGGGACCGGTGTCGGGATCTACGACAAGGTGCGCGATGGACGAATCGCCACCCAGCGGGGAGAGATCGCCGCGTTCGCCGACGGAGAGACCCTGGAGCTGGACACGGGACAGACGCTCTCGGCGGATGTGATCGTGTTCGCCACAGGCTGGAAGCAGCCCCTCGACTTCCTGGCACCCGACCTCCGGGAGCTCGTCCGGGACGACGATGGGTTCTTTACCCTCTACCGCCACATCCTGCCGCCGGGCGCGCCCCACATCGGCTTCATCGGATACGCCTCCTCCATCGGCAACATGCTCATGTCCGAGGTCTGTGCTCACTGGCTCGCGGCCGCGTTCCAGGGTGAGCTCGACCTGCCGGACCGGGATATCATGTACGCGGAGATCCACGAGGCGAGGGCCTGGGCCGAGGAGGCCTTCACCGGAGCCATCGACGGTCACTTCGTGGGACCCTACTTCATCGATTTCACCGACCAGCTTCTCCGTGACATGGGAGTGACGACGCGTCGGGCCGACAACCTCGTGGCCGAGTATTTCGGCCGATGTCACGCAGAGCGTTACGTGGGGATCGGGGAGGAAAGAAGAGGCGGGCCTGGCTCGCGCCTCAACCGGGTCGGGGGAACCTAGCCGGCGTTCACTCGCCGCCGCGTCACGAGAGCGCGCCTGGCAGGACTCGAACCTGCGACCGC
Organism: Longimicrobiales bacterium; assembly: GCA_033722275.1. GTDB lineage: Bacteria > Gemmatimonadota > Gemmatimonadetes > Longimicrobiales > Gaopeijiaceae > UBA2589. The sequence continues at coordinate 4,079 of JAWVZK010000172.1, read as the reverse complement.
CGGCTTAGAAGGCCGATGCTCTATCCAGCTGAGCTACAGGCGCTCGAACGGCCCGGACGGTCCCTTCCGGCGGCCGTCCCGGCGCGTGCCACAAGATAAAGCGGACCCTGGCGCACAGGTACCGGCAGGGCTCACTCCACGGCCAGGTCCAGGCCGCCCCGCGTCTCCATGAAGACGTGCTGGGAGTCGGGGCCCTCCCCCTGAGCCCGCTCGAAGGCGCCGTCGGAGCGGAGCTCCCACGCCCGCGGATCGTCGAGCTGGGTGTCGAGGACGGCGCGGAGCACCCTGCGGGCCGACGGGTCGTCCACGGGCGTGACCACCTCCACACGACGACGGAGGTTGCGGGCGCGCCAGTCGGCGGAGCCGATGTAGTACTCGCTCTGACCGGCGTTCTGGAAGTAGTAGATGCGCGAGTGCTCGAGGAAGCGCCCGAGGATGCTCTTCACCCGGATGGTGTCCGATAGCCCCGGCACCCCGGGTCGCAGCGTGCAGATGGAGCGGACCAGGAGGTCGACCTCCACGCCCGCCCGGGACGCTTCGTACAGCGCCTTCACCACCTTCCGGTCGGCCAGGCCGTTGAGCTTGGCCTGGATCCGCGCCGGTCGGCCCGCCTGGGCGTGCTCCGCCTCCCGGGCGATCATGCGGTCGAGGCCCTGCACCAGCGAGTGCGGGGCCACCAGGAGCCGGCGGAACTGCTTCTCCGGGGGCCCGGCCCCGCCGGTCAGCTCGTTGAAGAAGTCATGGAGGTCCGCGCCCAGGTCCGGATCCGCCGACATCAGGCCCAGGTCGGTGTAGAACCGGGCGGTGGTGGCGTTGTAGTTGCCGGTGCCGATGTGCACATAGCGCCGGACGCCGTCGGACTCCCGGCGGACCACCAGCGCGGTCTTGGCGTGGGTCTTGAAGCCCACCACCCCGTAGACCACCCGGGCGCCCGCCTCCTTGAGGCGGTGGGTCCAGTGGATGTTGCTCTCCTCGTCGAAGCGCGCCTTGAGCTCGACGAACACCGAGACGTCCTTGCCCTGCTCCAACGCCCGGAGGAGGGCGTCCATCACCGGCGAGCGCCGACCCGTGCGGTACAGCGTGAGCTTGATGGCCAGCACCCGGGGATCGTCCGCGGCCTCCTCGAGCAACCGGCCCACCGTCGTCTCGAAGTCGTGGAAGGGATGGTGGCAGAGGAGGTCCCCCTCGGCCAGGACGTCGAAGATGGAGCCGTCGCGGTCCACCAGGTGATGCGCCGAGTACGGCGGATAGAGGCCGTCCTCCACCGAGAGGTCGGCCAGGTCGGCGACGCCCGTGAGGTCCACCAAGCCGGGGACCTCGTAGATGTCGGCGCGGGTCAGATTGGCGCCCTCGGTGGACTGCTCATGCCGGATGGAGTTGAGGATGAAGGCCTGGATCTCCCTCGGCATGGAGGCCTCTACCTCCAAGCGTACGATGGGTTTATACGGCCTTGCTTCAACCTCGTCCTGAATGTCGCGGAGGAGCGACCCGGACGAATCCTCGTCGATCTCCACGTCGCCCACCCGGCTGGCCCGGAAGACATAGACGCTCTCCACGTCGGCCGACGAGAAGAGCTGATCCACGTTGGCGCCGATGACCTTCTCCACGGGGATGACGTCCGGGGAGTCGGGGACGGCGAGGAAGCGGTCCTGGTCGTCGGGAACGGGCACGTACCCGAGCTCGGCCTTCCCCTCGGCCCCACGCCGGAGGGAGACGGCCAGCGCCAGCCCCAGACTCACCAGACGCGGGAAAGAGCGGCCGGGACCCGACACCATGGAGAGCGGGGTGAGCGTCGGGAAGATCTCCGCGGTGAACCGGGCCCGGAGCTGCCCCTTCTGGTCCTCGTCGAGCTCCTCCCACGAGAGGATGCGGATGCCCCCCTCCCGCAGCGCCGGCTCGAGCTCTTCGTCGAAGCAGGCGTACTGCCGGGCGAGGAGGGCGCGCACCCGGATGGCGACCAGATCGAGGAGCTGCTCCGGCGAGAAGTCCTCGTACTCCCCTTCCCCCGACGCGTGGACCTCCTCCTTGAGCCTCCCCACGCGCACGACGAAGAACTCGTCCATGTTGCTGGAGAAGATGGAGAGGAAGCGGAAGCGCTCCAGCACCGGGATCTCCGGGTCCTCGGCGAGCTCCATCACCCGCTGGTTGAAATCGAGGATGCTGAGCTCCAGGTCCAGGAAGTCGTCGGGGCCCTTCCCCGGCTCCAGCTCCACGGGCCGCAGCTCCAGAGGGAGCCGGGTTGGCGCGCCGCGATGTCGGGGCTCGTCGAGGAGGATGCGCTCGCCGATCTCCGCGCGCACGAACATGTGAATGTTGGCGATGAGCCGCGGGTCCCGGAGCCGGGGTCCGCCGAGCCGCTCCATGAGCTCCATGAGGGGGATCCAGATGAAGCCCGTGGGCTGGCTGTCGCCGTGGGACTTCTGGAGCCACACCTCCAGGTCCGAGTTGCCGCGACGGGGCGTGGCGAAGCCCACCAGGTCCAGGTCGGCGGCCGACGGATCGGCGCCGGTGACGTCGCCCAGGTACTCCCGCGCGATCTCCTCACCCGAGCCCCGGGCGCTGGGGAACGCCAGCCCGTCGGGCCCTTCCACCAGCGCGACCTCCCACTCCCGCATGAGGATGAGGGAGACCTGGACGTCCTGGGGCGCGCCCGGATCCTCCCCGTTCCGGCTGGGCTTGAGCTCCCGACGGACGCGCTGGAAGGTGTCCAGGCCGTCGCTGGCGAAGCCGTAGCCGCCCCGGAGGCGCTCACCCAGCTCCTCGAGGGTCACCTTGCTGCTGGTGAGCTCCACGAGGGTGATCTCCTGGAACTCCCGGGCGGCCCCCGGAGCGTGGGCGATGACCTCGTCGAAGACGATGCGGTGGGTGGCCCGACCGAAGCGGCCCGACTTCAGCTCCCGGGTCTCACGGTCGATGTCCATGGCCGCCTGGGGCCGCAGGGCGGCCGGATCGACGATCTCCCGAACCCGGGCGGCGATCTCCGATCCACCGGCGAGCGTCTCGTACAGGCCGGTCACCATGGGCATCTCGATGGCCTCGTGCTCCACCACCCCTTCCAGGTTCACGCTGGTGGTGATCATGAGGATGAGCGTGCGATGGCCCCGGGCCTCGGAGCGGATCCGGAGGCTCATCTCCCGCTCGGCGAGGTCTCCGTCGGCCGTGTCGTAGTACGTGTCGCGGAGGAGGTGGTACGACGGCTTGGTGGTCCACATCCGAAGAGGCCGCTTCTCCTCGGCCAGGGCCAGGAATCGGGCCGTGTCCGGCACCGGGGCGTTGAGACGGCGGATCATCGCTCGCCTCCCCTGGGCGCATACGCCGTGAGCCAGGCGTCCTCTTCGTTCTCCTCGTCGGCGATGTACAGCGTGCCGTCGTCACCCAGCGCCAGTCCTTCCGGCTGGCGATGGAAGCGGTTCCTCAGGTCCGCGCCGCCCACCACACGCCCCTGCCGGTCCACCTCCAGCAGCGACTCCTCGGTGGCCGACGCCAGCAGGTAGGTGCCGCCGGGGAGAACCACCAGCGCCGACGGCTCGAAGTCCCGGTCCAGGTCGACGGCATCCAGCTCCCCCCGATCGACGTGGATGTCGGGAAGCCGCCCCACGTCGGGATCCATGGAGCGGCGACGGATGACGATGCGATCGCCGTCGTCGTCGGCCGTCTTGCACGCGAAGAGGAGGGCGTCGTCGACGGGGTCGTAGTCCAGGCCCTCGATCTCGCACCCGCGTCCCAGACCCGAGTCGGTCATCCGGTACCGCATGTTCTGCTCGTCGGCGCCCTCACGGAACTCGTAGAGCCGCCCGGCGCTGGATACCAGGAAGAAGCGCTCCCCCACCACGGCGATGCCTTCGAAGTCGTCGCGAGCGAGGTCGCTGCCCAGATCGAAGCGCTTGCCCACCTCACCCGTCCCCGGGTCGATCTCGTGGACCCGCCCCCGCTCGTCGTCGTGGCCGAACAGGCGGCCGTCGGCCGTCATGGCGAGACCCGAGATCTCGTCCAGTCGACCGGGGAGGGCGAAGCGGCGCGTGGGCTCGTCGAAGTCGTAGCGGGCGAGGATGGAGGACGCGCGCCCGGGCGACGGCGGG
>JAWVZK010000171.1:0-7173 GCA_033722275.1 Longimicrobiales bacterium | reverse complement strand
GAGCCTAACTCGACGATGGTGACTGCCGCTCCGAAACGAGCGAACATCTGAGCGAACTCGAGCCCCACGGGGCCGCCCCCGAGAATCGCCAGGTGTCGTGGTACCTCGTCCAGCTCGAGGATGGACGTGGAGGTGAGATGACGGACCTCCTCCAGACCTTCGATGCTCGGTATCCGGGGGCGTCCCCCCACGTCGAGGAAGATCTGCTCGGAGCGAATCCGGCGTGGAGCCCCGTCCCCGGCGTCGGACGTCACCTCCAGGGTGCCCGGATCGACGAACCGCGCGGTCCCCTCGAGGAGCTCGATCCTGGGATTCTCGACGAGGGCCTCCCGGTTGGACGAGCTGAACTCGTCCACCACGGCGCGTTTCCGGGTCCTGACGTCCGACATGCGGACGAAGACCTGGCCGGTCTCCACCCCATAGTCGGAGCTTCTCGACGCCAGATGCGCCACACGGGCGCTCGCCACCATCGTCTTGGTGGGTGTGCAGCCGTCGATGATGCACGTGCCCCCGACGCGGCCCCTCTCGATGATGGCCACCCGTCGACCCTCGTCGGCCAGGGCATGGGCCAGCGGTTTGCCGGCCTGTCCGGTCCCCACGATGATGGCGTCGAAGGCTCGCGCCATCAGTCCCAGTACACCGGTCGACCGTAGTAGTCGTAGAGGCGTGTCTCGTAGGCCCGGTTCACCGGTGCCCCGGGCTCGAACTCCGGGCTGTTCTCGATCTGCTCGCGGGTGAGGTCGACGCGGGCGATCTTCCGCTTCCAGTCGAAGCCTTCCACCCAGCGGGGCGGGATGATGACCTTCCGGCCGGGGAGCCAGTTTCGCGTGTCGACGATCATGTAGCGGATGGTCCACCCCTCGTCGTCGACGATGAAATCCTCCACGTGTCCGACCTCGTCGTCCCTGGCATCGATGCGGTATCCCGTCACCTCGTCCAGGGACCGCAGATGCGGATCCCCCTTCGGCTGGATGGTCACGCGCACCCCTGCCGCGCTCTCCACCTCGCCGGTCCGGAGGCGCCGCGGCACGGAGGACGGTCCCCAGATGCCCGAGGAACCCCAGTAAGGAAGGTAGCCGAGGTGGGCGAAGAGCTCGGCCTCGTACTGACGGGATACCGGCTCGTGCTCGTCCAGGGGAGGGGCCGTCTCGATCTGCTGCCGGGTGAGCCCTACGGGGAACCGCCGGGACTCCCAGTCCGGTGCGTTCAGCGAGATGGGAGAGATCAGGACCTTCCGACCGGGAAGCCACTTCCCCGTGTCGGCGACCATGTATCGGACGATCCAGAGCTGGTCATCGAAGAGGAAATCCTCGCATCGCCCCAACTCGCCGTCGGTGGCCTCCAGCACGTAGCCCTCGAGCTCCTCCATGCTTCTGAGCATTCTCCCTCTCTCCTTCAGTGGGTTCTCGCCGTCGCGAATCTCCTCGTCAGAGGACGGGGACGTCGAGATAGATCTCGGCCATCCTCCACTCGTCCCTGGAGATGGCGCCATTCTGGTCAATGTCGAAGACCGCGAAGAACCAGTCGTTCATCTCGGCCTCCTCGATGACACCGTCTTCGTCGGCGTCGATGGACGCCAGGACATCGTCGTCCTCGAGCTGGGCCAGGATCTCGTCGACGGCGAGGACCTGATTCCCGTCCACGTCGAACTCGACCCAGACGTCTTCGGTGTCCGCGAAGCCGCCCAGAACGCGAGAGGCGAGATCGAACTCCGTCTCGTCCAGAGCGTCGTCGTCGTTGACATCCCATGCGCTGAAGAGCGCGTCGATGAGGACCACGGCGTCGAGGGCTCCGGTCTGGGCCGGCTCGCTGGGATCCTCGACGAGCTCGGTCTGCATGTAGTAGGCGAAGACCGGCGTCTCGGACCATTCGTGAAACTCGTCGGCGTCCAGCTCGGAGTCCCCGTCCATGTCGAAGTCGTCGAAGCCGTACGCGGTCTGATCGGTGTCGACGACCACCGCCTCGTCCATCTCACCAGCCAGGGCATCCTGCTCCTCGCCACCTCCACATGCCGCCGTGGCGAGTACGAGGATCGCGGCCGCTGCTCTCCGGGAGATGCTCTCCAAGCGCGTACCCGATTGCGTATCCATCCTTTCTACCTCCTTCGAGGCCTTTGCACCGATCTCACTCCGGTCGGGGCTGGTCCCCGTCCACGGTTGCACCCGGCGCAAGCACCGTTCCATGGTCGTACGCACCCATTCCATGGCTGCGGACGGCCATTGCAGCGTGAGCGACGGTCGTGGGAGTCGGTGAACGCGCGCTCTGGTGGCCGCGCATTTCATCGAGGCGGGCGGTGAAACGAACCGGGAAGGAGTGTGGAGCGCGCGAGAGATGGCTCGGAGTCCCGTGGTGCCGCTTCCCGACCCGGGCCACCGCACCCCTCCGGCGGCTCGGATGACTGGAATGGAATCTGCTCCTCTCCGAGTCGAGATCGGAGAGGAGCTCACGCCCCTCTCCACGCACAGCACCCCAGAGGAATCGATGATGAGCCATCCCAACCCGCCCCCGAGACCGTCCACCGGGGCGTCGTCCGCGACGACGGTTCGAGGCACCTTCCGCGAGCGAGAGGCCGTCGTCCGAGCCGTGGAGCGGCTGTCCGAGAAGAGCGTTCCCGCCGACTCCATCCGGGTGTTCGTCTTGGACGAGTCGGGGGAGAAGAGGCGCGAGATCGAGGTGGAGGACGAATCGGGCGCCACCCGGGGCGCGCTCCTGGGCCTCGCGGTGGGGGGCGCCGTCGGTCTCGTTCTGGCCATCGCCGTGGCCACGGGGGCGTACGGCCCCGTGGAGGTGGGGTTCATCAGCTTCCGCGGTTTGGCCGGTGCCTTGACCGCCATGCTGGGCACGGCCGCTGCGGCCGTGCCTCTGGGCGCCCTTCTGGGGATGGGATATTGGCAGGGGAGGAAGAAGATCGACAGGAGCGAGCTGCGTTCGGGCTCGGCGCAGGTCGTCGTGGCGTCCGACGAGCTGTCCCGGCTCGCCGAGGAGGTGCTGCGCGATGCAGGTGCCACCGACGTGACCGTGAACGAGCAATAGGAGCGCCGCCCAAGGAAGGCCGTCCGGCCGCCGGGCGTTTCAGCATTTCATGGCGCTGGAAGACCGGTCTCTCCGAGCCTCCAGGATCCGACGTGGATGGGGCGAGCATCCGGGCCGGCCACGGGGATGGGCCCTGGAATGACGCTTGCACCCTCTTGGTGGTCGGACATCAAGCGCAGAATGCCCCCGCGAACCATAGATGAGGAGAAGTGAGAATGGAGTACCATCGAGACCTTTCGGGACGATCCGTCGCCATCCTGGCCACGAACGGTTTCGAGGAATCGGAGCTCTTCGAGCCGCTCGAAGCCCTCAGAGACGCCGGCGCGGACGTGACCGTCGTCTCCATCCCGGAGACGCCTGCGTCCATCCGCAGTTGGGCGGGTGAAAGCTGGGGGAAGTCCATAGACGTCGATCAGACGGTGGACGCCACGAGCTCACGAGCATTCGACGCTCTCGTCCTTCCCGGCGGCCTGATGAATCCGGATACGCTGCGCATGGACGATGACGCCGTGTCCTTCGTTCGGGACTTCTTCGCCGAGGGGAAGCCCGTGTCGGCCATCTGCCACGGGCCGTGGCTGATCGTCGAGGCCGAAGCCGCCCGCGGCCGCAGGATGACGTCGTACCCCAGCATCCGCACGGACCTGGAGAACGCAGGCGCTCAGTGGATCGACGACGAGGTCGTGGTGGATCAGGGTCTGGTCACGAGCCGGAGCCCCGAGGACATGGACGCGTTCATCGACAAGATGCTCGAGGAGATCGGCGAGGGCGTGCATGCCGGTCAGCACGCATGACGATCGTCGACGCTTCGGCGGCCCCGACTCGGCTCCCGTGATGGAGATGACGCCATAGAGAGCCGGCAGAGCAGCGGCAAGCCCGAGGCCCTGCCAGACTCCGGAAAGGCGAAGACCTCGAGGGAGATCCTCCAGGAGGAGATCTGGCAGGGCCTCGGGGAGTTGCGACGCACCGCCTCCGGCCTTCTGCTCTCGGGACTGTCCGCCGGCCTCGATATCGGGTTCTCCGCCCTCCTCATGGGTGCGGTCCTGACGTTTCTCGAGCCTTCCGCGTCACCGCTCTTTCGGAGCTTCCTCCTGGGCAACGCGTACACGCTGGGCTTCATCTTCGTCATCCTCGGTCGATCGGAGCTCTTCACCGAGCATACGGCGCTGGCGGTGTTCCCCGTCCTCGAGGGTCGAGCCAGCCTGGCCCAGCTCGGGCGCCTCTGGGGGCTGGTGTACGCATCGAACCTGGTGGGCGCCGCCGCCTTCGCGGCGTTCGCGGTGGTGCTCGGCACGCGCCTGGGGATCGTGGAGACGGAGGCGTTTCTGACCATCAGTCGAGAGCTCGTCCACCACGACGCCTTGACGATCTTCCTGAGCGCGCTGGCGGCGGGGTGGCTCATCGGGCTGCTTTCCTGGCTGGTCTCCGCCGCGAGGGAGACCGTCTCCCAGGTCGTGGTGGTGTGGATCATCACCTTCGTCATGGGATTCCTCGGCCTTCACCACTGCATCGTGGGAACCGTCGAGGTGCTCACCGGGGTCTTCAGTCCCGGGGGCCCGGGCATCAATGCGTTCGGCTTCTTCCTGTTCTGGACGACCTTCGGAAACGTCGCGGGCGGTGTGGCGCTGGTCGCCGTCGTCAAGTACAGCCACGCGAGGCTGGCCGATTAGGAATAAGGACGTGGATATCGCACAATGGACATGCGCCGCGACGAGAGGGCCGGGAGAACCGGCCGCGTGCGACGGGCGTCCCCGAGCGGACCGGTGGGCACCGGTCCGTGGGCCGTACGGCGCTCCTGGCAGTCCCCGCTTCCATCCAAGATAGAGAGACCATGGCGAAATCGGATCCCGACGCGCTGAACATCCTGGTGGTGGACGACGAGGCATCGAGTCGGGAGGCGGTCTCCCTCCTGCTCAAGAGCCTCGGCCACGCCGTGGACGCGGTGGCGACGTCGTCCGAGGCCGTCGAGGCGAATGACCACGAGCTGTACGATCTCGCGTTGGTCGACCTGCGCCTCGGAGGAGACTCGGGCCTGGACCTGGTCACCGACTTGCTGGACAACAGTCCCTGGCTCAAGGTCGCGGTGATCACGGCGCACGCGTCCATCGATACCGCCGTGGAGGCCATCCGACGGGGGGCGGTGGAGTACATCCAGAAGCCCGTCACCAGCCCGGAGATCGAGCAGCTCATTCGGAGGGTCGCCACGCTTCGCCAGGCGGAGCGGGACAAGGAGCGCTTCCAGGAAGCGCTGGAACGTGCCGTGCCACCGCCTCGCCTCACGACGGAGAACAAGAAGACGGCCGAAGTCTATGCCATGGCCCGGCGGGCCGCGACGAGCAACGCCACCATCCTCATCCGCGGCGAAAGCGGTACCGGGAAGGGCGTTCTGGCCAAGGCCATCCATCGATGGAGCGATCGGAGCGGGCGTCCCTTCTCGTCGGTGAACACGCCGGCGCTCTCGAAGGAGCTCCTGGAGAGCGAGCTCTTCGGCCATGTGAAGGGCGCGTTCACAGGTGCCGTCCGCAGCCGCCCCGGGCGAATCGCCAAGACCGAGGGGGGTACTCTGTTCCTCGACGAGATCGGCGCCCTCCCCGTGGCGCTCCAACCCAAGCTCCTCCGGTTCCTCCAGGATCGGAAGTACGAGCGGGTGGGGAGCGACAAGACGTTGGACGCGGACGTTCGGATGATCCTGGCGACGAATCGCAATCTCGAGCAGGCCGTGGAGGAAGGGGAGTTCCGAGAAGACCTTTATTTCCGGATCCGCGTCATCGAGATCGAGGTCCCTCCGCTTCGGGAGCGGCCCGAGGACATCCTCCCCCTGGCCGAGAGCTTCGTCGCCTTCTTCGGGGCTCGAAACGGTCGCCCCGGGGCCGCACTCACCGATGCCGCCAAGCGGACGCTGATGTCCCGAGAGTGGCCAGGGAACGTGCGGGAGCTCCAGAACGCCGTGGAGCGCGCCGTGATCTTGAGTCGCGGCTCGCGGGTGGGCGCCGAGGCCCTACCGGCCGTGGACGACGGTCTCGCCAGCACTCCGGGAAGCACGCCGCTCATCTCTCTCGAGGAGGCCGAACGGCGGCACATCGAGGGTGTCCTCGAGGCGACGTCTTCGGCCAAGGAGGCGGCGAAGGTCCTCGGCATCTCGACCACGACACTCTGGCGGAGGCGCCAGAAGCACGATCTGTAATCGCAGGGCTTGCGACACGACGAACGGCAGGAGAAGGAGTGAGCGGTACCGAAGACTCGCCGAATCCAGACCACGGGGCGGGAGGAGACCCGCTACCTCCACGGGTCCTCGTCGTGGAGGATGACGGCAATACCCGGCACGTCCTTGTCCTGCTGCTCCAGCTCCATGGGTATGAGGCGACGGGGACGGCAAGCCCCCGCGAGGGGTTGGACCTGGCAAAGGCGACGGCGTTCGATCTCGTGATCTCCGACCTTCAGCTTCCCGAGATGTCCGGCATCGAGCTCGCCCGTCGACTGGCCAGACGGGACGGTTGCCCACCGATGATCGCCATCACTTCGGGGTCCGAATCCCTGATTCACCGTGCCCGGGACAGCGGGGCGTTCGTGACCGTGCTTCGGAAGCCCATCGACGTGAACGAGCTGCTGGACCTGGCGGATGGCCTGGTCACCCACCGCTGAAGGGGCCCGGGATCACGCGGAACGTGGCCAATCACGGACCCGGCGCTCCACGGAAGCGGGACCGTCGAGCGGGTCCGCGGCTCCCCGAGCGACGACGGCCCGGCCCCTTGCGGTCCACGCGGCCACGTTCGAAGTCCTCCGTCGGACGCCCCGCAAGCCTCGGAGCGCCGGACTTCAGTCCTCGCTTCCGTGCCCCAGCAGAACGGTGAAGATCGATCCCTCCCCGGGAGCGCTTTCCAGGACCAACGTTCCCCCGAGCTGGTGCACCGCCTCACGGGCGATGGCCAGCCCCAGTCCCGATCCGTCGAGATCCTCTTCGACTCTCGCGCGGAAATGGAAGATCCTGTCCTGGTCTTCTTCGGCGATGCCGATCCCGTTGTCACGCACCCGGATCCGCAGTCGGTCGTCGGGGGTCACGTCGCTCTCGATGATCACCCATCGCTGATCCTTCGCCGGGTCCCGGTACCTGATCCCGTTGGAGACCAGGTTGTAGAGGATGAG
>JAWVZK010000170.1:0-7189 GCA_033722275.1 Longimicrobiales bacterium | reverse complement strand
GCGAATCCGAATTCATCCCCGGCCGCCGCGCCGCCGGCTCCCGTCCGCTGGGAGCCGCGGGGGGGGCCGGGGCGGGGCCTCCCCCCGCCGAAGCCTCCCGGATGCGCCACCGGCGCACGACCCTCCAGCGCCGTTCGCACGCGGCGGAGGATCCGGTGCCGGGCACGCGTCGCATCCCGGTCCAGCCCTCGACCTCCGTCGGTCATTCGATCCCCTCCTTCCACAGGGCGCGGAAGCTCCGGGGACTGGGACGCGGAGCCTCGCGTTCCTGAAGCCACCCTCCGAGGACGGGCAGTGCGCGCCCCGCCTTGCGCCAGGGCGTCCAGCGGAGCAGCGTTCCCGCCGCCCGAAAGGTCGCTGGACTGGAAGCGAGGGCCGCATAGGCGCGCGAAGCCCACTCGCTTCCTCTGCCTGCGAGATCCTCTTCGACGGCCAGGCGTCTCCAGTGGACGAGGAGCTCCGGAATCGGGATGCGCACGGGACAGACGTCGGCGCACGCGCCGCAGAGACTGGAGGCGTGGGGGAGAGGCAGGGCTTCGGCCAGCCCCAGGAGGCCGGGAGCGATGATGGAGCCGATGGGGCCCGAGTACGTCCATCCGTACGCGTGACCGCCGGTCTGACGGTAGACGGGGCAGACGTTGAGACAGGCGCCGCACCGGACGCATCGCAGGGCTTCCCACGCGGTGTCGTCGGAGAGGAGGTCGGTGCGTCCGTTGTCCACGAGGACGACGTGGACCTCCTCGGGGCCGTCCACGTCCGCCGCGCGTCTCGGGCCCTGGACGAGCGAGACGAAGTTCCCGATGGGCTGACCCGTGGCGGCCCTCGCGGTGAGCTGCAGGAAGCCGGCGAGATCCTCGAAGCGGGGCACCACCTTCTCGATGCCGACGAACGCCACGTGCACGTGGGGCACGGACGTCGAGAGGCGGATGTTGCCTTCGTTCTCGATGAGGGCGACCGTGCCGGTGTCCGCGGCGAGGAAGTTGCCTCCCGAGATGCCGATGTCGGCGCTCAAGAACTCCTTTCGCAGGGCCGCCCGAGCCGCGGCTGCCAGCGCGTCGGGCTCGGCGTCCAACGGTGTCCCCAGCTGCTCGTGGAAGAGGCGTCGGCAGGCGTCGAGGCTCTTGTGGATGGCGGGGCCCACGATGTGGCTCGGCGGCTCGCCCAGAAGCTGGATGATGTACTCGCCCAGGTCCGTCTCCACCGGCCGTGCGCCCAGCTCCTCCAGTCGGGCGTTGACGCCCAGCTCCTCGCTGAGCATGCTCTTCGCCTTCACCACGGAGCGCGCACCCGTGCGCCGGACCACGGACTCGAGGACCCACAACGCGTCTGCGGCGGTCTCGGCCCAGTGCACCTGGACCCCGTTCGCCAGGAGGCTCGTCTCGACCTGTTCGAGATACCGATCCAGGTGCGTCAGGACGTGGCTCTTCACGTCCCTCGCCCAAGTCCGCCACCGGGCCGAATCGATCTCGGCGTAGGCGGCCCTCCTCCTGGCGTCGAAGCTCCGGGTCGCGGCCGCCACCGAGGTCCGCACGTCGGGCTGCTCCCGGATGGTACGGGCGGCCGCCCGCCGGTAGTTGTGGGGCTCGACGAACGTCATGGGATCCTCGTCTGCGCGTCCGACGGCGGATGGATGATCGAGGCGAGCGAGCCAGCGGAGACCCGAGGCCGCGGTTGCCGAGGAGTCATGAATCCACCGCCTTCCAGAGCAGGCGCGCCAGATGGGTCGCGTGCACGCGAAGGCCGCGTCGGCGAGCCCGCCCCGAGAGCTGGAGGAGGCAGCCTCCGTCGCCGGACGTCAGGACGTCGGCCTCGGGAAGGGTGTCCAACTTGCGATCGGCCATCCCGGCCGAGACCTCGGGCATCTTCGCTCCGAAGAGCCCGCCGAAGCCGCAGCACTCCCGGTCGGCGTCCCACGCCATCACCTCCGCCCCGGCGCCCCTGAGGAGCGAGAGCGGCTCCGACTCGACGCCCAGCGTCCGGAGGGCGTGACAGCCGTGGTGATAGGCCACGCTCGTGCCCTTCAGACCGGAGCCGAGGCGCTCCACTTCGAGGACCTGGACGAGGAACTGGGCGAGCTCGAACGTCCGTCCGGCCAGCGCTCCCGCATCCGACGCCCCCAGAATGCCTGGATACGTCTCCCGCACCATCGCGGCGCAGCTCCCCGACGGCAGCACGACGTACTCCGCGTCGTCGAACACGCGGAGGGTGTGCTCCGCCATGACTCGAGCGTCTCGGGCGTGACCGGTGTTGTGCGCCGGCTGTCCGCAGCATGTCTGCGCTTCCGGAAAGTCCACCCGGGCTCCGAGATGACGGAGGAGACGTACGGTGTCGGCGCACGCCTCGGCGAAGAAGTGATCCGCCAGACAGGTGGCGAAGAGCGCGACCCTCATGGCCCGGAGTCTTTCTGGGCGATCTTCGACCCAGGGCGTGCCCTCGGCCCTGGAGCGCCCCCTCCGGCTCCCATGGACGCCGTCGGCGGCTCGGTCAAGATCTCGAAGACGGCTTCTCGCTGCGTCTCGAAGGCCACGGCGTACCGCGGGTCGTTGAGGAGGTACAGGGAGAAGAGCGGGTTGCGAAAGGGCTCGACGACGATCCAGCGGGCCTCGAAGTGATCGGTGAGCACCTGGTGCGTGTCGGTGACCGAGCCCGAAGGCTGGCAGGGGAAGGCGTCGCACGTCACCTCCGTGCTCCACTCCGAGCTGAGGTAGAAGAACTCCCAGTACGCTTCGGGATCGTGGGCATGGAGGAAGATGGGGTCCATACCTCCCAGATAGCGATTCTCGCGGTTGTGTGCGAAGAGGGGGCCGAAGTGATCCCAACGGGCATGGAAGGCGATCTCGCCCGCTTCGCTGTGCTCCTCCAGGAAGGCCGCGACCTCGGAGAAGGCCGATCCCCTGAACGCGACCTCCTCCACGTTCAGAGCATGCCGCCATGCGAACCAGCCGAGGTGGGGCAGGAGGAGCGCCAGACCGACAAGCAGGAGAAGCCGCCGCCGGCGGGAGAAGCCTCCCTCCGCGCGGGGGGCCGGCGTCGTCCCGAGCCGTCCCCCAGCGGCTGGACCGATGCCCTCGGGTTCCGGCGCTCGCGCTTCCTTCCCGGAGAGCACCTCCCACAGGAGGGGGAGAGCGAGGAAGCCGAAGGACACCCACTGCACCATCGCACGACGCGCCACGAGGAGCGTCAACAGGAAGAACACGGCCGAGACGGACAGCGCCGTGAGCAGAAGGGCTCGTCTCTCCCGGCCGGCCGGACTCACGAAGCTGATCGGTCCCGACCCCCGGAGGGCGCGTGCCTCCCATAGGAGGACGACGGCCAGTACACCGATCCAGAGTAGAAGGAAGAGCCCGCTGCTTCGAGCGAGCTCCGGGATGCCGATGGGCGTCAGCTCGGCCGCGAAGGTGAGGGGCATGTCGAGCGCCTGGACCTCGAAGACCTCGACGAGCTGGATCCGGAGGAGGGAGAGCGTCGCCAGGGCGTCAGGGCGCAGCAGCCATCCCAGGACCGCCCCCACCACGGCCGCCGGCAGTGCGATTCCGGGGGGGACCGATCGGTCTCCATCGTCCTGGGAGGACACGAGGACGGGGATGCGCGCAACCGCGTATGCGACGACCAGGGCCGGTCCCAACCAGGCCAGGTTGAGGTGGACCCACGCGAGGGCGAGGCACAGGAGAGCCACGTGCCACCCGCGACCGCGGACCAGGACCGACACGAGGACGATGGAGATCCCGAGGGAGAGCACGTGGGGGCGCATCATGAGATGCCGGTAGAAGACGTTGGGCACGGCGAGGAAGAAGAGCGCCGCCCACCATCCCACCCCCGTCACCGCGTGGCGGCGAAGGACCAGGGCCACCGCCAGGGCCAGGAGCAGGGTGAGGACCAGCGCTCCTGAGCGCACGGCCCATTCGACGCCGGCGACCGCCGCCAGGGGGGCCAGGAGCACGTGGAATCCCCACCAGAGATCGCCCCCCACGTCTCCGATGACGGACTGCGTGGCCCATGGCAGCGAAGTGTCGAAGAAGGAGCCCTCCAGGTAGGCCGCCGCGTGGCCGATGTGGTAGAACGCGTCCAGGTCCGCCACCCGCGGGAAGAGAGCGAGGTGCCCCGCCGCGACCACGGCGACCACGGCCATCCCCGAGAGCGCCGAGGCGCAACGGATCACGAGATCGGGGTCTCTCCGAGCCACGCCTCCCACCACTCCTGGGCGGCGTAGAGACGGTGGAGGTAGCGCCAGGGTGTCCAGCCCCCGTGGGAGGAGTCGGGGTAGCGGATCATCTTCGCCGGGACGGCCTGCTTCTTCAGTGCGACGTACATCTGCTCGGCCTCCTCGATGGGGACCCGATGATCCGACTCTCCGTGGACGAAGAGGGTGGGCGTGGAGACACCGGCGGCGTGGATCACGGGGGAGGCGGCGAGGAGGTTGCGGAGCCCGTCCTCCTCCCAGGGTGGGCCGTAGAACTCGGTCTCCTTCGTCCGGGGAATGTCGGCCACGGCGTAGTCGCTGACCCAGTTCGAGATGCCCGCGCCCGACACGGCGGCCGCGAAGCGATCCGTCTGTGTGATGATCCAGTTCGTGAGGAAGCCACCATAGGAGTAGCCCGTCACACCCATGCGCTCCTCGTCCACGGGGAAGCGGGCCACCACGGCGTCGACCCCCGCCATCACGTCGTCGTAGTCCTCGTCTCCCCAGCTCCCCCACGTGGCCCACCGGAACTCCTCTCCGTATCCGGTGGAGGCGCGAGGATTCGTGTACAGGACGAAGTAGCCGCGACTCGATTGGAGATGGAAATCGAAGGAGAATCGATTGCCGTAGGCGCCATGAGGTCCGCCGTGGATGTTGAGGAGCATGGGCCACGACCGCTCGTCCTCTTCCGTCCATCCCACCGGAGGCAGGACCCAGCCCTCGATCTCGGTCCCGTCCGGGCTCTCGAAGAGGAGCCTGCGCGGCTCCTGGAGCGCGAGGTCCCCGAGAAGCCCCGCGTTGAGCGCAGTCAGCCGGGTGGCGGCGCCCCCGACCCGCCCGACGAAGACCTCCGCGGGATGGGTGGCGTCCTCCCTGGTGTACGCCATGCGAGATCCGTCTGCGGAGAACGACACCGATCCCACGCGACCCGCGTCCGACGTGACCTGGACCGCCTCGCCCGTCGCGACGTCCAGCCGGAACAGATGGACATCGCCGCCGATGCCCGCGGTGAAGAAGACGGCTTCTCCGTCCGGACTCCACGTGGGAGCTCCGGGGATCAGGTCGAAGTCCTCCGTGAGGTTCCTCCGCTCCCTGCCGTCTGCGGACAGGAGCCAGATGTCGACCGGGGATCCATGATCCCACCGCTCCCGGATGACGACGTCCAGACCCACGGTGCCGACCGCGACGAGCCTACCTCCGTCGGGAGACCAGGCCGGGTCGTCCCAGTCGTACTCGTCGTCGGTCACGCGATGGACCGTCCCCTGCAGGTCGACGGTCCAAAGGTCGGCCCGCGGGTAGCTGAGCTCGTCGCGCTGGTGCTCGTCGGCCACGAAGACGAGGCTGCCGCCTCCCGGGTGCCAGGCCACCCCGGACGCGTCCACCGTGAGGTGGGTGAGCTGGCGCCCCTCGCCCCCGGAACGGGGAAGCACGAAGAGCTGGCTGGGCGGCGTCGCTCGTGGATCGGTGGGGTCGGGCAGATATCCCCGACCATCGAAACGGAACTGCATCCAATCGTAGGCCCGCCCGTCGAATCGCTCGACGATCTTCCGCTCCTCCTCGGTCAGGTCGGCCCCCGGCTCGGTCCGGTCAGGCTCCCGCTCGGGCGCGAGCTCCGGAGAGACCGGCCGGGTGAAGGCGATCCATCGGTCGGTGGGATCGAAGACGGGGAATCCTCCCACCCCCTCCAGCTGTACGGCCTCGCCAGGGCGGTCCATGGGTAGAAACCATACGGACTCCGGTCCGTCCATGCTCGCCGGACGCCTCGTCGAGGAAAAGGCCAGCAGCCGGCCGTCGGGACTCCACCGAGGATTCCAGGCCTCGGTGGCGGAACTGGTGAGGCGGAGGGGATCCTCCGAGCCGTCCGCGGCCACGACCCACACCTCCCGATGGGTCCGGTTCTCCTCCTCCAGTCTCCGCGACCGGACGAAAGCGACGCGCGATCCGTCTGGGGACAGGACCGTCGCGCTCGCCGTCTCGATCCGGTAGTAGTCGTCGTAGCTCAGTGGGCGGCCCTGCCCATGTGCGGGCAGGGGAGCGAGACACAGCAGGCCCACGCCGAGGATGCCGATTCGTCTGTTCATGACGGCCAACATGCCCAGGGAGCCGAGGCGTCGGCAAGACGCCCTGGGATCGCTCGCGGCCCGGGGGGTAGACGACCACACCGGGGGGTAGAGGGCTCACGAAGGCCGAGACCCGGAGTCGGGCTCGCCCCGGCCCGACACGAATGCTCCAGCTCGCAGGAGGATCCAGGGTGAAGATCGCCGTCATGGGAAGGGGAAGCGTGGGCTCGACCCTCGGCCGGGCGTGGAGCTCCGCCGGCCACCACGTCCGCTACGGCCGACAGGTCCCGGATGCCGCGGACGAGAGGATCCATGAGGACGCGGCCAGCTGGGCTGACGTGGTGGTCCTGGCGACTCCGGCCTCGGTGGCGGAGACGCTCGCCTCCACGCTGTCGGTGTCGGAAGGCGCCGTCGTCATCGACTGCACCAATCCGCTCCTTCCCGGCCTGGCGGGACTCGATCACGCAGACGCCTCGGGCGGCGAGCGCATCGGCGAGGCGATGCGGGGGGCGAAGGTCTTCAAGGCATTCAACTCGGTGGGTGCCAATATCATGGCGGATCCGGTCCTCGAGGGTCGGAGGGCGATGATGCTCTTCTGCGGACCCGGAAGGGACGAGGACCCGGACGCCGTCGACGTCGTCGCCGGCCTCATCGAGGACGTGGGTTTCGACGCCGTCCACGTGGGACCTCTCGCTCGCGCCCCACACCTCGAGCACCTCGCCTATCTGTGGATCCGGATGTCCGTCGACACGGATCTGGGACGCGATTTCGCCTTCGGTCTTCTACGCCGATGACCCCTCTCAACGGGTCGCGGACCCCTCTCAACGGGTCGCGGACTCCTCCCCGGGTCGATAGCGTCGGAGGGCGGCCGCCTCGATGTCCGCGTCGGTCCAGCGGATGGGCTTCATCTCTTCCCGGGCGAAGAGGGCAGCCTGGTCGTCGTAGTGGG
>JAWVZK010000169.1:0-7199 GCA_033722275.1 Longimicrobiales bacterium | reverse complement strand
GTGATGTTCTCGGGCTTGACGCCGAGCTTTGTGGCCAACGCCTGGATGACCTCGTCTCGCCGACCCCCGTATCGGTTGGACTCGGGGATCGCCTCGATGATGGCCTCGCGAGCCGCTGGGAACGGCCCTAGGGGGTTCTCGTTGGAGCTCAGTCGGATGTTGCCGTTCTCGTCGCGCTTGCCCACCCGAAAGAGGGGCGAGCGCTCGAGCAGGCCCCCGAGAGCGCCACCTGCCCCCGTGAATCCGGCGAGGCCAGCGGCCATTCCGGAGGTGACGAAACCTCGACGATCCATGCGTCCTCCTGCGGTAGGGTTCAGAGTCCCGTCAATCTGGGGGTGCCACAGCGAGGCCGAAAGTCCCGGGGCGCGTCGTGCTCAGTTGCGGGCCATCCCGTGGACCAGCGACAGGTCCTCGCCCTCGGTGCGGGCGATGAACGCCGAGCAGGTCAGGTCCCCGGTGACGTTCACCGACGTGCGGATCATGTCCAGGATCCGGTCCACCCCGAGGATCAAGGCGATGCCTGCCTGCACGTGCTGACCCATCCCCACCGAGTTCAGGACGATGATGAGGGTGATGATCCCCGCCGAGGGGACGCCCGCGGCGCCCACCGAGGCGAGCGTCGCCGTGAGGACGATGACCAGCTGATCGGCCAGGGCCAGGTCCACGCCGTAGATCTGGGCGATGAACATGACGGCCACGGCCTGATAGAGAGCCGTCCCGTCCATGTTGATCGTGGCCCCCAGGGGCAGGACGAAGCTGGCGACCTCGTTGGAGACGCCCACCTTCTCCTCGGCCGTCTCGATGGTCAAAGGGAGGGTGGCGTTGGACGAGGAGGTGGAGAAGGCGAGCAGGGGAGCCGCGGCCACCGTCGGATAGAACTTGGCCGGGTTCAACCTGGCCAGGAAGCGCAGGATGATGGCGTAGGTCCCGAAGGCGTGGAGGAGGAGGCCCCCCACCACGACCACCGTGTAGACCAGCAGGCTCTGGAGCAGATCGAAGCCGAAGTTGGCCACCACCGAGCCGATGAGGACGAAGACGGCGTAGGGCGCGAGCTCCATGATCCAGTTGATGAGGGTCATGGAGGCGTCGTTGATGCCGTGGAAGAACTCGAGGACGGCGTCCCTCCGGGCCGGGGCGATGACCGTCAGGGCGGCCCCGAAGCAGATGGTGAAGAAGATGAGCGGGAGCAGGTCCATCTCCGCCGCGGCCCGGACCGGATTGCGAGGGATGACCCGGAGAAGCGTCTCGCTCCAGGTCGGTGCCTGCTCTGCGATGTTCATCCGGCTCTCGGCGTCGCCGCCGTACCGCTCGGTGAGCTCGACCGTGGTCTCCTCGGCGACACCCGACCCCGGCTCGATGACGTTGGCCAGGGTCAGCCCCACGGTGACCGCGACGGCGGTGGTGACCATGTAGTACGCCAGCGTCTTGCCCCCGATGCGTCCGAGCTTTCGCAGGTCACCGAGGGAGGCCGTTCCCACCAGGAGGCTCGCCACCACCAGGGGGATCACGATCATCGTGATCAGGTTGATGAACGCCGTCCCCAGAATCTCCACACCTCCGAGGAGGCTCTGGAGCCAGACGATGCCCGCCAGGTTGGCGACGGCACCGACCACGGCGCCGGCGACGAGACCGATGAGTATCTTCGTGTAGAGCTGCATTCGGTTCCTCGAATCAGGTTCGCATGGGCCGCGGCGTGTCTTCGGACGTTGCGCCGGCTGCGGTCGATCCGGCGTACCTGCGCGTGCGGGGCTCGGGGGATGAAGGGGTCGCCCGGGCTCCGGTGATCCACGGGATGCCCCGGGCTTCCTCGGGCGAGACTATAGGCCGGTGGTTCGCATGCCGGCAACCGTGCCGCGAGGAACGATCTCCGCTCGTTGGATGACCGAGCCTTCCAGCGTGGCATCCACGACGTCCATACCGTCCACGACGGTGCCGACGACGGTGTAGTCGTGATCGAGGCGGACGTTGTCCAGGAGATTCACGAAGATCTGGGCGTCTCCCGTGTCCCGTCCCCGGGTGGAGATCCCTACCGTGCCCCGCCAGTGGGAAGCCAGCCCCACCTCGTCCCGGGTGTGGCGCGGGGCGCCCTGGTACTCGTTGGCGTGGGGGCTCCCCCCCTGGATGACGAAGTTGGGCACCCAGCGGTGAAAGGTGAGGCCGTCGAAGTACCCCTCCCGGACCAGACGGAAGAACCGCCAGCTGTTCGTGGGTGCGAGATACGGATCGAGGGCGATGTCGATGGCACCGCCCGCGGCCATGTGCAGCCGGATCAAGGATCCCTCCATCGCCTCCAGATCGGCGGCGCTCGGAAGGCGCGAGGACGGGAGGGGCCGTGGCTCGGCGCGGAAGGCGCGGCTCGTCCAGTCCGTCAGGAGTCGGGCCACCCGGTGCGCCACCGCCTCGTCGTAATCCCGGAGGAACGGCTCCAGCTCCGGGGCCAACGATGGGTCGCCCACGGCCGCGAGAAGCTCCAGGAGCCCGAGGCGGGCGTCTCGCCAGGTCTCGCGTTCCGCTGCCGAGACCCGAAGGAAGGCCTCCAGCGCTCTGGCCGCGGCGGGTCCGTGGGCGGGGGTGTCCTCGAGGAGGTCCGCCACCGTGAGGATCAGCCACGGATCGTCCGCGTCGAGCTGTGCGAGGAGCAGCTCGTCGACGGCATGGCCCCGGAGATCGAAGAGGGCGAGGACGGCCGCCCTCCGGACGTTGGGATCCTCGTCCGTCGAGAGCGTCCGAAGCACGTCCTCGTCCCCGACGAGTCCCGCGGCCCGGGCGGCATAGGCGCGGACGAAGGGATTGGGTTGGCTCGCGTGGACGGGCAGGACGTCTCGAGCCTCTTCGGGGGCGATCCGGGCCAGAGCCAGCAGGGCGTTGGCCGCCGTCTGCCAGGGCGTCTCGTCGTCGCTCACCAGCGCGGCATGCCCCACGAGGAGTGTCCGCTGCAGCTCGAGATCGGGACAGGGCTGGTCGAGGGCCGCGATGGCGACGACGGCGACGGGCGCGGGCACGTCCGACGTCCCGTCCGACGGGAGCGCCGCCCCGGCGAGGAGATACCGGCAGGTCCGGGACGTCCGGGGGCGCTCCCCAGCCAGAAGAAGCCCTTCGAGGACGGCAGGCATCGCGCGGTTGCCGATGGTCCGTCGGAGGAGCTCCGGTTGTTGGCCGGCGGACAGGGCGTCCAGGTGGCGAGCCGCCGCGGCCCGAGGCTCGAGGGCACGGTCGTCGAGAGCCGCCGTGTACCGACGGACCGTCAGATGGCCCGACATGCCCAGGGCTTCCAGGGCGAGGGCGCGGATCTTCCCCGGAACGGGGTCGTTCCGGCTCGAGCGTCCGTAGGCGGTGAGCTCGTCGAGCCGCCGGACCACGACGGGGGAGAGCTCGTCCTCGGGATGGTCCCGGATCGTGCTGGCGAGGCCCAGGGCGACGCCTCGGAGGATCTCCTGCCGGGCGTCGAACCCGCCGACCCGGCTCATCTCCACCAGCGTGCGGCGGATCTCCCGGCGAAGCGCGGGCCCGGCCCGAAGCCGTCCCAGGGAGCGGGCGATGGTCCCGAGGACCGTCGGATCCGACTCCGCGCGCACACGGTCCATGAGGAGTCTCGCCGTCGCCTCGACCTCCGACGAGCCGTGGAGCGCCTGGGCCATCGCATTCACCGCCGAGCGCCGCACCCGCGGGGAAGGGTCGACCATGGAGGGCACGATCGCATCCAGGAGCGAGGGATCCTCCAGGCGACCCAGCGCCCGCACCGCCGCGTGCCGGATGAAGGCCAGGTCGTGCTCGGTGCCCCGGAGAAGGATCTCCAGGTCCCGCCCGCCCGCGGGTCGCGCGTCTTCGGCGGCGACGATGCGGAGGAACGCCTCGTCCCGCCGCTCCCGTCGAGTCGCGTCCGGGACGCATCCCGACAGCGCGAGGACGACCGTCAGGGCGCGGATCCCGGAGTGGCGAAGGACGTGGAGCATGCGGGCGTGGTGGCGTGTCGGGTCGGTGGACGACCGGAGGGTCGCACCGACGCTCCGCGTCCCTCGTCCGAGGGGCGGAGGAGGGAAGATCAGATGGTCTCGAGCTGGTGGAAGACCTCGGTGCCGTTCTTGAACCAGTGCTCCCGGAAGGGCTGGGGCGACACCTCCTGCGTCAGGATCCCGGAGGTGATCTGATGGGGGAAGAGCATCATCTCTCCGGCCTCTTCCTCGTGGACGGTGTAGTCTCCGCTGATCTGCAGCGTCGTCCGGAGCCTCTCCTCGCCGTTCATCATGAACCCCTGGAGGAGGTGCGTCGTGGTCTCCCACGCCCCGGGCGTGACGCTGAGGTCCAGGATGGGATCCCCCGCGCCGAAGACACGGATCCTGAGGCGGGCGTCGGTTTCGATGAACTGGGCGTCGATGGATTCCTCGTGATACGGGAAGTGGAAGCGCTCGCCTTTGATGCGACGGGCCTCCTCGGAGCTGGTGGCCGCCAGGAAGGGGAAGAATCCCGCCTTTGCGTGCTTGCCCCACTGGGCGACCATCGGGGGAACCACGACCGAGAACATGAGCTCGGTATAAGGGCCTACGACGCTGTCGTCGAAGAGGAACGCCGTCACCGAGAGGACGCTGCGCTGGTGCGTCACCTCGATGGGCTCCAGATGCTCGGGCAGGAGCGCCCGAGCGTCGGAGGTGGCCATGTCGAAGAAGGCGCTGACCCCCGTGTGGAACCGGTAGCTGCTGACTATGGGCATATCTCGTAGCGCCTCAGGACCTTCACGATCTTCTCCGCGCCCTCCTCGAGCTCCTCCCTGGAGTGAGCGGCCGAGATGGACATGCGGAATCTCGACTTGTGTTTGCCGACCGCGGGGTACTTCACCGGATTGATGAAGACGCCCTCCCGGAAGATCTCCTCGGCCATGGAGAAGATCCGGGCGTCATCGCGGACCATGATGGGGATGACCTGCGACTCGGAGTCTCCCGTGGGCACCTCCGCTTCGCCGAGCAGCTGGCGCATGTACGCCACGTTCTCCCAGAGGCGCTCGCGGAGCTCCGGCTCCTCCCTGGCCAGCTCCAGCGCCTTGCGCAGCCCCGCGACGATCACCGGGGACAGGGCGCACGAGAAGAAGCGGGAACGGGAGAATCCGCGGAGGTAGTTCACCAGGCGACGTGAGCCGGCGATGTAGCCTCCCTGACCACCCAGGCTCTTCGAGAACGTCCCGAGGTGGATGTCGACCTCCTCGTCCAGACCGAGATGTTCCGTGACGCCCTTGCCGGTCTCACCGAAGACGAAGGCGGAGTGGGCCTCGTCGATCATCAGACGGGCGCCGTGCCTGCGGCAGATCTCGACGATCTCGGCGAGGGGCGGCAGGTCGCCGTCCATGGAGTACACGCCTTCGATGATCACCAGCTTCTTCCCCTCGAAGCCCGACAGCTTCCGCTCCAGGTCGTCGGGCCGGTTGTGCCGGAAGAACCGCGACTTCGCCTTCGACAGGATCATGCCGTCGACGATGCTGGCGTGGGCGTACTGGTCGGCGACGATGAGATCGCCGGAGCGCATCAGTCCGGCGATGGTCCCCACGTTGGCGCTGTATCCGGTGGGGAAGATCAGGGCGTCCTCCTTGCCCTTGAAGTCGGCGATCTCCCGGGCGAACCGCCGGTGCAACGCCGTGGTTCCGCTCAGAATCGGCGATCCCGAAGAGCCGCCTCCGTAGGTGTCGGCGGCCTCCTTGATGGCCTCCTTCACCTCGGGCCGGTACGAGAGCCCCAGGTAGTTGTAGGACGCGAAATTGACCAGCCCCCGTCGGATGTCTCCGGTCTTGGTGTCCTTGACATCGACCCGCGTGCCCGGCGCGGAGTGGAGGGGGAGCTCGTAGAGATAGTAGCCGGCTGGCTGGACCTCCTCCCACCAGTCGTCGAAAGGCTCGAGGAGGGCGAAGGCGTCGTCTCCAGCCCCGAAATAGAAGTTGGTGTAGTCATACTCCAGAGCCTCGGGTCGAGCCTGCTCGATCATCTCCGTGGTGCCGTCCACGTCGACGCGGCGGCCCTCGGTCCCGGGGGCTGCCGACTCGATATCGACGGCCGTGGCGGATGTTTCCTTCGTGCGCTCGGACATGTCTGTCACCGATTCTGTACGATTTTTTGACCGGACAACCCTTAAGATCCAGAGAGACGACCTCCATATCAAGGAGACCGGGCAATGACGGACTGGCCGGACGGGCTCGAGCAGTGGGTAACACCAGAGGGGTGGAAGAAGATCCTGGCCGTGGATGCCCATGCGGAGGGGGAGCCGCTGCGCGTGATCGTCGACGGATTTCCGCACGACGGATTCCCGCGTGACGCACGCGGCGGGGTGCGCGCGTGGCGGAGAGCGGCCCGGGAGCGTCACGACGAGCTCCGGAGAGCCCTCCTGTGGGAGCCTCGGGGACACGCCGACATGTACGGCTGCGTCGTGGGGCCGCCGGTATCGCCCGACGCCGACGTCTCCGTGCTCGTCATCCACAACGCAGGCTTCAGCACGATGTGCGGGCACGGCGTCATCGCGGTGACGACCGTGCTCCTGGAGACCGGCCTCGCGAGCCGGGTGTCGGGCGAAGGGGTGGACCCGGGTCAGGGGGAGGGCGACGACGAGCGTAGTCTCGGCATCGACACACCCGCAGGGCTCGTGGTGGCCCACGCCGCCATGGAGGGGAAGCGGGTTGCCGGGGTCCGGTTCCGCAACGTCCCATCCTTCGTCCTCCGCCTGGACGCCGAGGTGGATGTCCCCGCCGTCGGACCGGTCCGGTACGACCTGGCCTACGGCGGCGCTTTCTACGCCTACGTCTCGGCGGAGGCCCTGGGCGTGGAGCTGAGTCCCGCGGAGGTGCCTCGGCTCATCGAGGTGGGCCGCTCCATCAAGGCGACCGTCCAGAGGGCCGATCCCCCCTCCCATCCCGACTCCGACGATCTCGGCTTCCTCTACGGCACGATCTTCGTGGGCGAGGGCCGGGTGCCGGGAAGCCACAGTCGGAACGTGTGCGTCTTCGCCGATGGCGAGGTGGATCGGTCCCCGACGGGCACGGGCGTCAGTGGACGCCTGGCCCTCCACCACGCGAGAGGGGAGCTGGAGGAAGGCCAGCGCATCGTCGTCGAAAGCGTCCTCGGAACACGCTTCTCCGGGAGGATTGTCGGTCGGAGCAGGGTAGGCCCCCACGACGCGGTCGTTCCGGAGGTGGGTGGGCGCGCGTGGATCACGGGGGTGAACCG
>JAWVZK010000168.1:0-7304 GCA_033722275.1 Longimicrobiales bacterium | reverse complement strand
GGCACCGTTCCTCGCCGTGCTCCTGCTCCCTGCGCTCACCGGTTGCGCAGCACGCACGACCGGCGCGGCGGCGCTTCCCGACGCGGAGCTCGCTGGTCACCTGCTCACGTCGGGAAGCGGCAACTGGTTCCTTCCATGCGAGGCGGGGACGGACGACGCTCCTCTCTGGGTCACGTTCACCGGACTTTCGGTGCGTCAGATCGAAGAGGCGCGTGCGAGCGGCATGGCCCTCGCCGGTGACACGGTCTTCGTGCGGTGGCGGGCCGCGCTCACCGACGAGCGGATGGTCGGTCCCGGAGGCCCGGCTCTTCTGGTGCGGGACATCGCGGTGATCCGACCGGCGGCGGACGGCCCTTGTCCGGGGCGCTGACGGCCCGCCCCTCGGCCGTCCTCTTCTTTGACCCTGTCGGGTCGCGCCGGTACTCTGGCCGCCGACCATCCGACGAAGGAGCACCTCCGTGAATCTCGACTCCCTGTCCAACCGGGGCGTACGCGCCGCAGGGACCCCCCTCCGCATCGACTACGACGCATTCATGGAGGCCGAGGAGGACCGGTACCACCCCGAAGACAATCCGTCGGGCAAGCTTCCCCTGAACATCGCAGAGAACCGGCTGAGCTGGCACGAGCTCCGGGAGAAGATCGAAGAGATCACGAGGGGAACGTCCATACCCGACTGGGTCCCGGGCTACACGTCCACGAGAGGTGCGCCCGAATTCCGGGAGGCGGCGGCCCACTTCCTGGCGCGACACCTCACCGACTGTGCCATCGACCCCGAGCGTCTCGGGGTGTCGGCGGGTGCCACCAGCGTCATCGAGACGACCTGCTTCGCGCTGGCCGACGCCGGCGACGTGGCGGTGATCCCTGCGCCGTGCTACCCCGTGTACCGCCAGGACATGGGGAACGTCCCCGGGGTCGAGCGCTTCGACTTGGTGACGCACCACGAGCCCCAGGAGATCGCCCGAGGCCCCGTCCTCGACGTCGAGCATCTGGAGGGAGCTCTCGGTGAGATCGAGGCTGCGGGAAAGCGCTTCCGCATGCTGGTCGTCACGTCGCCGGACAACCCCACGGGAGGCATCCACCGTATCGAGCGTCTCCGCCGGCTCGCCGGATGGTGCATCGACCACGGAATCCACATGGTCCTCAACGAGATCTACGGACTGTCCCTCCTCGACACGGACCACCCGGACATCCGGATGGATTACGAGGGGGCGGTGCCCTTCACCTCCTTCGCGCAGGTCATGGCGGATCTGGACAGCGACTACCTCCACCTCTGGTACGCCCTCTCCAAAGATCTGGGGATCTCCGGCTTCCGCGTCGGCTTCCTGTACTCCCTGAACGAGGCTCTCCTCCAGGCGTACGAGAACTTCAATCTCCCCCACTCGATCTCGAACCACACGCAATGGCTCCTGGGGAAGCTCCTCACCGACGACCACTTCATGGACGGATACGTGGCGAGGAACCAGGAGCGGCTCACCGGATCGTATGCCCGCGTCGTCCGTCACCTGAAGCGGTTGGATCTCCCCTACGTCCCGGCCCGGGGCAGCCTGTTCGTCTGGTCCGACTTCTCCGAGCTCATGGACGGGGCCTCGGAAGAGGCCGAGCTCGGCCTGTGGAAGGCCATCTTCCGGGAGGCCGGTGTGCTCCTCACGCCGGGTGTGGGCTTCGGCCACACCAAGCACGGAATCTTCCGCATCGTACATCCCTGCGTGGAGGCCGAGGAGCTCGAGGTCGCCATGAAGCGGCTGGGACGATTCGTCCGAGGGGCGCGAGGAGCGTAGATTCGCTTTCAAGGGCCCCGTCGATCCCTCGAGGGCTGGAGTTTGACGGTGGCTTGACGCCGGATACGAAAGGTTCTCCGACGATCCGTTCCTCCCCACCCGCCGAGGTACCGACGAGGGATGAACACGAGCCTTCTCTTCGATTATGAACCCGTCGCCGACGGAGGGTTCTTCGTGCGGCTGGTCCTGCTGCTGGCGGGCGGAGCCCGACGAAGGGCCCCGACGTCCGACGCAGCGGGTCAGGCCGTGGTGAGCCACTCCTCTCCGACGCTCCCCACCGCGCGCAACGTGCAGGTGGCGGTCCGGCCCGGGCGCGATGCCGAGTTCATCCAGATGACCCACGCCTTCGAGAGCGCCGGCTCGGGGAGCCTGCTGACCATCGCCGTGGGCGACCTGTACAGCGCGGACCGGGTCCGGATCCGGATGGAGGCGCTGGTCGGCCCGGGCCATGGTGTCCACGAGGAGTCCGATGTCGGACGCCTGGTCATCCTGGCGAATGTCGACGGGAGGGGTGGGGGCGTGGAGCTCCGCACGGTGAATCTTCCCATCCGGCTGTCCGCGACCCGTGGTGGGAGGGTCCTCCCCGCCCTGGGTAGCATGCCCGTGTCCCAGGATGTGGTTTCCCGCATTCGCCGGGCGGCCGGTAGGCCCGCCGTGGACGACGGGTCGGAGCCGCCGCGATGCGCATGATCCGGAGTTCATCCTGACAGGAGAGGTCGCCCCGACCCGAAGTCACCCCTTCGGGGTATGTTGCGTAGAACGACCCGCTCCAACACCACACGGACTTCGAGATTGGCTGAAATCGACGATCCGGAACGCATCGATGCCCTGAAGGCCACCGGTCTGCTGGATTCCGATCCCGACCCGACCTTCGACCGCTTCACGGTCCTCGGCAGCCGGCTCCTCGACGCGCCGGTCTCGCTGGTGAGTCTGGTGGACGACGACCGCCAGTTCCTCAAGAGCGCGCGCGGTCTTCCCGACGACGTTCGGGAGACGTCGCTTCCCGTCTCCTTCTGCAAACACGTCGTCACCCAGGAGGCGCCGGTGGTCGTCGGGGACGCCCGGGAGGATCCCCGCTTCGCCGACCATCCGGGGATCACCGCCCTCGACGTGGTCGCGTACCTCGGCTATCCGCTCTCCACACCCGACGGACCGGTCCTCGGGAGCTTCTGCGTCATCGACTCCGAGCCCCGATCCTGGACCGAGGAGGACGTGGATTCGGTCCAGAAGCTGGCAGAGGCCGTCATGACGGAGATCGAGCTCCGACGGGCGCTGGGGGAGGTGGTCGAGAGGGAGGAGGCCCTCCGAAGGAGCGAGGAGCATTATCGTCGCCTCCTCCGGACGGCACCCAACGGCATCTTCGCCCTCGACGAGGAGGGCCGATTCGTGGAGCTGAATCGCGAGGGTGAGACCCTCCTGGGGCGCCCTGCGGACGATGTCATGGGCATGCACTTCCAGGAGGTGCTGGACCCCCGGGATCGAGGCGTGGCCGAATCCGCCTTCGATCAGCTCATCCGCCGCGAGCAGGAGATGGTCGAGCTGGAGCTTGCCGTGGTCCACCCGTCCGGCGAGCGCCGGCTCCTCCATCTCTCCGCCAGCCCCATCGAGGACGGCTTCCGCGGCTTCCAGGGGGTGGCGCGTGACATCACGGAGCGGCGCGAGCAGGAGAAGCACCACCGACGCACCGAGCGCCTCGCGAGCCTCGGTACGCTCATCAGCGGTGTGGCCCACGAGTTGAACAATCCGCTCGCGGCCATCCGGGGCTTCTCCCAGATCCTCCTCGAGGACGTCCGTGACGCGGACGAGAGGGAGATGCTGGAGACCATCGCGCGGGAGGCCGATCGGAGCTCGCAGATCGTCAAGGAGCTGAGGCTGCTGGCGAGAACCGTCCGCAGCGAGCCCTCCGAGGCGGTGGACGTGAACGATATCGTCCGGCACGTCCTCAAGGTGAGATCGACGGAGTGCGAGGAGCACGACATCCAGGTGAAGATCGATCTCGCCGAATCCCTGCCTCCGGTGCGTGGCGTGCGCGCGCGATTGGAGCAGGTGGTCATGAACCTGGTGGTCAACGCCGAGCAGGCGCTGACGGGCATCGACCGGGAGCGGAACCTGATCGTCCGGACGAGGAGAGGCGCCGGCGACGTCTCCATCTCCATCTTCGACAACGGCCCGGGGATCCCGCCGGAGGAGCTGGACCGGATCTTCGACCCGTTCTTCTCCACCAAGGAGGAGCAGGGAACCGGTCTGGGCCTCAGTCTCGTGCACAAGATCGTCACCGAGCACGACGGCCGGATCGATGTCGAGAGCGAGCCCGATGACGGCGTCCTTTTCACGGTCCATCTTCCGGCGGCTCAGGACGCATCCCCCGTCGACGAGCCTTCGGCCGCCCCGGCCTCCGCTGACCGTCGACCTCTCCGGGTCCTCGTGGTGGAGGACGAGGCTCCCATCCGTCGTGTACTGGACGCCATGCTCACCCGCATGGGGCACCGGGTATCTCAGGCCCGCGACGGCGAAGAAGCGCTACGGATCCTCGAGGAGACCGCCGAGCCGTACGACCTCATCCTCTCCGACCTCCGGATGCCCGGCATGAGCGGGGGGGAGCTAAGAGAACGGGTCCTGGAGATGGACCCGGCGTACACCGACCGTGTGGCGTTCGTGAGCGGTGACGTGAACGCGCCGGAGGCCCTCCGGATCATCGAGAGCTCGGCGGCGCCCTTCATCGAGAAGCCCTTCGAACAGCGCGACCTGGAGGAGCTCGTGGAGTGGGTGGTGGATCGGTCCAACGGGACCTGAGCCCAGCGTGGGCCCTCAGCCCTCCATCCTCACGAAGAGGAGATTCCGCACGCGCCCGTTGGACACGCGCATGCCGGTGACCGCCCCGCTTTCGTCCCTCTCGAACCGGGCCGTGCCGAAGAAGCCCTCACCCTCGTACACGTCGGACTCCACGGGAGTGAGGACGAATTCGGGGTGGCGGCGGTGCCGGGCCACGAGCGAGCCCTCCTCGACGGAGAGCGTGTACACGGTCTCCAGCTCGGGGCTGTAGTACCGCCCCGTCAGAGCCTGGAGGTCGGCGGGGGCCGGTTCCCGGGAAGTCCTCGCCGAACCGTCTGTTCCGCCACCGGACTCGTCCTCGTCGTCCGTGGTCGCCACGGGATCCATGGCGTGGCCGAAGAAGATCTCGGCCACCCGCCCAGGGATGCTCGCGTCGAAGTCGGCTCGATTGCTCTGACGGATGACCCCGGCGTCGATCTCCGGGAAGTACGTCACCGACGCCCGGTACCCGGCGCTGGACCCGGTGTGGGCGATGGACTCGAGTCCCCGGTACTCGCCGACGTTGATGCCGAAGGCGTACGCCAGGGTGTCCCCGCTGGTCAGCACCCCGTGCTGCTTCATCTGCTCGATCACCTCGGAGCCCCCCACCTCCGCCGTCCGGTAGTTGGTGACCCAGCGGGCCAGGTCGTCCACCGTCGTGTACACGCCGCCTGCGCCCTGGATGCCGCTGTTGTCGAACACCCGGCGGAATCCGCCGTCCTCCAGGGGCTGGTAGGACTCGGCGGCGCCCGGGATCACCTGCCCCCGCCGGGCCATGATGGTCGTCTGCGTCATCCCCAGGGGTCGGAAGACGTTCTCCTCCATGAACTCGGGGAACGGCATCCCCGAGACCCGGGAGACGATGTCGGCCAGCAGCATGTATCCGGTGTTCGAGTACAGGTATTCGGTGCCCGGCGCGAAGTTCAGCTCGTTCATGCGGGTGGTGAGACGGAGCGCATCCTCCTGGGCCAGGCCGTCACCGCTCTGGTAGCCCGCGAGGGCGCTGGCGTTGTAGATCTCCCGGAGGCCGCTCACGTGATGGACCATGTGGCGGACCGTGATCCGGTGTCCGAAGTCGGGCACCTCGGGGAGATGGGTGCGGATGTCCGCGTCCAGGTCCAGCGCTCCGCGTTGGGCCAGGAGGGCCACCGCGAAGGCGGTCATCTGCTTGGACACCGAGCCGACGTCGAGGATGGACCCGGTGGTCAGCCGGGTCCCCTGCTCCAGGCTCGCCATCCCGTACGCCTTGGCGAAGACGAGCTCCCCTCCGTGGACGACGCCGATGACCGCCCCCGGGGCGTCGGAGCGGTTGTAGTCGGCCATGAGCTCGTCGACCTGCGCCTCCAGCTCGGCGAGGTCCCGTCCCTCGGTCCCGTTGTGCTGCGCCTCGACGGTGGTGGGCAGGAGGATGGCGAGGAAGACGAGGGTGTTGAGGGCTCTGGACATCATCGATGGGTGTCGTGGGATCTGGGAAAGCTCATGGGCGCCCGCCGCGCTTGGACAGGGCAGGGACCATGGTGGCACCGCGGCGCCAACCCTGGACCTCCACCAGCCGCGAGCTCGTCGCGCTCCGGCCGTCGGCCTGGTCGGTGACGGTCACGCTGATGCGGTAGCGCCCACCGTCCAGAGCCGATTCCACCCGTCGGAGCTCGTCCATGATCCCGTCGTCGCCGGCATCCGACCGACCTTCGAACAGCGTGCGCACGACGCGCTCCTCGTCGTCGTCCACCGGCTCGATGGCGATGACGGTCTCGTAGGGTCGACCGGGAGGGAGGTTGTAGATCTCGTAGTAGACGTCGAAGGCGCTCTCGGGGAACTGACTCGTCGGGAGCAACGCCAGGGTGAGCCCGCGACGGGTCCACGCCCCCCGGGCTCCGGGAAGACCGAAGGCGATGTCGCTCACCATGAGGTCGGTGCCGCCGTAGTCGGGGATGTGGAGGTCGGACTGGTAGAGCTGGCCGTATCCCGGGCGGACCACGTCCGTCACGACGATCCGCTGCTGGATGTCGGTCGATGGCGGGGCATTGAGCTCTACCGCGGTATGGAGGAGGTGCCTTCGGGCGAGCGGCCTGGGGACGGACACGAAGACCGAGTCGATGCGGTCGATGACCGACTTCTGGACCGTGTCCGCCAGCACGAACCGGACATCGAAGCGATACCGGACCTGCCCGTCCTCCCGATCCCGACCGAGACGCCGGACCGGGACCGCGACGGCGGCCACCACGTCCGTCCCTCCGTCCGTGCCCTTGAACGTGAGGATGTCGTAGTGGAAGGGGAGCGGGCCCTGCGCGCCGGCGGTCGCCGACGCGTCCGGGTCGACGGACGGCGGGTCCGCCGTGCCCACGCCGCCCATGACGAGACCGAAAACGGTGACGGTCCCGACGGCGATGAGGAGATGGGCGAGGCCCGGAGGCTCGCGGAGGTTCCAGCGAAGGATCATGGTCGGCAGCGGGTGACGGCGTGCTCCGGCCGCGGGAATGAACACTTCCCTCTACATCCCGGGTGGAGATTCGTTCGCGGGCCGGTCATGGATCAGAAGGTCACGACGGCCTCCGACGAGCACGATGTCGTTCCCGCCTCACACACACGGTAGGTGTACGTGGCCGAGCCACGGGCACCGATGACGTCGGTCTCGAAA
The DNA here is from genome assembly GCA_033722275.1 of Longimicrobiales bacterium. Taxonomy (GTDB): domain Bacteria; phylum Gemmatimonadota; class Gemmatimonadetes; order Longimicrobiales; family Gaopeijiaceae; genus UBA2589. Next base: position 77 of record JAWVZK010000168.1, on the reverse strand, counting down.
CCGTCATTGGTGGTGGTCAGGATCAGGACGCCGTCGCGGTAGAGCTCCACCGAGGCGGCGGAGGTGCCGGACCACGT
>JAWVZK010000167.1:0-7308 GCA_033722275.1 Longimicrobiales bacterium | reverse complement strand
GGTGCTCTGTACGGTCTTCTCCGTCATGCCCGACGCGTACAACGAGATCGTCGGGGCGGGCAACGAGGGGCTCACCTTCATCTGGGTGCCTCAGCTCTTCCAGGAGATCCCCGGCGGACGCTTCTTCCAGGCCCTCTTCTTCCTCGCCCTCGTCTTCGCGGCGTGGACCAGCCTCATCGCCATGATCGAGATGGCGAGTCGCGTGCTCATGGATGTGGGGATGGAGCGCCGAAGGGCGATCACGATCGTAGGCTCCGCGGGTCTCCTCTTCGGGATCCCCAGCGCGCTGAAGATCGAGGTCTTCCAGAATCAGGATTGGGTCTGGGGGGTGGCGCTGATGGTGTCGGGCTTCTTCTTCGCCTTCGCCGTCCTCAAGTACGGGGTGACGCGGTGGCGAGAGACGTTCGTCAACCAGGTGGGCTCGGACATCCGGATCGGAGCCTGGTGGGACTGGGCGATACGGCTGGTGGCGTTGGAGGCGGTGGTGCTCGCCGTCTGGTGGCTCTGGGGCGCCCAGGGGGAGGACTTCCGGGCGACATGGACCCTCTTCAGCCCGTACAACGTGGGATCCGTGGTCCTCCAGTTCGCGATCCTCCTGTTCGTTCTCCTGGCCTTGAACAGACGACTGGCGTCGGCCATTCGCGAGAAGGTCCCCCACGCGCCAGCCGAGTGACGCGTCGTGGTCCTGCGAATCCGCGCGCGGCCGACACGGGATGCTCGAGATGCGCTTCCGTGACTTCGAGGCGCTGGCGCGTGAGCTCTACGAGGAGATCCCCGAGACCTATCTGGAGGGGATAGACGGATTGACGGTGCGCCGGGAGGCTCCGGAGCACCCGGACCATCCCGGCGTCTACACCTTGGGCGAATGCCTCACCGAGGAGCACGTCTCCGATTACGGCAGCGCCGAGACCACGAGGTCCGTCATCGCCCTCTACTGGGGCTCCTTCCGGGCGTTGGCGGAGCAGAGAGACGACTTCGACTGGGAGGGCGAGGCGTGGGAGACCCTGACCCACGAGCTCCGGCACCACCTGGAGTCCCTCGCCGGTGACGACGCCCTGGAAGGGGTCGACTACGCCGTGGACCAGTCCTTCAAGCGCTTCGACGACGAGCCCTACGACCCCTGGTACTATCAGTACGGGGAGGAGGTGGACGACGGTACCTACCGGGTGGAGTCCCTCTGGTACGTGGAGCGCTCCCTGGACGCAGAAGCGCTGTCTCGAGCCGGGCACGTCGACTTCGACTGGAGGGGACGACGGTACCGGGTGCCTGCGCCGGAGGAGGAGGCCGACGTCCACTTCATCTACCTGCCCGGGCTCGATGCCGACGGAGGTAGCGTCGAGCTGGTCCTCGTGCGCAAGCGGACGGCCTGGGAGAGCCTGAAGAGCCTCTTCACAGGGGGCAGGCCCTCGGTGGCGGAGTGGGAGGCCGACGTGGAGGCCCTCGACGCCGGGCACGAGGGAAAGCGGGAGAATCCGCTCGACAGCCCTTGAGAGGGCGGAACAGCCGTCGGGCACGGGGTAGGTTCACGCCATGTCCCTCCATGACGACTACGCGCGGGTCACGCCGTACGAGCTCGCCTTCGAGGATCCCCAGCGCATCGACGAGCTGGCATCGGCCGTGGAGGAGGAGGCGGCGGGGCGAGGGGTGGCATCGCGGGATCTGAACGGGTTCCTGACGCTGGGTACCGTGGACGCGTTCGTCCGGGAGATCGCCGGCGAAGCCGCCGATCCGGCCGCGCTCCATCAGTACGGCCCGCTGGCCTTTCACCTGGTCCGTTTCCAGCGGGAGGGCAAGAGCCTCTTCCTGCTCTCCACCCACGTGGCCCGGTACCTGGTGGAGGGGGCTCCGGACGGGGAGCCGGAACCCCCCGCCACGGCCGGCTATCTGCAGCTTCCCCAACACCTCTTCTGGACGAAGGCCGCCGGTGACGCCCCGGAGTCGGTGGACGGGGTATTCTGGAGCTCGTCGAGCGGCGGGATCCTGCACACCCTCATGGTCACGGGGATCCGGCCCGACCGGCCGGGGCTCGGAGCCATCCCGCTCCCCGCGGCGCCCCTCGACGACCGCTCGGAGTGGCTGGAGCTGACAGCGAGGCAGGAGGAGCCCGACTTCGTCACCGACCTGCCGGGCGCCGACCTGGACGGACTGTACGAGATGAAGACGGCAGGGGAGATCTTCAAGCTCCTCGCCCGGTTCTTCGCCTATGTCCAGGGGGCGCCCGAGCCTCTGGAGACGGCCTCCGCGCCGCCGACGTCCGAGGAGGGAGCGCAGCGAGTTCCTTCGCCCTCGAGTCTGGAGTACGCTCGGGTGACGCTGGGAAGGGACTGACGCCGGCAGGCGCGTCCGGCCGCTCCATCGAACCAACGATCCGCCATCGCCGAGAGATCCATGCCCCGCGAATCGAAAAAGGCCCGCAAGGAGCGGGCAGAGAAAATCTACGACCTTCTCCGGGAGGAGTACCCCGACGCGCACTGCGAGCTGGACTTCGAGACTCCCTTCCAGCTCGCCGTGGCGACGATTCTCTCCGCTCAGACGACCGACGTCCGGGTCAACGAGGCCACCCCCGAGCTCTTCGAGCGGTACCCCGATGCCGAGGCTCTGGCGAACGCCCGGCAGGAGGACGTGGAGGAGATCATCCGATCGACAGGGTTCTTCCGCAACAAGGCGAAGAACATCATCGGGTTCGCCCGTGGTCTCATGGCCGATCACGACGGAGCGGTGCCCAGGGAGCTCGATGAGCTCACCGACCTTCCCGGCGTGGGTCGCAAGACCGCCAACGTGATTCTGGGCAATGCCTTCGACATCAACGAGGGCGTCGTGGTGGACACGCACGTGAAGCGGCTTTCCAGGCGGCTGGGTCTCACACGGGAGAAGACGCCGGTGAAGGTGGAGCGAGACCTCGTCGAGCTCTTCCCCAGGAACCGCTGGACCATGTTGTCGCACCTTCTCATCTGGCACGGGCGGCGGGTCTGCGATGTCCGCAAGCCGGAGTGCGAAGCGTGCGTGGTCAGCCGCCTCTGCCCGTCCTCCCGAGTCTGATGGGGTCTTCGGCGAGGAGGCCTCGGGAACGCGCCTCCCGCGACGTTGCCTCCGGGACCCGCTCGGGCGAGCTTGCCCCGAGTCCCGTGAGAGATCCGTACGAAGGGAGAGAGCATGCCATGCCAGATCGCGAAGAAGCCGTAGCCCTTCTGGAGGAGTGGGTGGACAGCGAGGGCCTCCGCAAGCACATGTACGCGGTGGAGGCTGCGGTGCGGCACTATGCCCGCATGCGCGGGGAAGACGAGGAGCTCTGGGGACTGGCCGGACTGCTCCACGACCTGGACTGGGAGAAGCATCCCGAACGGCACCCCCTGACGGCCGTCGAGCGTCTTCGGGAGCTGGGGTATCCCGAGGAGGTCCTCCGCGCGATCCTCGCGCACCGTTCCGACTTCACCGGCGTGGAGCCGGAGAGCGATCTCGACAAGGCTCTGGTGGCCTGCGACGAGCTCTCGGGGCTGGTCGTCGCCACCTGCCTCGTGCGACCCACCGGAATCGACGACCTCAAGCCGAAGTCGGTGAAGAAGAAGCTCAAGGACAAGGCGTTCGCGGCCGGCGTGGACCGGGAGGAGGTCCGGAAGGGCATCGAGCTGCTGGGCATCGACCGGAACGAGCACATCCAGAACGTCATCGACGGGCTGCGGTCGGTAGCCGCGGAGCTCGAGATCCGCGGGCAGGACGTGCGTCGCTGAAGCCCCGCGGTCGCGCGGGAAGCAAGAAGAGAGCGGCGCGGCGTGGGGCCCCGGGACCCCCACGGCACTGCCCGCGGGCAAGGGGGACACGGCGAGCGCCGACGCAGGGCAGGAACCTGTCCCTCCAGGGGCGTGTAGGTCGTAGCCACCTCCCTCCGGCGCTCCGCCCATGGCTCGTACTCGCGCTCTCCTCTGTCTGCTGCTCCTGGCGTCGGCCTCCGCTTCCGGGGCCGCCGGGCAGGACGTGGAGATGCTGGGGCGGCGGCATGGGACACCCGTGCCCGAAGGGTATGAGCGCACCCGGCGCGCGGATCCCGTCGCCTTCGAGCTCCGACGGGGCCTGAGAGGCGGGAGGCCGTTCGAGACCCGGGCCTTCGAGGGAGGCTCCGCGAACGCCCCGTCGTCGACCCTCGGCCCCCGGGACGAGCCGGTGGAGGGCACCTACCGCATTCCGGTCCTTCTCGGGCTCTACGAGAACTCCGGGGCGCAGCCTCCGTTCGTCCGGGAGACCGTCCGGGACGCCTACTTCGGGTCGGGGTCGGGGACCATCACGGACTACTACGCCGAGATGTCCGGTGGGCGCGTGACGCTGCTCGGGGACTTGTCCGACTGGGCCCGCACGTCTCGACCCGACACGGCGTACACGGTGGGCGAGAGCGGGCTGGTGACGGGCTCCCTGGGCGGAGCGGGCGCGGGCAATTTCGTGTACGACCTGCTGTCGTTGCAGGCCGGCATCGATTGGGGGCCGTACGACAACGACGGACCGGACGGGATCCCGAACTCAGGGGACGACGACGGCTACGTGGACATCCTCGCCGTCGTCCATCCGACCCGGGGGGCCGAATGCGGCGGATCGGGGAGCGACGATCGGATCTGGTCGCATCGGTGGTCCCTCTCCGGGGCGATCACCGACGCCGGTCCGTACGAGACGGGGACGCGGTCGGCGAAGGGCGGCTTCATCCTCGTCGACGACTACATCATCCAGCCCGCGATCTCCTGCGAGCACGCCGGCCTCAACGAGATCGGGGTGTTCACCCACGAGCTCGGTCACGCCTTCGGTCTCCCCGATCTCTACGACACGTGCAGCAGCTCGAGTCTATGTCCCGAGGACACGACCAGCCATAGCGGCGCCGGCGTGTGGGATCTCATGGCGGCCGGTACCTGGGGCTGTGACGACGCCTCGCCGGAGAAGCCCTGCCACATGGGCGCCTGGACGAAGGCCGCGCTGGGGTGGGTCGACGTCGTGGTCCTCGGGCCCGACACGGATCACGGGACCGTCTCGGTCCCGCCCGTGGAGACGTCGGGAACCGTGTACCGGGTGGACGCCAACGACGGGTCCGGGGAGTACTTCCTCCTCGAGAATCGGCGGCGCATCGGCTTCGACGCCAACCTCCTCGGCGAGGGGCTGCTGGTATGGCAGATCGATCCCGACTGGGTGGAGGAGCGCTGGGCGACGAACCGGGTGAACGCGAACGCGCACCAGGGCGTGTGGCTCCGACAGGCCGACGGTCGGAACGATCTGGGTCGGGGCGCCGGGCGCGGAGACGGCGGCGACCCCTTCCCGGGCGCCTCGGTGAACACCGCGTTCCACGCCACCACGACGCCGGCGGCCGTCTCGTTCGGGGGCGGGGTCACGGGGGTGACCCTCGTGGACATCCAGGCCTCCCAGGAGGACATGACTCTCCGGGCCTCCACCCGCTTCACCACGGTCCGGTTGGAGGCCCAGGGCACCGACGGCACCGACGGGATCTTCACGCTCGACGGGCAGGCGGTGGATCCTCCGAGCACCACCTTCGCGTCGGCGCCGTTCACGACCCATTCCGTGGAGGCCGCGGCCGGTGAGGCCGTCGGGCCCGGTGAGCGACGACCCTTCCTCGAATGGCTCGACGACACCTCCGCCCATCGGCTGAGGACGCTGGTCACGCCCATGACCGACACGTCCCTGGTAGCCCGCTACGGTGGCATCCAGGTCGAGCTGGCGCTCACCACCACGGGAGGTGTCGGCTCCGTGGAGCCCGGCGGCTTCGAGAGCGATCCCCCCTCCGACGACTTCTGGTTCGAGCTGGGCGTCGAGGTCACCCTCCGGGCGGTCCCTCGCACGGGGTTCTCGTTCCTGGCATGGTCCGGGGCGTTGGCCGGGCAGGCGAATCCGGCGTCCGTCACCATGGACGTGCCCCGGTCCGCCGGAGCCGAATTCGAGATGATCTACGGGATCCCCGATCAAGCCCTGGAGTTTCCCGGGGCGACCCCCCTGCACATCGAGCTGCGGGTCGAACACGGAGTCGAGCCCGTGCGTTGGAGGGTCCTATCCGGAGCGCTCCCCACCGGCGTCCGCCTCTCCCGGGAGGGCGTCCTCTCGGGCGCGGCGCTGAGGATGGGCAGCTTCCCGGTGACCCTCGAGGCCGTCGACGCTCGGGGCCTCCCCGCCTCCACCACCGTGGAGGTGCGGGTCTCGGCTCCGGCTCTCACCATCGAGCAGCTCACGTCGCCCTTCCTCCTGTCCGGCGAGCCGCTCACCGATGCCCAGATCAACTTCCTCAACCTCCAGGGCAACGGGATCGCGCCCTACGACATCGGCGACTTCAGGGCGTGGGTCCTGGCCGATCCGACCCTGCCCCTGAGCGGCGCCGTCCAGGGCGTCGTCCGCCGCACCCTCGTCCTGGACGTCGAGACCGGGGGCCGTCCCGGCACGGACGGACGGGAGGGACGACGATGAGGTGGCGCCTGGGGACGTTCACGGTGGCCATCCTCCTGGCCGGGAGCGGCTGTGACTCGGGTCCGGAGGGGCCGGGGACGCTCACGGTCTCGGCTCGGGGACCGGCGCTCGGTGCCGTGCTTCTCGAGATCGACGCCGCGGGAGTCCAGGGCTTTTCGGCCCTGGGGTCCACGCGTCTCTATGCCGGGGAGGTGCCCGACCGATCAGGCCTGTACCGCGTGATCCTCATCACTCCCGACGCCGGAGCGCTGGCCTTCGACATGCGTGTCCAGGACCTGGGTAAGGACCGCCCGGTGGTCCGGGTGATCTCGGCCGCGGCGGACGACAATGCGAGCATGAGGCCGGGGGACGTCACCGTCCGCGTCGGGGGCTGAGGCGGGACGTGGGGAGGGCCTGGACGAGGGCCGCCGGATCCAGGTCCGCACCGTCCCGGGGCCGGGCACGATCGGCTCGATCTCGCCTTGCCCCCACCCGACCCATGCGCCACCTTACGCGGGCCGTTTTTCCCACCCTTGAGCTCCCCGTCGGGATGTCCGTCGGTGGCGAAGTCGCGGCCCCGCCGAAGATCGCCCAGACATCGACCAGAATCGGCCGCCGCGAGCCGGGGAGGCGCCCATGACGCCAGCCACGTGGATCACCATGATCCTGATCATGGCCTTCGTGTGGGGAGGCTTCTCCCTCGTGCTCTGGATCGCCATCCGCAAGGAGTCCGGAAAGCGTGGCGACGGATAGCCAGCCGCCGGGGCAGGGGAGCGCAGCGCGCCGCTTCGCCGGGGGCCCTGGCCCTCGTCCTCTCCCCTCTCCCGCGACCCTCTCCGGCCTCGAGCGCCGGCGGCCCATCCCAAAGGGATCCCCGTGCCCCGT
>JAWVZK010000166.1:0-7428 GCA_033722275.1 Longimicrobiales bacterium | reverse complement strand
TCAGGTACTCGAGCGGCGTCCCGTGCACCGAGAAGCAGAGCAGGGTCTCGGGATCATCCAGGTCGAGTCCGCTGCGCTCCAGGAAGTCCCGGGCGTGGTCCACGCGCAGCGTCACGTACGCCGGGTGGTGGTGCCACCCCGAGATCGCGACGAAGGTCGGCGACCACGACAGCTCCTCGAGGCTCTTTCTCGCCTGGTGGAGGGCCGCCACGGTGGTCGACTGGCCACAGATGGGGTAGACCGGGAGGGCGACGAGGATCTCGACGCCGTCGGCCTTCGCCTCGCGAGCCGCCTGAGCGATGGAGGGCTCGGTGAACTGGAAGCAGGAGTAAGTCGTCACGTCCCACTTCCGCTCCTCCAGAACCCGCTGGAGCTCGGAGGCCTGGCGGTCCGCCTGCTCGTTCAGGGGTGATCCACCGATCTCCCGGTACTCCTCGATGAGCCCCGGCGCGCGCTGTCTCGCGAGCTGGCGCGCCCGTTCCCGGCCGGACTCGTCGGGCTCGAGACTGGAGTTCTGGAGAAAGATCCGTTCCAGGAACGGCATGACCTTCTCCAGGATCGGCTCGTCGGGCTCGCCGAAATTGATGACGAGCACACCGACCTTGCGTTGGGTGGGAATCGCCGGGGAGACGCTCACGGTGAGCCGGCCTTTCGATCGGAGGACTCGGGACCCACGCCGAAGAGCGCCGGAGCCGCCTCCAGGAGCGACCGTCCGGCGGCACTGTCGGGATCCGCGTCGCGCAACGCCAGCGTGGGCTGATGGAGGATGGTACGGGCCATGGAGCGGGCGAACCGTCGGATCCGTTCCTGCTCTTCGTCGCTGCGCCCCTTCGCGAAGCGTGAAGCCTCCTCCTGGGCCACCTCCAGCACGTGCTTTCGGACGGCCCGGAGGACGTCCACGCCCTGCCGGGAGCGGAGCCATCCGGCGAAGCTCTCCGCCTGTTCCTGGACGATGGCCTCGGCTCGCGGAACCTGCGCGGCTCGAGAGGCCCTCGCCGTCTCCACACGCTGGAAGACGTGGTCGAGGTCGAAGAGCCGTATACCGGGTAGCTCGGCCAGGGCTGGATCGAAGTTCCGGGGATGCGCGAGATCGAGAAGGTGGAGGGATCCGTCACGCTCCGCGACCATCTCGGGCGTGACGACGTAGCGGTCCGACGTGACGGCGCCCACCACGAGATCGGCCCGGACGAGACCTTCACGAATCTCATCGAGGCCCAGGGCCCGGGCTCCGAGGGGCCCTGCCGTGGCCTCCGCGGTCTCCAGTGTCCGGTTGGCGACGATGAGCTCGCCCACGCCGGCCTTGACGAGGAGCCGGGCGACGAGGGTGCCCGTGTCGCCCGCCCCGACGACGAGAGCGGTGGCCGAGCGCAGATCCTTCATCTCCCGCTCCACCATGCGAAGCGCGGCTCCTGCGAGGGACGCGGCCCCCCGACCGATCTCCGTCTCCGTCCTCACCTTCTTGCCCGTCGCGAGAGCCATCTCGAAGAGGCGGTGGAGAACCGCGCCCTTCGTCATGACCGCCCGTCGATCCCGGGCGGCTTCCCGCACCTGACCGAGAATCTGGGCCTCGCCATGGATCACCGAGTCCAGGCCGGACGCCACGCGGAACAGATGCCGCACCGCCGTGGCCCCCCGCAGAGCGTACACATGGTCGTGGTAGTCTCCCCGCCCCGCCCCCGTCCTGCGCTCCATCATCCGAACCAGGACCTTGACGGCACGATCGGGATCGGACGCCACGCAGTAGAGCTCCAGACGGCCACAGGTGGCCAGAGGTATCGCTTCGTCGAGGAGCCCGGTGGAGGAGAGGAGCTCTCCCACGGTCTCGTAGATCTCCTCCAGGTCGACGAACATCCGTTCCCGCACCGCCGCCGAGGCGACGGACTGGCTGGTGCCGATGACGAAGATCTCCTGGTCGGCCACGTCCGGTGTCATCCCATGGTCGAGGCGAGGCTCTCGGCCCAGTCCTCGGGCGACGTCTTCACCGCCGTGTGAAGCGGTGTGTCCCCCTTGGTATAGCGACGCGCCTCCGTGTCCCGGAGGTCGTAGACGAGCCTGGAGAACAGCTGTAGATCGTCGGTCTCGTACACGACGACGAACTCCTGATCCTGAAGGCCGAAAGAGTAGAGGAGCAGTTGCTTGATCTCGCGGAACTGCTTCCCGATGCGGATGTGCTCGTTCATCATCCCCTGACGAGTCTCACGGCCGAAAAGGTACCAGTCGGCCGTCTTCGTGAAAGGGTACATGACGAGGTAGGGCGTGCGCTCCTCGTCGGCGAAGGAATCGATCTCCTGGGAAGACTTGGCTCGGCTGTACTCGGAGGGGCGCGTCATCCCCCAGAGCACGTGCCGCAACTCCATGACCTCCCGACCGGTGTTGTCCGCCGCCGCCCTCCCGGTGAAGAAGCGCCCCGGTCCACCCACGTCGTCGATGGTGGCCGTGCTCCAGACCAGGACGTCGCTGTCCGACTCGATACCTTGGGTAAGATAGAGGTGAGCCACGTCCGCCGTGGCCCGCACGCCCTCGAACCACCGCAGAGCCCGGTCGCGTCGCCCGTCCGGCTCCAGAGCCCAGAAGTCCGGGGCGAACCGGTAAGTGGCGAAGTGACCCAGAATCGGTTTCTCTTCGTCGCTCATGAATTCCGTCTTTCGGCGCGGTTTCAGTACGTTTGAACCTTGCCAGACGGCGTCATCTCTACAATCCGTGCACTCCCCCACCGGGGGTCCGTAATTCTTCGTAGTCAGGATTCACCTCAGACGTTTCGGCCCATGGGAATCGTCGAAAGATCGTTGGAGAGCAAGCTCGCACGCATCCAGGAGCGAGCAGGGAAGACCCTCGATGAGCTCTTGCAGATGCTGAAGGAGAGCGGCCGGGACCAGCACGGCGATCTCCGCGGCCTCCTGGAGGAAGAGCTCGGCATGGCGTCGGACGACGCCGAGACCGTGGTCCACGTCTATCGGCAACGGGGGGAGGACGCGCCACGGACCCTCGAGGGCGACCTGGCTCGCATCTACTCGGGTGAGCGGAAGAAGCTGCGCCCGATCCACGACGCGATCATGAGCCGGTTGGGCGATTTCGGCGATTTCGAGATCTCTCCGAAGGACTCGTACGTGAGCCTTCGACGCGCGAGGCCGTTCGCCACGGTGGGGCCGGCCACGGAGGCCCTTGTCGAGGTCGGTCTCGACTTCGAGCACGCCGACCCCCCGGAGCGGCTCCGACGGGAGCAGCCCAATGAGGGTGCGCCCTTCACCATCCGGATCTCGGACGCCGAGGAGGTGGACGACGAGCTCATCGAATGGATGCGACAGGCCTACGAGCACGCCGGCTGAGCCTTCGAAGCTCCGACGGCGGCCGGGACCGACGGGCGAGGGTCCGCACCGCACAGCCGGGAGCCGGGACGTGATGGAGGCGAGAGCGCTCCTCCTCCGGGGCGACGTCGACGGACTGGACCGTCTCCTGCATCGCGAGCCCGAGCTGGTCCACGGTCGCGTCCGGTCGTCCGATCCCCCGTACGACGGCTATTTCAACGGGGCGACGCTGCTTCATCACGTCGCCGGAAACCCCCTCCTTGCCCCTCTCCGGCGTGAAATGCCCGAGGTCGCGCGCCTGCTCCTCGCTCTGGACGCGGACGTCGACGCGTCGACCCGTCCCGGGCCGAGCCAGCCGGACGACATCGGGTGGACGACGCTCGGGCTGGTGGCCAGCAGCGCAGAGGCCCGGAGGGCGTCCCTGCAGATCGAGCTCATGGACGTGCTCCTGGATGCCGGGGCCGACCCCGACGCCCGCGAGGGAGGATGCATCATGGGCGCCCTCTTCTACGGCGAGACCAGGGCGGCCGAGCACCTGGCTCGACATGGAGCTCGTCTGGACGTCATCGCGGCCGCCGGCGTCGGAGACCTCCATCGCCTCGAGACCCTCCTCGGCCGCGCCGATCTCGGGCCCCGCCTGGTGCACTACAGTCCGGTCCCCTGGCCGTCGGACGGAGGACGGGCCGAGATCCTCGCCACCGCGCTGGGCTACGCGGCCCTCCATGGCCGGACGGAAGGGCTGCTGTGCCTCCTCGCCGCGGGAGCCGATCCGAATCACCAGGCGCCGGTCAACGGCCGGGCTCTTCACTGGGCGGTCCTCGGAGATCGGCCGGATTCGGTGCGCGTCCTCCTGGACGCCGGAGCCGATCCCGGGGTCCGGGACATGGACCATGGAGCCACACCGGCGGAATGGGCTGCGCACCTGGGACACGCCTCGGCTGGAGCGGCACTGGCCTAGGAGCCTCTCCGAGTGCTCCTGGCCCGCGGAGCACGGACCCGCGTGTGGTCCGCCCATGGAGATCCGGCTACTCCGGCTCGCTCCCTCCGTCGGAGAGCGGGCGGATGAGGACCCTCCGGAACTGGATGGGATGACTCTCGCTCTGGAGCGCGACGTAGCCCCCGCTCAGCGAGGTGCCGTCAGGCTTGGCCGCGGGGTCGTATCCGTTCACCATGCCTCCGCCCACCGTCGGTCGCTCGTAGGCGAGTACCGTATCACCTTCGACCACGTGGACCACGGAGCGGTCGCCCCGCACGATCAGCTCGACCACGACCCACCGGTCGTACGGGTAGGTGGGTGTGCTCGACCGAAGGCAATGCTCATCCACCGGTCGTCCGGCCATCATGACCTGCGTTCCGGGCGTGCAGAGGTTGGCCGTGGGACGCTCCTCCGCTCCCGATCCTGCCAGGAGCTGGGCCTCCAGCGAGACCGGGAAATCCTGATCCCGGAGCATCGACCCCGGCGATTGCGCATGGATCATCACACCGCTGTTGGCGCGAGCCCACGCCTCGCCGCCCGAGGCCTGCTCCCCGACGAACCGGTACTCGACGAGGAGCCGGTACCGGGAGAAGGGCTCACGGTAGAAGAGGTGCCCGAATCGCCCCCCGAAATCGCCGTATCGCTCATAGCCGACGGTGAGAAGACCGTTTTCGACCCGAAACGTGGTCATGGGGTCTTCTCCGGGCTCGTACCCCCGGATCTTGGGCGTCCATCCCTCCAGGTCCCGACCGTTGAAGAGAGGCGTCCACCGGGGCTCGTCGGGAGCACAGGACGCGCACGCGACCGCGACGAGGAGACCCAGGGATCCAGGTAGGATCGCTCCCCTGCCGCGCACGAGGGAAGTCAACGGGGCCAGGCGGGCCTCAGGCCCCACGCCCTTCGCGTCGACCGCTCACCCCGGACCCACCGGCAGCTCCCCCCGCCGCCGGGCCTCCACCGCGAAATCGGCGGCGCGGGCCGTGAGCGCCATATAGGTCAGAGACGGGTTCTGACACGCGGCCGAGGTCATGCAGGCACCGTCGGTGACGAAGACGTTCGGAACGTCGTGGAGCTGATTGTGGGCGTTGAGGACCGAGCTCCGCGGATCGCGACCCATGCGCGCGGTGCCCATCTCGTGGATCCCTTCCCCGGGTCGATACTCGTCCTCGTAGGTGCCGACCTCCGTGCACCCGGCGGCTTCGAGCATCTCGGCCCCCGCCGTCTTCATGTCCTCGCGCATCTCGAGCTCGTTGTCGCCCAGAGTGCAGTGGATCCGGAGCGCGGGCAGCCCCCAGGCGTCCGTCGTGTACTCGTCCAGCCGGAGGTAGTTGTCGTGGCGAGGCAGCATCTCGCCGAAGCCGACGATGAACATCCGCCATTCGCCAGGGGTCCGCAGGCGGGATTTGAGCCCGGCGCCGATGCCCTCCTCCTCGATACCTCGCGTCCATCCCCGACGACTGGCCCCGCCCTGGTACCCGTACCCTCTCACGAAGTCCGGATGCCGACTGGCCACATCGACGTTCCGGAAGCGCATGAGGTAGATGCCGTTGGGTCTGCGTCCGAAGTAGTAGCGGTCCTCCAACCCGGGGATCACGCCCCTCGCGCCGACCTTGAAGTGATGATCCATGATGTTGTGCCCGAGCTCCCCCGAGGAGCTGCCCAGGCCCTGGGGGAACCGGGGCGTCCGGCTCATCATCAGAATCTGGGTGGATCCGAAGGCCGAGGCGCACAGGAAGACGATCCGGCTCCGGAACTCGAGGTCATCGCCGGTCTCCGCGTCGACGACCCGGACGCCGGTGGCCACGTCGCGGTCCTCGTCGTACAGGACGCTGTGGACGATGCTGTGGGTCCGGACCGTGAGGCGTCCCGTCGCCCGGGCGGCCGGGAGCGTCGAGCTCAGGCTGCAGAAGTAGGCGCCCACCGAGCAACCTCGCGCGCAGGGACCGCAGTAGTGGCAGGCACCCCGGCCACGATGCGGGCGGGTGAGCACCGCCGTCCTCCCGATCGTCATGCGGCGCTCGGGGAACGCCTCTTCGATGCCCTCCTTCACCCTCCCCTCTCCAGCGTTGAAGTCCATCGCCGGCAGGAAACGCCCGTCGGGGAGTTGGGGCATCCCCTCCTCCCGACCACTGATGCCCGCGAAACGCTCCACGTGGTCGTACCAGGGCGCCAGGTCGGCGTAACGGATGGGCCAGTCCACGGCGATTCCCTCACGGACGTTGGCCTCGAAGTCGAGATCGCTCATCCGGTACGACTGCCGGCCCCACATGACGGAGCGGCCACCCAGATGGTGGCCGCGTATCCAGAGGAAAGGCTTGTCCTCGTCGAACGTGTAGGGGTTCTCACGATCGTTGACGAAGAAGTGTCTCGTGGACTCCGTGACCGGATCCGCCTGGCTCTGGAGGTACTGGTTCCGCTCCATGGCCCGACGGTCGTCGCGTCCCCGCAGCTCGAACTCCCACGGCGGCCTGTGCTCGGTGACGTAGTCGGCTCCGTGCTCCAGCGGGCGGCCGCGCTCCAGAAGCAGGACCTCCAGCCCCTTCTCGGTGAGCTCTTTGGCGGCCCACCCCCCGCTGATGCCCGAGCCGACGACGATGGCGTCGTACACCCTGGCCCGGCCCGCCGGGACGTCCTGCCGCCTCATCGCGAGACCGTCCGCCGGATCAAGCCCACGTACGTCCGACCTCGGAAAGGGGCACGTCCGCATCCCAACGACCGGGCATCGCCAGCCACTGCAGCTCCCGGGTCGCCCCCACCTCCGACGTGTAGTACCCGGTCAAGGTCCACTCCTTCAGGGTCGCGAAGAAGGGCAGCGGATCGTCCTGCGCCTCCCGCGCCCGCACCGCCTGCGCGTCCAGCTCTGAGAGGAGGGCGATCCGCGCGTCGTCCCCGGCCTCGAGGAAGACCAGGCCCGACGCCTCGCGACTGAGCTCATCGAGAGCATCGAGCCCGTCCAGGACCCGGGCCCGCTCCTCCGACTCGGCCCAGTCGGCCAGGAGCCGATCGACGAAGGCCGGCACGCCCGCCTCCGAAGCGCCCGGCGTGTCCGTGGGGGGGAGGATCGTGTCCACCAGTACCTCGAGACGATCGAGCTGCTCCGCGGTGAGCACCCGGGGCGCCCAAGCCGCGGGGTCGCGGTCGCGGGTG
>JAWVZK010000165.1:0-7603 GCA_033722275.1 Longimicrobiales bacterium | reverse complement strand
TCGCCGGTGTCGTCTTCGCTCCGGTCGTCCACCACCACGACCTCGAAGTCCGGGTAGTCGGACGCGGTGATGGAGCGGAGGCAGGCGGCGATGTTCGCCGACTCGTTGCGGGCCGGGACGACCACGGAGACGAAGGGCCATTCCCTTGCTCCGACGGCATGGCCTCCGTCGTCCAGGGTGCCGGTCGCGCTGTCCGCGCCGATCTCGTCCTGTGCGCCGCTCCCGCTCCGACGGCGATCCCCACCATCGGCGGGTTCGGCATCGGGGAGCTCGCTGGGGAAGCGGGCGACGAACGCCTCGAAGAAGACGAGGCCCAGCCAGGGAAGCGCGAGGAGAAACGGTACGAGGGTCGTCATGGAGGAGGTTCGAGGACGGCCACGGATCCGGATGGACCTACCCGGGGCGACGACGACCGTGCCGACGGGTGGGGGCGGCATCGATTGGCCGGGAGCCCCGGGGGCGGTACTCTCCATCGTCGAGCCCCTTCCGCACATGCCCTTCGAGGACGGAAGCCCGCCCCGTGACCACCCCCGATCCCGACGCCTTCGACCTCGACGCCGTCCGCGCCGAGTTCCCCATTCTGCAGAAGAAGACGTACCTGAACTCCTGCTCCCTCGGCGCACTCTCGTTGCGGTCCGAGGCGTATCTGAAGGAGTTCACGGAGCGGTGGCACGAGTTGGGAGCTTCGGCATGGTACGGCCACTGGCTGGGTCGGGTGGAGGACCTGAGGGGACGGGTAGCGCGCTTCCTGGGCACGACGCCCCGGGAGCTGGCCCTCCTCCCCTCCACCTCCACGGCCCTGGCCGCCGTCACCGAGTCGGTCCCGCCGGAGGGCCGGAACCGCATCGTCTGCGCCGACCTGGACTTCCCCACCCTCACCTACCAGTGGATGGTGAAGCCCGAGTTCGAGCTCGTCATCCTGGAGAGCCCCGACGGGATCCGTGTCGACCCCGAGCAGTTCGCCGAGGCGGTGGACGAGCGGACGCTCTTCCTCGCCACGAGCCACGTTTACTTCACCACCGGCTACGCCCACGACCTGAGCGCCCTGGCGGAGATCGCCCGGAACGCGGGAGCCTACTCGCTCATCGACGGCTACCAGGGGCCGGGCCAGCTCGAGGTCTCCCTGCCGGAGACCGGCATCGACTTCTACACCACCGGCCCCCTCAAATGGCTCCTGGGAGGCCCGGGGCTCTCGTACCTCTACGTCCGCGACGCGCTGGTGGAGGCCCTGGAGCCGCGTCTCACCTCCTGGTTCGCCGCCAAGGATCAGTTCGACTTCGACGCCGAGCGCTTCGCGTATCGCGACGACGCCCGTCGCTTCGAGCTCGGAACGCCGGCCCTGCCCACGATCCACACGGCGCTGGGCGGCCAGGAGATCATCGACGAGATCGGAATCGGGACCATCGTGCGCAGGAACCGGAGGCTCACCGATCGGCTCATCGAGCAGGCCCGCTCCGCCGGATTCCGGCTACGGCTGGCCGACGCCGACCACCGGACGTCCATCGTCATGATCGCCCACGACAATCCACCCGGCGCCGTGAAGCACCTGACCGCCGAGGGGGTCATCGTCGACTACCGTCCGGGCTACGTGCGGGTCAGCCCCCACGCGTACAACACCATGGACGAGGTGGACCGCTGCGTGGAGGTGCTGGCGGGCTACGGAGTCTGAGGGGAGGTACGCTTCCAGCCGGGAAGCCGCCGCCCTCAGCGCTCCCCTCCGGCCGGGGCCCACCGGTCCGAGTCCCGCTTCCGGTACTTCTCCAGCACCCGCTCCAGCGCCTCGTCGAGATCGATGCCCTGCTCGTTGGCGATGACCAGGATGACGAAGAGGATGTCGGCGAGCTCGATGGCAAGATCCTGCTCCGGCTCCTCGGCCTTCTTCTTCTTCGGACCGAAGCGGTGGTTCATCTCCCGGGCCAGCTCGCCCACCTCCTCGGTGTGGCGGGCCAGGTTGGCCAGAGGCGGCCAGTAGCCCTCCTCGAAGCGCGAGATCCAGGCGTCGACGCGCTCCTGGGCTTCCTTGATCTCCAATCAGCCACCCCCGGTGGAGCCGGGCCTCACGGCGTGAGCACCAGCTTCCCGAAGATCTTGCCGTCCTCCAGGATCTCGTGGGCACGCTGTGCATCCTCGAGGCGCATGACCTCCTGGATCACCGGATCGAAGACGCCGTCGAAGACCAGCCGCATGACCTTCCGGAACTCGACGGGCGATCCCATGGTGCTTCCCAGGATCTCGAGCTGCTTCCAGAAGACGAGGCGGAGCTCGGTCACGCCACGCGATCCCGTGGTGGCGCCCGAGGTCACGAGCCGTCCCTGGCGGGCCAGAGCCCGAAGGCACCGGGGCCAGATCTCCTCACCGACCGTGTCGAAGACCACGTGGACTCCCTGCTTCTCGGTGTCGCGCCACACCTCCCGGGAGAAGTCCACCTCGAAGCGATCGTACACCACGTCGGCGCCCAGCGCCTTCGCCCGCTCCACGTTCTCCGCTCCTCCCGTCACCGCGAAGACCTTGGCCCCGGCACGCGCCGCCACCTGCACCGCCGCGGTACCCACGCCGCCGGAGGCACCGGTGATGAGGACGCGCTCTCCCGCCTGGAGGCGGCCCCGGACCATGAGCGCACGCCATGCGGTGACGAACACGAGCCCGGCCGCAGCGGCGTCGACGAAGTCGACGTGCTCGGGGATCTCTAGGAGATTCTCAGCCGGCACGATGGTGTACTCGGCGAATCCGCCCTGAGTGTGCTCTCCGATGATCCGGAAGGGAGGCTCGTCGAAGGATGGGCCCCGGTCCTGGCTTTCGTACCAGTCGTACCCCAGCGAAGGGTCGACCACCACGCGGGTCCCCAGGGGCACGTCGCCTGCGCCGGGTCCGGTAGCGTCGACGGTGCCGGCGATGTCCGATCCGCCGATGTGCGGCATGGGTGTCTCGATGGGCAGGCCCCTCCGCACCCAGAGGTCCAGATGATTCATGGCCGAGGCAGCGACCTCGATCCGGACCTGGCCCGGACCGGGCTCGGGGATGGGGACCTGCTTGACCTGCACGACCCCGGGGCCTCCGAACTCCTCGAACAGGGCGGCGCGCATCTTCTTCGGCATATCGTCGGTTCCCGCTTCTCGTGTGCGTCAGGGGTGGAAGTGTACAGGGTCTCGGGGCGTAAGTCACAACCGTCGCTAGATCGACCCGCCGGCTCCTTCTAGCTTCCGATGATGACGCAGGATGACACGACGTTGGCCGGCTACTTCGAGGTGCATGACCGACCGCCGGCCTACAAGGGCTCGGACGGCCACCCCTACACCGTCTCGGTGGAGACGGAGAAGACCCCCGATCTCGAGGCGCCGTACGCCGGCTACCTCGTCTTCCCCCGCTGGGCCCAGAGCGGCGTCGGCATCGTCGGACACGTCGAGACGCCCACCGTGGTGCGGGCCGCCTCCGCCGCCGAGGCCACCGAGCGTCTCGGCGCCCTCACCCTGTACGACGTCCAGGACCTCCTGGAGGAGGCAATCCGTCGGGATGCCGCCGGAGAGGAGCCGGAAGACGCTGAAGACGGGGCGTCCCGCGACGGACCGCCAGGAACCACGCCAGCGAAAGACCCGCACCGCCATGGCTGAGCCCTTCCTCCGGATCACGGAGATCTTCCACTCCATCCAGGGAGAGTCCACCTGGTCCGGCGTGCCGTGCACCTTCGTGCGCATCACCGGATGCCCCCTCCGCTGCACGTGGTGCGACACCGAATACGCCTTCCACGGCGGCGAGCGCATGACGCTCGACGACATCGTCCGGGAGGTGCGAGGCCATCCGGCACGCGTGGTGGAAATCACCGGCGGCGAGCCTCTGGCCCACCCAGGGGCCTTCGATCTGGCCCACCGGCTTCTGGAGGAAGGCTACACCGTGCTGGTGGAGACCTCAGGCGCCTTCGACGTCGCCCCGCTGGATCCCCGGGTCCACAAGATCATGGACCTCAAGTGCCCCGGATCCGGTGAGAACCGACGGAACCGGTGGGAGAACCTCGATCACCTCACCGGTCGTGACGAGATCAAGTTCGTCGTGAAGGACCGGGCGGATTACGAGTGGGCCCGGGACGTCATCGAGGAGCGAGGACTGACGGAGCGGGTGGAGGAGGGCTCCCTGCGTGCCCTGCTCATGTCGCCGGTGTGGGGCGAGATGGAGCTCGAGCCGCTGGCGTCCTGGATCCTGGAAGACGGTTTGCGGGTGCGTTTCCAGCTCCAGGTCCACAAGCTCATCTGGGGCCCGGAGACCAAAGGCGTGTGATGGAGCTCCTGCAGCGGGACGCTCGACTGAGGGCCGTCCACCAGGCGCTGGACCCCGAAGGCGACGTCCCCGACGAGCAGCCCGATCCGGACCTCGACAGGATGGAGGCCGCCGTCTCCCTCATCCTCCGGGCCACCGAGCCGCTGGAGGTCCTCATCATCAAGCGCGCCACCTTCGACGGCGATCCGTGGTCCGGGCACATGGCCCTGCCCGGGGGTCGGTGGGAGCCGGGAGACACAGGCCTGCTCCACACCGCTCGCCGGGAGACGCGAGAGGAGATCGGCATCGACCTGAAGGCCCACGGCACACCGCTGGGCCGTCTCGACGACGTGACCCCGGCGAGCCCCCGTCTTCCGCCCATGCGCATCGCGCCCTTCGTCTTCGGGGTGCCCGCCGACGTCACGGCATCCCGGCTCAACTACGAGGTGGAGCAGGTACACTGGGTGGCCGTCGACCATCTCCGCGATCCCGCCACCAGCAGCGACGTCAGGATCCACTTCTCCGGCTACTCCCGCACGTTTCCCAGCTTCGCGGTGGAGGGCGAACACGTGTGGGGACTCACCCACCGGATCCTCACCGGATTCCTCGCCCGGGTGCCCGCCGGGCTGACCGAGGGCTGAGCCGGCGCCGCCTCATACCGTTTCATGAAACCCGATGCGGCCGGGTTGAAACGGATCCCGCGTTTCATGAAACGAGCCCGCGCCAGGCCCACCGGCGCCTGCGGAGAACCGTAAGTCGTGGTCAGACTGGCACTTACGGAAACGAGAGCCTCGGGTATCACCGCGGCACCGGCGATGCATCCATTGGAACGTGATCGCAGAGAATCACGTCCCATCCAGGAGGACCCATGAAGCACCGGTCACTGCTCGCCATCCCTCTGCTCCTCGCAGCCAGCGCCTGTCTCGACGAGGCTCCGACTTCGGTGGAGCCTCAGTTCTCGCGCGCCGACGCCGCCACCGGAGAGGCCGACGCCGCTTCCTACCGTGTCACCATCCACAATCTGACCGAGGGCCAGCCGCTCACGCCGCCCCTCGCCGTCACCCACCGTCAGGCCATCTCCATCTTCCAGGTGGGAGAGCCGGCGGGCTTCGGAGTCCAGCAGGTCGCCGAGAACGGCAACCTGACGCCTCTCGTCGAGTCCCTCCAGACGGAGAGGCACGCCAAGGACTGGCGCATCACCCAGGGTCCGACGCTGCCCCCGGTGCTCCCCGGTGAGATGGTCCAGTTCGACATCGACACCGAGCGCGGCGCCAAGTATCTGTCGTTCATCTCCATGCTCATCTGCACCAACGACGGGTTCACCGGCACCGACTCGGCCCGCCTGCCCCGGGACGTGGGCGCCTCGGTGACGCTGCACACCGCCGGCTACGACGCCGGCACCGAGATCAACACCGAAGACTTCGCCGACCTCGTGCCTCCCTGCCCGGCGCTCACCGGTGTCGAGTCCATGGAGCCCGGTACCGGAATGTCCGACCCGGCCCTCGCCGAGAACGGCGTCGTCCGCATCCATCCGGGTATCGACGGTGACGCCGACCTGGACCCCGACATCCACGGCTGGACCGACCCCGTCGCCCGCATCGAGATCGAGCGCATCGGCTGACGCCGAGCCCATCCACCGGCTCCTCCGGCTCGAGGCATCCCGCGCCCATGCCGGTGCGGGATGCCTCAGTCGTGCGGGTGGAGGGCGGCCGAGTGGACGACCCCGCCCGGGCGAGGGAGCCAGGGGCGCGCAGCGTCCCGGCGAGCTCGAGCCGAACGGCCTGAGTCGGAGCCCATGAGGGTCCGGGGACCGGCCACCAGCGCCCCTCATCGCCGAAGGGGTGGCCCGACCGGTGGTGGTGGGGTAGCGACACGCTCCGGCGAAGGATCGACGCGCAGCGTCACAGCGAAGCGCCTGAGCCGGAGGCTCATGGGAACAGGGACCGGCCACCAACGCCCCTCGTCGCCGAGGGGGTGAGCTGTCCGGTGATGGCAGCGTAGCGATGCACGTCGCGCGACGGATCGACGCGCAGCGTCGTAGCCACGCGCCTGAGCCCGACGTGCATCGCTACGCTGCGTCCACGAGCAAGCTCACTCCACCCACTCGGCGATGAACACGTTGGTATCCGACGTCCCCTGGTTGTTACGATTCGACCCGAACACCAGATACCGACCGTCCGGGCTGAACACCGGGAAGCCGTCGAAGCCCTCCGAGTGGGTGATCCGCTCCAGGCCCGTGCCGTCCAGGTTGATCATGTAGATCTCGAAGTCCCGACCCGACGGGTCGTGGTGGTTCGAGCTGAAGAGGATCTTGTCGCCGTCGGGATGCCAGTACGGCGCGAAGTTGGCGCCGCCGAGGTCGGTGACCTGGCGCTGGTTGGAGCCGTCGGCGTCCATGACGTAGATCTCCAGCTCGCCGGGGCGGAGCAGCCCCTGGTCCAGGAGGCGCTCGTAGTCCACGGCCTCCTCGCTCCCCTCCTCCGGATAGTGCGCCCTCCAGATTATCTGGCTCCCGTCCGGCGAGTAGAACGCGCCCCCGTCGTAGCCCAGCCGGTCGGTGAGCTGGACCACGTCCGAGCCGTCCAGGTTCATCGAATACAGGTCCAGGTCACCGTTGCGCACGCTGGTGAAGACGATGCGATCTCCGGCAGGGGAGACCGTGGCCTCGGCGTCGTAACCCTCCTCGGTGGTGAGCTGCCGGAGGTTCGAGCCGTCGGCGTCGGCCACGAAGACGTCGTAGGTCCCGTAGACGGGCCAGACATACCCCATGGAGAAGTCCGGGTTGGGCGGGCACGAGGCGTCGTGGTGGTGGGTCGAGGAGTACAGGATCTGCTCCCCCGACGGATAGAAGTACGAGCAGGTGGTCCGACCTTCACCCGTACTCACCATCTCGGTCTCGGCCGTCCAGGGGTCCAGGGTGTAGATCTGGTCGCACTCCGCTCCCGGCTTCCGCGCCTGGTAGATGAGGCGGCTCCCGTCGAAGGACCAGTACGCCTCGGCGTTCTCGCCTCCGGCGGTGAGCTGGCGGATGTCGCCGAGGCGGGTCTCCCCCTCCTGGGCGAGCTCCACGCCTTCCCCCGCCAGGTTGGCCATGGGACCCGAGACCTCAGCCGGGGTATCGTCCTCCGTGCCACCGCCGCATGCGGCCAGCACGAGGACCGTCAAGATCCAAAGGGCTCTCATACGATGAATCACCACGTCTCGTCCTCTCTTCTCGCTGCGTTCACACTGTCGTCGCTCGTCGTCGGCTCGGACCTCGCCGCTCAGTCCTGCCCGGCTCCCGCGTCGGTGGTCGACACCCTCCCGGGCGCCATGGCGCACGTCCGCTACCTGGCGGACGATCGTCTGGAAGGCC
>JAWVZK010000164.1:0-7626 GCA_033722275.1 Longimicrobiales bacterium | reverse complement strand
GCCCGCACCGGATCCCGGCGCTCGTCCACGTACTCGTCCATGCGAAGGCCGTACTGGAGCGCCGTGGGACTCATGAACTGCCACAGTCCCACCGCGGACACCCGCGATACGGCGAAGGGTGACAGCCCCGACTCGATGACCGGGATGTAGAGGAGATCCTCCGGCATGTCCCGCTCCCGGAGCTTGTCGAGGATCATCTCCGAGAAGAGGGCGCGTCGTTGCATGAGCCGCTCGAACTCGGCGCGACGCGTCGTCCGGAACGCCCGCTCCCACCGCTCCACCCGGGCATTGGATTCCAGCGGAAGATCACGGGTCGGAGGGTCGGCGACGGAGATGGGATCCAGGAGCGCCTCCCGCTCCACCGGATCGTCCTTGGTCCACGCGGCCGGAGCGGCCAGGAGGGTCACCACGGAAAGCGTCTTGAGCCAGTTGAGGCGAGACGCCCTGAGAAGGAGATCCTTGAACGACTCGAGAGCCGAGCCGCCCTCATCAGAACCGCAACCGCGTCCGCGATGGGGTGTCGGGGTAGACATCGTCCACCTCCTTTGGGTTCGCCCCCATCCCGTCCGAATCCGGTCCAGGCGTCCGAGCCCCGACGCGCGAGCTTCGAAAAGGGGGGGCGTTTCGTCTGCGCTTACCACGCAGGTACGTGAAAAGATCCGACCCGGCGGATCGCTCCGCGGGTCGGATCCGTTCGTAGGAATGCGAGCTACTCTGCCTCGTAGACCGAGACGACGTTGCGGGCGCGCATGCGCTCGAACTTCACCACACCGTCGATGAGGGCGAAGAGCGTGTCGTCCCCGCCCCGCCCCACGTTCCGGCCGGGGTGGAACTTGGTGCCGCGCTGACGGACGATGATACCGCCCGCGCGGACCGGCTGCCCGCCCGCCCGCTTGACGCCGAGATGGTTCGGATTGCTGTCTCGGCCGTTTCGGCTCGAGCCTACACCCTTCTTATGTGCCATGACTTGACTCGCTATCGAGAACGGTCGGTGCGCCGGTCATCCCAGCGCGACTTCTTCGACCTTGATCTCCGTGAAGTTCTGGCGGTGCCCCTGCTTCCGACGGTATCCCTTCCGACGCTTCCGCTTGAAGACGATCACCTTGTCTCCACGCCCGTGGCGAATGACCTCGGCCTTCACCGAAGCGCCCTCCACCACCGGAGTACCGACCTGGACGTTCTCCTCGTCGTCTCCGGTGAGGAGGACCTCGTCGAAGGTCACCGACTCCCCGGGATCGAGCTCGAGAGAAGGGATGCGGATCCGCGCTCCGGGCTCGGCCCGGAACTGCTTTCCACCCGTCTTGAACACTGCGTACATATCGAAATCCCGTGGAGGGCTTCGGCCTTCGCTGCAGAGCAGATAATTGTCGTGAAACGGCTCGAATCGGTCAACCCGCCGGCGCTCCTCGACCCGCCGCGGCGCTCGTTGCCTTGCCGCGGGCAGGCGGACCCTGGGCGACGGGAGCTACGCGGCGTACTTCTCCGTGACGTCGGTCTCGGCGGGGCCCGAGAGGAGACGGAATTCGTCGAGACGCATGAGCGGGTCGTCCCGGAGCCGCAGCTCCAACCTCGTTCGATTGCGGAGCCGCTTCAGGAGCTCGGGCTCCTCCTCCATCACGCGAAGCGCCACCTCCGGATGCACGCGCACGACGATGCTCTTCTCCTCCTTCGACGCCGCAGCCCTCTTGAGCGTGCGCTCGATTTGTCGCACGACCGTGGCGGGCGTGTAGACCCGTCCGATGCCCCCGCACGAATGGCAAACGGAGGTGAGTGCGTTGAAGATCGAGGGCCGAACACGTTGGCGGGTCATCTCGACCAGGCCCAGATTCGAGACCTCGAACGCCTTGGTGCGCGCCCGATCACGCCCCAGATGGGAACGGAGCTCCCGGAGGACCTTGTCCCGGTTCTCCTGGGACTCCATGTCGATGAAATCGACGACGATGATCCCGCCCACGTCCCGCAGCCGGAGCTGCTTGGCGATCTCCCGCGCGGCCTCCAGATTCGTCCTCAGGATCGTCTGCTCCGGGTCCTTCTTCCCCTTCCCCGTGAAGCGACCGGTATTCACGTCGATGGAGACCAGCGCCTCGGTGGGCTCGATGACCACGCTCCCCCCGGACTTGAGGGGCACGTTCCTCCGGTAGGCCTTCTGGATCTCCTCCTCGACGCCGTACTGGTCGAAGAGCGGCACCGATCCCTGGTGGAGATGGACCAGGTCCAGAAGATCCTCGTCCACCGTCTTCACGTAGTCGACGATCTCGTCGTACGCCTTCTTCGAGTCCACGCGAAGGGCCTCGAACTTGTCACTGAAGAGGTCGCGGATGACGCCGCTGATGAGCGTCGCCTCTCGGTGGACGGTGGCCGGGGCCTTCTTCGACTCGGACTTGGCCTGGATCTTCTGCCATCGCTCGTGCAGGCGCGTGAACTCGCGCTCGAGCTTCTCCTGCGTGACCTCCTCCCCGACCGTCCGGACGATGAGGCCTCCACTCCCCTTCGGCAGGATGTCGTGCGCCATCTTCCGAAGCTTCGAGCGCTGGTCTCGCCCGTCGATCTTGCGGCTCACGCCGACGCGCGACGAGAACGGCATGTAGACGAGGAACCGCCCCGGCAGGGAGATCTCGGCGGTGAGCCGCGGTCCCTTGGTGCCGATGGCTTCCTTCGTCACCTGAACCAGGATCTCCTGACCCTTCTGCAGATGCTCCTGGATGGGCGGATGCTTCTGGTTGCGCCGACCCCGGCGCCCCCCGTTTCCATTGTCGTCCTCGCCTCCGACATCGAGGTCCGAGACGTGCAGGAAGCCCGCCTTCCCGGTGCCGATATCGACGAACGCCGCCTGGATGCCCGGTAGCACGGCTTCGACTCTGCCGAGGAAGATGTCGCCCAGGAGCCGGTCCTGGTCCGGGCGATCGAACATCACTTCCACGAGCTGATTGTCTTCGCGGAGCGCGACCCAGGACTCACGAGGTGTCGCGCTCACGAGGATTTCTCTCCTCACGAGTATGTCTCCGATGTCATGGTCGGCTCATGAACCCTCGCCGATCACCGCGCGCGTCCCCTGGCTGATGGATGCGGAACGCATCCCACTCAGCGCGGGCCACCGCCGGTATCCGACGCTCTAGGGTGCGGCCGCGGCCGCGTCTCGGGATGCCTCCCCGAGGACGCGCACCGCCTGCCGGCCTGAGCCGACGTCCTGTCGCTGTAGCGTCGCTTCTCTGCCGGTGATTTCAGGTCACCTGCATGCCCGTGCGCTCAAAGGCTTCGACGGGCCTCGACTCGACCTCCGGCTCGGCGATCATCTCCTCGAGGAGCTTCCGAGCGATGACGAGTCTCTGGATCTCGTTGGTTCCCTCTCCTATTTCGCAGATCTTGGCGTCGCGCATCATGCGCTCCACCGGGTATTCACTCGTATAGCCGGCCCCGCCCATGACCTGGATGGCTCCCAGGGTCGCCCGCATGGCGAGCTCCGAGCAGAAGAGCTTGGCCATGGCGGCCTGCTTCCCGAACGCCTTCCCGTGGTCCTTGAGCCAGGCGGCGTGATACGTGAGGTGTCTCCCCGCCTCGATATCGGTGGCGATCTCCGCCAGCTTGAACTGCACCTGCTGGAAATCCCAGACCCTCTGGCCGAACTGTCGACGCTCGGTGGTGTACCGCACCGCCGTCTCCAACGCGCCTTCCGCCAGTCCCAGGGCGAGGGCGGCGACGCCGATGCGACCGGCATCCAGGGTCTTCATGAAGTTGATGAACCCCTGTCCTTCTTCGCCCAGCAGGTGATCGTCGGGGACGAATGCCTCCTCGAAGTGCAGCTCGCGGGTGTCGGATGCCCGCCATCCCATCTTGTCTTCCTTCTCGCCGGCCCGCACACCGTCGGTGAACGGAAGATCCTCCCGGTGGCCCCATCCGAGGTCCCGGGCCTTGCTCAGGTCCACGGTGGGCTTGCACACGATGAAGGAGCTGATGCCCTTGGCGCCCCGGCCCGGGGTCGTGACGGCCGTGGCCACGAAGATCTCTCCGATGCCGGCGTTGGTGATGAAGATCTTCGAGCCGTTGATGCGATAGCCGCCGTTCTCCCTCTCGGCCCGTGTACGCGTCCCGGAAGCGTCCGAGCCGGCACCCGGCTCCGTGAGCCCGAAGCCGCCCAGGACCTGGCCCGAGGCGAGTGGAGGAACGAACCGCTCCTTCTGCTCCCGGGTGCCGAAGGACAGGATGGGCGAGAGACCGAGCGTGGTGTGTGCGGAGACCGTGATGGAGTGGCTGGCATCGAACTTCGCGAGCTCTTCCACCACCAGGATGTAGCTGAGGTAATCGCGCCCCATGCCCCCGAGATCCCCGGGGACCGGGATGCCGAAGAGTCCCATCTCCGCCATCCGCTTGGCGTTCTCCCAGGGAAAGGTCCCGGACTCGTCGAGCTGGCGCGCCACGGGCTCGATGGCTTCGCGAGCGAAGCCGTTGACCCGGTCGACGAGCTCGACGTGCTCCTGGCTCAGATATCTATCCATCAGGCGAAGCGAGACTCCGCTGGAAGTTCCACCCACACCGGTCACAGCGCCCGCACGCCGTCGGTGCATCCTCTCCAAAGTAGCGCAAAAGGGCCTTGCGCCGGCATCCCGACCCCCGAGCGAATCGGCGCACGGCCTTCAGCTTGGCCCGCGCCCGCCGCCTCAATCGTCGTGCCGCCGCGAGATCCAAGGCCGATCGTACGCCGATGCTCGCACCTTCAGACACTTGCGGCGGCCTCGCGGTTCCGGCGTGGGAGCCCGTCCCGCTCGCGCGCCCGGGACCTCGCCGAGTCATCCGGACGATGCCGCCGACCCGCTCCAGGGCACCGAGATCGCCCTGGGGGTCTCCCCGGATCCAGCCTTCCGGAACCTCTCCGATCGCCCGGATCACGGCGGGGGCGTCCGCCTCCACGAGGCCGTCTTCGTCCGCACACCGACGCAGCGTCCGGTGGATCCGTCGAAGGCGGCGCAGGGGTGGGTGCGTCCGGTCGACGAACGCCCTCCCCAGCTTCCGGTCCGAAGCTCCGTGAAAGGCGATGCAGGCGGCGGGAGCCCCGTCCCGTCCGGCGCGTCCCGCCTCCTGGTAGTACGCCTCCAACGTCGTGGGAAGCTGAGCGTGGACGACGGTGCGGACATCGGCCTTGTCGATGCCCATGCCGAAGGCGTTGGTGGCCACCACGACCCGCGTGGCGCCCGCCATGAACCGCTCCTGCACCCGGCTACGCTCTTCTCCGGAGAGTCCGGCGTGATAGGCGTCCGCCGAGGTACCGCAGCCGGCCAACTGGTCCCGTACGGTCTCCACCCATCTCCGGGTGGACGCGTAGACGATGGTGGCACCGCGCCTCGCCCGCACGGTCTCCGCAACGGCGGCGAGACGCGTGCCCCGCCCCCTCCATCGACAGACGGTCCAATGGAGATTAGGACGGTCGAAGGATCGCACGACCACGAGCGGATCCCGCAAGGCGAGAGTGCCGATGATGTCGGCCCGGACCTCAGGCGTGGCGGTGGCCGTCAGGGCGAGGGTCGCGCAGGACAGCTTCGACGTCACCCTGCCGATCCGACGGTACGCCGGGCGGAAGTCGTGACCCCACTCGCTGATGCAGTGGGCTTCGTCGACGGCCGTGAGGCCCACCCTCACCTCCGCCAGCAGCGTCCGGAACGTGGCGAGCTCGAGCCGCTCGGGCGAGACGAAGAGGAGACGGATCCGCCCGGCGCGAACGCGGCTGGCCACGTCTCGCTTGGTGGCGGCGCCCTGCGTGCCGCTCAGCGAGTCGGCGGCGAGGCCCAGCGACCGGGCGCGCGACACCTGGTCCTCCATGAGGGAGACCAGGGGAGTCACCACCAGGGTCAGACCTTCGACGAGGAACGCCGGGACCTGGTAGCAGACGCTCTTGCCTCCCCCCGTGGGGAGCACACCCACCGCGTCGCGACCGTCCAGCGCGGCCCGCACCAGGCGCTCCTGGCCGGGGCGGAAGCCGGAGTGGCCGAAGGCACGGCGAAGCACGCCCACGGGGTCGGAAGCCATCGTACACCGTCAAGCTCGAGACCGGGCGCCTCCATGCCCACCCGGGACGGGATCCCTCAACCCGTGGCGTCCGACCCCTCGGCGGTACCCGTGGGATCCGAGGCCTCGCCGTCGGACTTCCCTTCCCCCTCATCGGACCCGACGCCCGCCGCGCTGCCGCCGGGAAGGAATCTCAGGAGGAGGGCCACCGCCAGCACGAGGATGGCGGCTCCCGTGATGCGGCGCTCGTCGAGGTAGAGCCCCACCAGCACCAGCACAGCCGCCACGGAGAAGAGACGGACCTTCCACTCGAGGAAGGGGTCCTCACGACGCCTTCGTTCGACGAACACGGGGGCGACGGGGCAGGGTCCGGAGGCGCCGGCCTCAGGACGAGGCCTTGTCGAGGAAGCGACGGACCCCTTCCCTGCACGCCTCGGTCATACGGGCCTCGGCGTTGACCATCGCCGCCCGCTCCAGACCCTCGTCGAAACCCAGGCCGTCCAGCTCGTAGAGGAGGGCCTTGGTCATCGCAACGGCGGAGGGTGGCTTCGCGGCGAGCTCATCCAGATACCGTCTCACCTCGTCGTCGAAGATGTCCGGCGCGTACACCCGATGGACGAGCCCCAGGCGCCACGCCTCCCCCGCTCCGAAGCGGTGGCCGCGAGCCACGAGCTCGAAAGCCTGCCCCTCCCCCATCTTGCGGCGGAGGATCGTCATGACCAGCGCCGGGACGAAGCCCAGGTGGACTTCCGGATAGCCGAACTCGGCGTCATCCCGCGCCAGGACGAGATCACACGCCGAGGCCAGTCCGCAGCCGCCGGCCAGGGCCCGCCCGTGGACCACGGCCACCACCGGCTTCGGATGACGCCGCATCCGACGGAACAGGTCACCGAGGGAGCGGGCGTCCTCGACGTTCTCCTCCCGACTCAGCGTGGCGATTCGCGCCATCTCGCCCAAATCCGCTCCGGAGCAGAAGTCTCTTCCCGCCCCTCGGAGGGCCACTACGCGAACATCTGCGTCTGCCTCCGTCCTCTCGAGCCCGGACTTCAGGGCCTGGACCAACGCTCCGTCGAGCGCGTTGCGCTTCTCCGGGCGGTTCAACGTCAGCGTCGCCACCCCCTCGATCACGTCGTAGAGGAGGATCGCGTCCCGGTCCTCGCCGCTCACGCCACCCCCTCCGGCTTCCATCCTTCCGGGACCCGGCCGCGCCCCTCCACCACCTCGGCCACGTCGTCCGGCACGTCCACCTCCATGCGCAGAAGCGCGGTGCTGAAGACCTTACCCTGGGCGTCGTTCATCAGCGAGAGGGTCCCGCCGCCGTCGAGGGCCCCGTGGAGGAGGAAGTTGAGGGCGCCCAGGTTCGGAAGCTCGAAGCGTTCGACGGGACCCTTGACCATGGGACCGAAATGCGCCTTCACCGCCTCCGGTGTGAGTTGATCGCGGATCAGATCGTAGTGCTCGTCGTCGTAGACGATGACGCCGACGTTGGCCGTGTCGCCCTTGTCACCCGACCGGGCGTGGGCCAGATGAACCAGTTGGACCTTCGTCATCGCACGCCTCCTCCCGTTCTCCGTGTCATACCCGCCGTACCTCCACCCTCAGCTCCGGCTCCACCGCCTCACGCCGGAT
>JAWVZK010000163.1:0-7715 GCA_033722275.1 Longimicrobiales bacterium | reverse complement strand
GGTCTGTGAGCGCACCATCCACGACGGAGCGCCTCGCCGCCCTTCCAGCCCTCGCGGAGATCCCTCGTGCGCAGCTCCAGTGGCTCGCGGACCATGGGGTGGTCCGCCGGCTCGAGGACGGCTCCGAGATCCGTGGCCGTGAGGATCAGCCGCTGGGGCTCTTCGTACTGATCTCGGGCCGCTTCTCGGTCCGGATGGATCAGGGGGGCGTGACGCGCGAGATGCGAGAGGTGATGCCGGGACGCATCAGCGGGTACCTGCCGTACTCGCGGATTACTGCGCCCCGGGGCTATCTGGTGGCGGATGGGCCCGTGGAGTTTCTTGAGATCCGCCGGGACGACGTCAGGGCCATGACCCGGGAGTGCTACGAGTTCACGGCCTCGTGCGTCCACGAGATGCTCGACCGGGTCCGGGTCTTCAAAGCCGACGACAAGGAGCAGGAGAAGATGGCCGCCCTGGGTCGTCTCTCGGCGGGGCTGGCCCACGAGCTCAACAACCCGGCATCCGCGGTGGCCCGAGCCGCGGATGCGCTGGACCGGGCTCGTGAGGATCTGGCGGCCGCGGCGCGAGCGCTGGGCGCTGCGGGTCTGGACGGCGGCGCGGCGCGTCCCGACGGGGAAACGACGAGTCCGGAGGACGGCACACGGGAGCTGCAGGAGGGCACGAGGGACCCGAAGGGCGTCACACGGGGCACGGACGCGGCGGCTGGGGAGGCCTTCGAGCTCCTCGAGGCAGCCGTCGGGGAGGGAGCCGGGAGGCCCCTCTCGGTGCTGGAGCGGGCGGACCTCGAGGACGAGATCGCGGAGTGGCTCGATGCACGGGACATGGATGGGGATCTGGCGTACCCTCTGGCGGAGCACGGCCTGACGGTGACCGACCTCCACGGGGCCGCCCGGACTCTCGACGCTCGCCAGCTCGATGCCGCTCTGAGGTACCTGAGCGCCGACGCCAACGTCCGCGACCTGACCGCGAGCATCGCATCGGCCGCCACCCGGATCCACGCACTCGTGTCGGCGGTGAAGAAGCACACCCACATGGATCGCGCTCCGGCCGTCGAGCCCATCGCGCTCCGTGCCCACCTGGAGGACACGCTCGCGCTCATGGGGTCCAAGGCATCGCGGAAGGGCGTCGCGCTGGACCTTCGGGTCGAGGCCGGCGAGCCCACGGTGGACGGAACGGTCGTCGATCTGAACCAGGTGTGGATGCATCTGGTGGACAACGCCATCGACGCCGCGCCGGAATCGGGCCGGGTGTCCGTGGAGATGGCACGGGACGACGACGTCGTGGTCGTCCGCGTCGTCGACGACGGACCCGGGATCCCCGCGGAGGATCGGGAGCGGGTGTTCGAGCCCTTCTTCACCACCAAGGAGGTCGGACAGGGAAGTGGGCTGGGACTCGACATCGTCCGCACCGTCGTCGCGAAGCACCGGGGAGCGGTGGACGTGAGCTCGGTGCCGGGCCGGACCGAGTTCCGGGTGACGCTTCCGGTGTCGCGCACGGCGCCGTAGGTTGCCCCGATGAAGAAACCTGCGCTCCTCACCGTGGATGACGACCAGGACGTCCTGAGGTCGATCTCCCGGGATCTGAGGCGGAGGTATGGCCGGGACTACCGTGTCCTGCCGGCCGAGTCCGCGGCGGCGGCCCTCCAGCTCCTGGACCAGCTCGAAGAGCTCGACACGCCGGTCGCGCTGATCCTGTCGGACCAGAGGATGCCGGGGATGGACGGCGTCAGCTTCCTCGCGCAGGCGGCTCGACAGAATTCCGGCGCCAAGCGCGTCCTGCTCACGGCGTACGCCGACACGGACGCGGCGATGCGGGCCATCAACCAGTCCCACGTCCATTACTACCTGCTCAAGCCGTGGGATCCCCCCGAAGACAAGCTCTTCCCCGTCCTCGACGACATGCTGGAGGAGTGGAGGTCGACCTATCGCCCCGGATACGGAGGCGTGCGGGTCGTGGGAGACCGTTGGTCCGCCCGGTGCCACACCATCCGCGACTTCCTCGCCCGGAATCAGGTCCCGTATTCCTTCCTCGACGTGGAGGTCTCCGAGGAAGGCCGCGCACTCGTGGGCGAGCTCGAGGCGTCCGAGATGCCGCTGGTCCTCCTGCCCGACGGAGAGCGCCTCCTCGGGCCGGATCCGCAGACCCTGGCGGCACACATCGGGCTCGAGGCCACGGCAAAGGAGGCGTTCTACGATCTGGCCATCGTGGGTGGAGGACCGGGGGGACTCGCCGCGGCGGTCTACGGGGGATCGGAGGGCCTGAGGACCGTCCTCATCGAGCAGGAGGCGCCGGGTGGACAAGCGGGTACCAGCAGCCGCATCGAGAACTACCTGGGGTTCCCGGCGGGGCTCTCCGGTGGCGATCTCGCCCGTCGCGCCGTCACGCAGGCCCGCAAGTTCGGCGTCGAGATCCTCACGCCCCAGGCCGCGACGGCCCTGCGGGTGGAGGGGCCCTACAAGCACCTGACCCTCGCCGACGGATCGGAGATCTCGTGCCACGTCCTCATGCTGGCGGTGGGCGTGTCGTGGAAGCTTCTGCCGGCCGAGGGCGCGGATCGGTTCGTCGGCGCCGGCGTCTACTACGGAGCCGCGATGACCGAGGCCCTGCACGCGGCGGGCCGGACGGTGTTCATGGTGGGAGCCGGCAACTCCGCGGGTCAGGCTGCCATGTATTTCAAGGATCACGCGGAACGCGTCGTCATGCTCGTGCGGGGCGACTCGCTGAGCGCGAAGATGTCGAAGTACCTCGTCGATCGGATCGAGCGATGCGAGAACATCGACGTGCGCCTGGAGACGGAGGTGGTACGATGTACTGGCTCCTCCCGCCTGGAGGGCCTGGAGCTCCGATCCAGGAAGAACGGCGCGTGCGAGACCGTGCCCGCCGAGTACCTCTTCGCCTTCCTGGGGGCCGCGCCGCGGACCGGGTGGTTGGAGGGGATCTTGGCCAGAGACGAGCGCGGCTTCGTCCTCACGGGACGGGATCTCGACCCTGAGCGCCATCTCCAGGCGTGGCCCCTGGAACGGGAGCCGCTGATGCTCGAGACCAACGTGCCCGGCATCTTCGCCTGTGGCGACGTCCGCCACGACTCCGTGAAGCGGGTGGCGTCCGCCGTCGGAGAAGGATCGGTCTCGGTGGCGTTCATGCATCGGATCCTCGCCGAGCGGTGAGCGCCGCCGCCGACCCGGGCGTCCGGCTCGCGACATGAACTTCGCGAGGGAAGACCTGCGGTCCCTCGCCATCTTCGAGGACCTGCCCGAGGACCATCTGGACTGGTTCTGCGACCACGGCGAGAGGGTGGTGCTCGGCGAGGGCGACCACATGTTCGAGCGCGGCGAGCCGGCGACCTCGCTCTGGGTCGTCGTCCGGGGGATCATCCAGGGCTTCGAGGAGATCGGCGGGCAGTGGCTCCTCGTGGCCACCACGCTCCCGGGCGACGTCACGGGCATGCTGCCCTTCTCGAGGATGACGCACTATCCGCGGTATACCGTCGCATCCGAGCCGTCGGAGGTCCTGAGGCTCGACGCGTCGCTTTTCCGGGAGATGCTCGACGTCAGCCACGAGGTGGCCCGCCGGCTCGTGGCACGGATGTCGGACCGGGTGCGTGGCGACGTACGCCTCGAGCAGCAGAACGAGAAGCTGGTGGCGCTGGGGCGGCTGTCGGCCGGTCTGGCCCACGAGCTGAACAACCCGGCCGCCGCGGTGCAGCGGGCGGCCGCGCGTCTGGCCGAGCATCGGGAGACGCTCCCGGGGCACGTGACCGCTCTCGCGCGCCACCGGATCGGAGATCGGGGGCTGGAAGAGCTCGTGCGACTCCGTGCCCGGTCCGGCCGGACCGACGGGCCGGAGGAGAGCGCGTTGGAGCGGAGCGACCGGGAGGACGAGCTCGCCGACAGGCTCGACGACCTCGGTGTCGAGCAGCCCTGGGACGTGGCGGCGACGTTGAGCGAAGCGGGAATCACCGTGGGAGACGTCCTGGACCTGAGCGAGCACGTTCCGGCCGAGGCGATGGCCGACGCGCTGGCCTGGCTGGGCGCGGGCGTGGAGTCGGACCAGCTCGTCGACGAGATCGGAGAGGCGGCCGGACGGATCACCCAGCTCGTCTCGTCCATCAAGACCTACTCCCACATGGACCGCTCTCGTGAGCACAAGCCCACCGATGTCCGTGAGGGCATCGACAACACCCTCACCATGCTCGGACACAAGCTGCGCCAGAAGTCGATCCGACTGGAGCGTGACTACGCCGAGGACCTCCCACTGATCCCCGCCCACGCCGGAGAGCTGAACCAGGTCTGGACGAACCTCCTCGACAACGCCGCGGACGCGGTGGACGAGGGAGGGCGTGTGACGCTCCGGGCCCGGCGCAACGACGCCTGGGTCGAGGTGGAAGTCGCGGACGACGGGCCCGGCATCTCCGAAGAGATCCAATCGAGGATCTTCGAGCCGTTCTTCACGACCAAGGAGTTGGGCGTGGGGACCGGCCTCGGCCTGGGTATCGCCAACCGGATCGTGAAGACCCATCAGGGCCACATCGAAGTGCGATCGGAGCCGGGCGAGACGGTGATGTTGGTGCGGCTGCCCGTGGAGCCGGGTCAATAGGGGCCGGTGGGGCCCCCCTGGGACTCGACGTCTGACCCCGGGGGGCCAATCGCACGCGGACTTCGGAACCGAGACCGGATCTGAGACTGTGGGAAGTTCACGCCACCGGGCTCCGCTGCGGATCGCTTGCTGCGCGTCCGCGCCGGCCGCAAGTTGCGCCATGTCCAGCGCGAACCTCCGACGCCCAACCGATCCTGTGCGGTTCCGACCCGTGACCGCGATCCCCCTGACGGCTGCATTGGTCGCGTTCGCGGCGTGTACAGGTGATCCGGGGACGATGCAGGGCGAGGCCGGCTCCGGCCACACCGCGGGGTTGGCCTGGGTCGCCACCGCCCACCAGAACGGGATCGTCGGATACCGGGATCCCGTGGGCATGCTCTCTCCGGATGGGGCCCTCCTCGCCTACGCCGAAGGGCGAGATGTCCGGGTCGTCCCGACGGTCGGAGGAGCGAAGCGGAGGATGGCTCGGGCCGACGGGCAGGTCCGGCACCTGGCGTGGCTGGACGACGGCTCCTTCCTGGCCGAGGATCGGGCAGCGGAGATCCGCTGGTGGAGGTACGACGCCCGGTCCGGCGAACGCGAGCCGCTGTGGGCGCAGACCGGTGTCGTCGCCACCGCCTCGGACGACGACGTCGCCTTCGACCGTCTCTCGAGCCTGGCGGTCTCGGCCGACGGCTCCGAGGTGGCCGGACTCGCATCGACGGACGAGGGCTGGGAGCTCTGGCGGATCGACCGTGGGGGCGCACGGGCCGAGGTCTCGTTCCTCGGTCCGGATCGTGTCCTCTGGCCGGCGTTCGCCCCCGGAGGCGAGGTGGCCTGCATCATCCGCGGAGCGGAGGGAGATCGCCTCCATCTCCCGTGCGCCGGCCCTCCGGTCGACTTGCAGACCGACATCGACGTGGTCGGGCCGATGGCGTTCTCACCCGAGGGCGCCCTCGTGTACTTCGCCTCGCCCGACGGCACGGGCATGGTGGATCTCGTGGTGGCGGAGCTCGAGTCGGGCGCCGTGGAGCCGCTGGCGAGCTTCTCCCGAGACACGTATGCGCCGTCGCTCGACGCCACCGGGCGTCGACTCCTGTTCCGGACGCAGAGCTATCGGACCTTCCTGGCGGAGGTCGACCTCGCTGCGGGTACGTACTGGCAGCTGACGCTCTTTCAGTCGGAGACGCCGAGCTACAGTCCCGACGGCGAGCGGGTGGCCTTCACCTTCGGCAGCTGGCGACGCCAGGTCGATGACGTGAACTACCCGGACATCGCACAGCACATCGGCCTCGTGGAGTCCGGTGAGGCGGCCATGGGGGCCACGGAGCCCACGGAGGTCGTGGCGCGCTCGGAGTCGGAGGACCAGGCCATGGACTGGTCGCCCAACGGACGGTGGATCGTGTTCCATTCCCACCGGGAAGGCTCCGACGACATATGGCTACGTCCGCGCGACGGCTCGTCGCCCGACCGCCGGCTCACCCATCTGGGCCGGGGGGCGGAGGTGGGGTGGCCGCGTTGGTCTCCCGACGGCCAGACCGTGCTGCTCGGCGGAGCCAGCCCGACGACCGGACGGGAGGTTCTCTTCACGATCGGCGTCGACCAGGAGACCGGCGAGGCCACCACGGACCTCACCGAGATCGTGGTGGAGGGGCTCGAGGGCGTGCCGACGCACGGGGAGTGGCTGCCTGACAGCCGCTTCGTGGTGGCCATCGCCAAGGAGGGTCCGGGACGCCATGCGCTCTTCACGGTGCCCGCGACGGGAGGGGCGGCCCGCGTCTTCCATCGATTCGAGAGCGAGCACGACTTCCCGGGCCTCGCCGTTCGGCGAGACGGTAGTGAGGTGGCGTTCATCGCGCCGGCCGACGACGGTTTCTTCCAGGTCTTCCGCATGCCCGTGGGGGGAGGGCCCGCCACACGGGTGACGCACGACCCTGTTCACAAGAGCCAACCGACCTGGTCGCCCGACGGGTCGAGGATCGCCTACACGGTATGGGACTACCGGTCGCAGTTCTGGCTGATGGAGGCAGGGTAGGGAGGAGGTGCGGCGCGCGTTGGCCGAGGCGTCGTCGGCGCTCGTGAGTCACGGACGGGGGGATTCCTGTATCTGGTGGTGAAGGCGAATCCCACACCCCGAACCTGACGGAGCACCCAATGTCCACACGAACCCGCACACCGGCATCGGTCCGGCCCCTTCTCGCGGGCCTGGCATTACTGTCCGCCGCCGCATGCACCGATTGCGGCCCGGATCCCGTGGGGCCGGACTCGCAGATCCGTTCCGTTCGGATCGTCCCCGACGAGCCCTCCCTCTTCGTAGGAGAGACCCTTCAACTCTCGGCCGACGTCCGTGACGCCAGCGGAGTGAGCGTCCCGTCCGCCGCGATCTCCTGGAGCGTGGCGAACTCGACCTTCGCGTCCGTCTCGGCGTCGGGCCTCCTCACCGCCCATAACCCCGGCACCACATCGGTCACGGCGAGCGTCGAGGGGGTGAGCGACACGCAGGTTCTGACCGTGCTGGCCGAGGCGGCGGACGAGGAGATCCTGTTCACCCGGTCGTCGGCCACTGATGGATCATGGGGCCTCTTCGCCGTCCAGCCGGGTGGTGGCGGTCTCCGCCAGGCCGTCTCCAGGGTCTCGGAGCTGCCCATCGCGAGTGACTGGCTGCCGGACGGTTCGGGCTTCGTGATGGATCTGGCTCTGGACCTCACCTACTGGCGTGAATACGACTGGACCATCCAGAAGGTGACCGACCAGGGTCGCTCCATGATCGAGATCGCCGAGGGGCGAGGACCCGCCGTGAGCCCCGACGGTTCCCGTGTGGCCTACGGTCACGCTGTAGGGAGTCTCTGGTCCGTGGAGCTCGACTCGGGCGCGAAGACCGAGATCCTGAACGTCGGGATCCGCTTCAACGTCACGACCGGGTGGGTGCCGCGCATGGGTCCGGATGCCTGGGTGGACGGCTGGATCGGCTTCACCATGGAGGACGTCGCCACGAGCATGTCCGAGAGCTTCCTCTTCCTGACCCGTGACGACGGGTCCGAGCCCCGCACCTTCTTGACCAAATCGGGCGACGGCATGGACGAGTCGGGCCTGGCCTTCTCACCCGACGGAGCCTGGGCCGCTTTCGCCTTCGGCGC
>JAWVZK010000162.1:0-7736 GCA_033722275.1 Longimicrobiales bacterium | reverse complement strand
TCGTCCTCGGGGACGGCCGCGTCGTCCTCGAGCGGCGGAGGGCCGTTCCCCCGGGTCGACGGGGTCCTGCGCTGCGGGGACGTCCCGGTGGAGGAGCTGGCGCGACGCTTCGGAACGCCGCTGTACGTGTACGACCTGGCCGCCATCCGTGCGCGGCTGGACCTGTTCCACGCCGCCTTCGCGGGGATCGACCACCTGGTGGCCTACTCGGTGAAGGCCAACGGCAACCTCACGCTGCTCCGGGCCCTCGCCGAGGCGGGGTGCGGCGCCGACGTCACCAGCGGCGGCGAGCTGTACCGTTCCCGGACGGCGGGGATCGCCCCGGACCGGATCGTCTTCGCCGGCGTGGGGAAGACCGAGGAGGAGATCCGCTATGCCCTGGACGAGGACATCCTCGCCTTCAACGTGGAGAGCCGCCCCGAGCTGGAGCGCATCGACAGGGTCGCGGAAGAGCTGGGGCGACAGGCGCGTTTCGGCGTGCGCGTGAATCCCGACGTCTTCGCCGAGACGCCCCACGCCTATACCCGGACCGGTCATGCCGAGACCAAGTTCGGCGTGCCGTGGACGGAGGCGGCCGACCTGTATCGTTGGGCCGCCGGGCGCGACGCGCTCCGGCCCGTGGGCATCGACGTCCACATCGGCTCCCAGATCGTCGAGCCCGAGCCGTACGTCCGGGCCATCGAGCGGGTGCTGGACCTGGTGTCCGAGCTGGAGGACGACGGCATCGGTCTCGAGTATCTGGACATCGGTGGGGGGTACGGCATCAGCTACGACGACCGCCCCGGCATGGACATCGACGCGCTGGCCCGTGACGTGGTGCCCCGGGTCGAGGCGTCGGGGCTGCGGCTTCTCATGGAGCCCGGACGATCCCTGGTGGGCGAGGCCGGCATCCTCCTCTCCCGGGTCCAGTACGTGAAGCGAACCGAGGCCAAGACCTTCGTCATCCTCGACGGCGGGATGAGCGAGCTCATCCGGCCCAGCCACTACGGTGGATACCACGAGGTCGAGCTCGTCGCCGATCCGGCTGGGAGGCCGTCGGGCACGGTGGACGTGGTAGGCCCCATCTGCGAGACGGGTGACTTCCTGGCCCTGGACCGTGATATGCCCATGCCCGAGCCCGGAGA
Source organism: Longimicrobiales bacterium (assembly GCA_033722275.1). Taxonomy (GTDB): domain Bacteria; phylum Gemmatimonadota; class Gemmatimonadetes; order Longimicrobiales; family Gaopeijiaceae; genus UBA2589. The sequence continues at coordinate 6,612 of JAWVZK010000162.1, read as the reverse complement.
TCTGGTGGCCGTCCGGACCGCCGGGGCGTACGGCTTCGTCATGGCCTCCAACTACAACGGCCGGCGGCGCCCGGCCGAGGTGGTGGTGGACGGAGACGGAATCCACCTGGCCCGGCGACGGGAGACCTTCGAGGATCTGATCCGAGGGGAGGAGGCATCCGCATGAGTCTGAGTGGGCGCGGACGAGACATGAGCACGATCCACGCGGAGCGAGCATGGGCGACGGGGAACGAGCATGACGCACGAGGACCCAGCATGAGCCACGTGAACGCAACATGAGCCACGAGAACCCGGCATGAGCCACGAGCACGATCGCGTCCTCATCCTGGACTACGGATCCCAGTTCACCCAACTCATCGCGCGACGGATCCGCGAGGAGAGCGTGTTCTGCGAGATCCATCCGCCGACCCGCTCCATGGAGTGGATCCGGGCGTGGGATCCCACGGCCATCATCCTCTCCGGCGGGCCGGCGTCGGTCTACGACGACGACGTCCCCGGCGCCGACCCCGAGCTGCTGACTTCGGGGATCCCCATCCTCGGCATCTGCTACGGGATGCAGCTCATCGCCGACCTGGAGGGCGCGACGGTGAAGCACGGCCATCGCGAGTACGGCCGCGCCGAGCTCACCGTGGGCGCGGGGGAGGGGCTCTTCGCCGGCTTCGAGGCGGGCTCGGGGACCACCGTCTGGTGCTCACATGGGGACCACGTCGACGTTCCGCCGGAGGGGTACGAGGCCATCGGCTCCACCGAGAGCCTGCCCACGGCCGCGTTCCGGGCCGTCGATCGCCCCATCTACGGCGTCCAGTTCCATCCCGAGGTGGCCCACACCCAGCGGGGGGACGAGATCCTCTCCAACTTCCTCTTCGAGGTGGCCGGGTGCCGTCCGACGTGGACGGCCGGGGCCTTCGTCGAGGACACGGTGGAGAAGATCCGGGAGCAGATCGGCGACGGCACGGCCATCTGCGGGCTGTCCGGCGGGGTCGACTCGTCGGTGGCCGCGCTCCTGGTGCATCGGGCCATCGGTGACCGTCTGACGTGCATCTTCGTCGACCACGGGCTCCTCCGGAAGGACGAGCGACACCAGGTCGAGACCATGTTCCGGTCGCACTACGACATGAACCTGGTGGTGGAGGACGCCTCCGAGCTCTTCCTCGCCGACCTGGAGGGGGTCGTGGACCCCGAGGAGAAGCGGAAGGCCATCGGGAAGCGCTTCATCGAGGTCTTCGACGCCACCGCCGCCCGGGAGGGCACCGGCGCGACCTTCCTGGTGCAGGGCACCCTCTATCCCGACGTCATCGAGTCCGTCTCCGCCGGCGGCCCGTCGGTGACCATTAAGTCCCACCACAACGTGGGCGGCCTCCCCGAGGACGTGCCCTTCGACCTGGTGGAGCCCCTGAGGGAGCTCTTCAAGGACGAGGTCCGCGCCGTCGGCCGGGAGCTCGGTCTGCCCCAGCACTTCGTCGGTCGTCATCCGTTCCCCGGGCCGGGGCTCGCCATCCGCATCATCGGCGCGATCACGCCGGAGCGACTGGACATCCTCCGGGAGGCCGACGCCATCTATCTGGAGGAGATCCGCGCCGCCGGCCTCTACGACGCCATCTGGCAGGCCTTCGCCGTCCTCCTCCCCGTCCAGTCGGTGGGCGTCATGGGCGACGCCCGCACCTACGAGAACGTCCTCGCCCTCCGGGCCGTAACGTCCCGCGACGGCATGACCGCCGACTGGTTCCCGTTCCCCCACGAGGTGCTGGGTCGGGTGTCCACGCGGATCATCAACGAGGTCCGGGGGATCAACCGCGTCACCTACGACGTGAGCTCGAAGCCGCCCGCGACCATCGAGTGGGAGTAGGCTGACGGGGCTCCTGCCTCGCCGCGGACGCTGGAGGGTCTCTGGGGTGTCCTCGGCGGAAGGGGCTCAGGAGGCGGGTAGGTCGGGACGGCTGCGATCCGGGATGCGTGCGGGGCGCTCGCCGTCCAGGGCGGTCAGCCGGCTCGATCCCGCATGACCTCGTTTCATCCTCCCCTTGACAGGATCTGAGCTCCGGAGACGTGGGGGTCCCGGATGCGGTCGGAGAAGGCCTTTCCCGCACCCCTCATGGTCGCCTCGCGGCCTCGACGCCTGCGCCCCTCTCCGTTCGGCCTGGAAGGCGTCGTTCGGCCCTCTCGCGGGCATCGGAAGGCCCTCCAAATCGGCTCTTATATTGGAGTTGCAGGTGTCGGCCTGGAGTGGAATCGAGGTGCCGGCTTACGGTGTTCACAGGGGTGACGGGAGAGGGAGGCGGACGATGCGGGAGGATGATGTGAGGGGTGGGATCGGTGGAGCGGGGGCGGTGGAGATCCCGGAGGCCGAAGGGGCTTCGGGAGGCGGCGAAGCCGTCGAGGCCATCGAGGCCATCGAGGCCGTGGAGGACGGCGAGGACGTCGCCGCCGTGGAGGCCGACGCGCGGACGTCGCGCATCGAGCGGGTCGTGGTTCTCTACGCGCAGATCACCGCCGCCAAGCGCGAGTTCCTGGCGGCCGTGGCGGAGTGCGACCGGCATCGGGATTGGGCGGCGGCCGGCTTCGGCTCGTGCGCCGAGTGGCTGACATGGCGGCTGGGCATCGGTCGGAACGCGGCCAACGAGCGGGTGCGGGTGGCGCGGGCCCTGGAGGATCTGCCGCAGACGTCGGAGGCCATGGGCAGAGGCAAGCTGTCCTTCAGCAAGATCCGCGCACTGACGCGAGTGGCTTCGGCGGGGAACGAGGCGGAGCTCCTCGAGCTCGCCCGCTCGGCCTCCGCCGCGCATCTCGAGCGGATGGTCCGGGCGTATCGGACGATGAGCCGCGACGACGAAGCCAGGCGGGAGCGGCTGCTGCACAGGACGCGCCGCTTCAGCGTGGTACCCGACGGTGAGGGGATGTACGTGGTCCGGGGACGGCTCATGCCGGAGGTGGCGGCCGTGCTCATGCGGGCGGTGGATGCCGCCGCGGACGCGCTGTACGCGGCGTCGACGGACGAGGAACGGGAGGAGATCGAGCCGCCGCAGCGCCGCGCCGACGCCGTGGGCCTCCTGGCGGAGCGGGCATTGGCTACGGGATTCGGGGACGAGGATCCCGTCAGCGGCACGCGGGCCGACCGATTCCAGGTCATGCTCCACGTCGAGCCCGAGACGTTGGCCCAGTCCGGGGAGCCGGGCATGTCGGAGCTGGAGGACGGCACGCGAGTTTCCGCGGAAACTGCTCGGAGGCTCGCATGCGACGCCTCGCGCGTGGACGTGGCTGTCGGCGCGGCCGGGCCGGAGTCGGAGCAGTCCGATGAGGACCGACCGCCGGGTGACGCCGGGGTCGGTGGGCGCGGTGCGTCCGAGTTGGAACGGTCCCGTGCGCCAGAGATGAGGCGACGACGCGTCCTGGACGTGGGTCGGCGGACCCGCACCGTCCCGACTTCCCTGCGGCGCGCCCTGGAGGCTCGGGATCGGGGCTGTCGCTTCCCGGGGTGCGGCGGACGGTTCACCGATGCCCACCACATCGTGCACTGGGCCGACGGAGGCGAGACGAAGCTCTCCAATCTCGTGCTCCTTTGCCGCCGACATCACCGACGTGTACACGAGGAAGGATGGGAGGTGTGCAGCGACGCCGAGAGCACGAGGGTGGTCTTCTTCATGCCCCAGGGGAGGGCCTTGGCGGAGGCGCCGCCGCTGCGCCCTCCGCGCAAGACTTGCCCGCGCCCCTTTGCTTTGGGCGCGGGAGCAGCCGCACCTATGAGCGGCTCAGCCTACTCCTCCACCACCGCGTCCGCTTCGATCTCGATCATCATGTCGGGGTGGATGAGGCGTCGCACCTCGACCATGGTCGTCGTCGGTGGATGGTCGCCGAAGATTTCCCGGTGGGCTCGGCCGTACTCCTCCCATTCCTCGATGTCGGTGACGAACATCCGGGTGCGGGTGACGTGCTCGGGGCCGGCTCCGAGCTCCGCCAGTGCGTCGAGGAGGATGGCGAGGCAGCGTGCCGCCTGGGCGTAGCCGTCACCGGGAGCGTGGACCGTCCCGTCGGAGTTAACGGGTGCGGTCCCGGTCACGAAGATCCGGTCACCGGCGCGGAGGGCGCGGCAGTATCCGACGTGCTCTTCCCACCTGGCCCCGCTGAACGCGCGTTGGAACGACAATTGCGATTCCCCTGTCTGAAGTCTGACGACGATACCACCTGCTACCAGGAGGCTCCAGTGCTTCGAAGGTCCTGCTTCGCGGTGACGGCCGCGATCCTGCTCTCGTCCGCGCCACCCCTCGCCGCCCAGATCGCCTGGGACTCCCCGCCGCTCCTGGGTACCGCGGCCCCATCGGGGCTGAGCCTCTTCCTGGTGGATCCCGTGGGAGGAGACCTGGGCGGGCTGGCGACGTTCCGCCACCAAGCGGGCCCTGTGGGCCTCGGCTACCGGTTCGCTCTCGCGGAGGAGAACGTCAGCGACGACATCGCCGTCTCCGGCGGTGTGGACGTGTCGGGCTATCTGGCCCGGGGCATGGACGGATCGGAGGTGGACGCCCTCTGGTGGTCTGGCCTCGGTGCGGGCGTGGGGAGCGAGCTGCTGGTCTCGGTGCCGCTGGGTATCCTCTTCGCCTGGAGTGGCGACAGCGGCGATGCCGTGCTCAGCCCGTACGGAGGAGCGCACGTGGCGCTGGACTTCATCACCGGTCCTGGAGACACGGCGGATCTGTCGGGGGCCATCGATCTGGGGATCGACGTGGCGCTACCGTCGAACTGGGTCGTGCGCTTCGGCGCCAGCCTCGGCGACCGGGAGGCTATCGCCATCGGCGTGAAGGTGGGGAGCTGAGCCGCGGAGAACCCTATGAGCCTCCGCCCTGGGCCCCCGATCCACCTCCGTCCTCGGCGTCCTCTTCGTCCCCGGCCTCGCCCTCGGCATCCGCTCCTTCCGGCTCCTCCCCGTTCTCCGCCGGGGTGGGGTCGGAGGGCTGGTCGAGTCGGAGCTCCACCTCGTTCCAGACCTCCCTCATGTACTCCAGCTCGCCTCCGTGGACCTCGGCGAACCGGAGGAGATCGTCCTCCGTGACACCGAGGCGCTGGAGGATCGCCTCACGATCGGCGGCGGCGACCCGCTGACTGTCGGTGTCGAGGGCGGCGACCCGGAGCTCCACGTACGCATCGATGAATGTCTCCCGATCGATGACGTCGTCGGGTGTCGAGGAGCCGCAGGCGCCCAGGACGGTCATGGCGGCCATGAGGGCCGCGGCGGTCGGAAGCACCTTCCGGACACCGCTGCCCTTGTCGGCCTTGCCGCCCTGCGGGGGATGGTGGTCAGCACGCTGAAGCGGTGGAGCGTTCATACTACCGAGCGTTCATTCCATCGAGGGATGAAAGGGGACGGCCCCACTGTGAGGGGCTCCGCAGATGGTATCCCGGACGGGGCCGGAGGGTCCTGCCCGCTCGTCCGTACGCGGTGTCCGGGAGGCCCGCACCCCCGGGAGGTCCGGACCCCCCGGGTCCCGCGCGGCGTTCCGACGGTCCGAACACCACCTGCGGACCGATGGCGGCATGCACAGGCAGTCTCCGGAACGCGATTTGCGGTTTAACTTTGTCGAGCGTTCTTCCGAACAAGATCTCCATCAGGGGTCTCGATGATGCGAATCCGTACGATTCTGGCCATGGCGCTTCTCGCCGTCACCGTCGCATGCGCGGTCAATCCCGCCACGGGTCGGCGCGAGTTCATGTTGGTGAGCGAGCAGGAAGAGATCCAGATGGGACGGGAGGCCGACCCTCAGGTAACGGCCGCCTACGGGCTCGCGGACGACCCCGAGCTCCAGGCCTACGTCTCCGAGATCGGCCAGGAGATGGCCGCGATCTCCGAGCGACCGGACCTGCCATGGTCCTTCAAGGTGGTGGACGAGCCGGTGGTGAACGCCTTCGCCTTGCCGGGCGGCTTCATCTACGTGACCCGGGGCATCCTGGCCCACTTCGCCAACGAGGCCGAGCTGGCCGGCGTTCTGGGGCACGAGATCGGTCACGTCACGGCGCGTCATTCGGCGAGCCAGATGAGCAGGCAGCAGCTCCAGCAGATCGGGGTGGGCGTGGGGATGATCGTCTCCGAGACCTTCCGTGACTACGGCGGGCTGGCCGTCGCCGGGCTCCAGCTCATGAACCTCTCCTACTCCCGTGACGACGAGCTCCAGTCGGATCGTCTCGGCCTCCGCTACATGAGCCGCGTGGGCTACGATCCCGAGGAGCTCATCGGGGTCTTCGAGATGCTGGCCTCGGTGAGCGGCAGCGCCGAGGGTGGTCGCGTCCCCGAGTGGCAGCTGACCCACCCGTATCCGGAGAACCGGGAGCAGGAGATCCGTGACGAGATCGCCGCCACCGGCGTGGAGCTGGACGGCCGGGTGGCCCGTGACACCTACCTCGACATGCTCGACGGGATGGTCTTCGGCTCCAACCCGCGGAACGGCTACTTCGAAGGCTCGCGCTTCCTCCATCCGGAGCTGGCGTTCGAGATCACCTTCCCGTCCGAGTGGCAGACCATCAACCAGAACCAGATGGTGGCGGCCGTGGCGCCCCAGGAGAACGGCGTGGTGATCCTCGAGCTCGCCGCCGACGCGTCCTCCGCCTCCGCCGCCATGTCCGAGTTCC
>JAWVZK010000161.1:0-7807 GCA_033722275.1 Longimicrobiales bacterium | reverse complement strand
CCTCTTCGGCTGTGCGAAGTTCGGTACGATCTTCGTCATCCAGGGTATCGACATCCGGCAAGGGCGTTTCGACGTCCTCCCGCGCCAGGAAGTCGGAGAAGCTCTCCCACACGAGCCGGGCTAGGTTGTCGCCGAGCTCGCGAGGGGTCATGGTCTGGGGCGCCCGGAACTCGCGAGCGTCGTCTGTGAGCGTGCCGTGCACGTTACGATCCTGTTCCTGAATGGTTTTGGGTAACACCAATTCGGATGTTGGAGCCTACTGTGTCAAGGTTGAAGATTTGTCGGCCGGAGACGGGTCTGGAGGTTTTCGCCCGAGGACGGGGCTTATGGTCCCGTAAATCCTTGCTTTCGCTGGGGTTCCTGGCGGCGATCCCATTCCTTCAGGCGTGCGCCGCCGGCGGTGGCGCCGTCGAGCCGCGGCCCATCGTCATCTACTCGGGCGAGCGGATCCGGCCGGACCCCGAGCGCATGGAGGAGGTGAACGAGTGGGTACTCCGGGAGCAGCAGAACATCCAGGAGGATCCCTCGTTCTGGGTCGTCACCCAGTCCACCCTGGAGGAGGTCATGCCCTGGGAGGACATGCGCATCAGCGGCGACAGCGTGTTCGTGCAGCTTCCCCTGGGCGCTCAGGACGCGACGCTCGTCTATCAGATCTACGGGCATCTCCATCTGATGGTGGAGATGGATCGGCAGGAGGAGTGGCTACCGGAGGCGCCCGACGCCACGGGATACGAGCTCGAGCGCGCCATCGTCGATCGCATCGCAGACGCCTGGATCCTCGGTCGCTCGGTCTTCGACACGCAGCCCTTCGGCCCCCTCGACGAGCTGGCCTACGCCAAAGATGCCGGTTTCCTGGACGCGTACGTCTTCACCGCCCGCCCGGACGAATTCGCCGAGGCGCGCATCGAGTGGGCCCGGGAGAATCCGGGTCGCGTGGACGAATACCGGGATTGGTTCCTCGCCACGTTCAACCGCGAGCCTCCGGGCCTCCGCTCGAATTGAGCCTCACGCCATCCGCGGATGCGGCCAGCCTTCGCAGGGACGTCAGGCGGCAAGGGAGGGCCGGGGCGGAGCGAGAGGCACCGTCAGTTGGCGCGAATCTCCCAGCGGAGGCCGATGGGGCCCGTGTCGTCCAGTTCCTCCACCTGCACGTCGATGCGACCCGTCCGGGCGAGGCGTTCGTCGCTGGGCTTGCCGCCGAAGGCCGCGAAGCCCAGGACCCGGACACGACACTCCGCGCCGTCGGGTGACACGGCGCGGAGCTCCGCACCCTTCAGGGACTTGACCGGGGGCGCTTCACCGGACTGGAGACGAAGGCGTAGAATACGGCCCGTATGGGGGGCGTCCATCGCGTCGAGGACACGGAAGACGACGCCGCTCCGGGTGCTGGCTTCAGCTGACATGAGAGGAAGAGTATTCGTATGAGCTCGCAGACGGAAGACGTGACGGACAGCGAGCTGGAGCTCTCGGCGAGCCGGATGACCGAGCTCGGCGATCTGGCGACCCGGCTGATCGTGGAGCGTATCTCGCGACTCCGTTCTGAGCCTGCCTGGAAGGGGGCTTCTCGAAGCGAGCTCGAGTCCGCCATGCGTGAGGATCCACCCGAGGAGGGGCGCCCGGCGGAGGAGGTGATCCGACGAGCGGCGTCCCAGATCCTCCCCGTGGCCGGTCGGGTGGATCATCCTCGCTTCTTCGCCTTCGTGCCCTCGGCCCCCACCTGGCCGGGAGTTCTCGCCGACTACATGGCTGCGGGGCACAACGTCTTCCAGGGCACGTGGTTGGGGGCCAGCGGGCCGAGCCAGCTCGAGCTGGTCGTCCTCGACTGGTTCCGCCAGTGGATCGGATATCCGGAGTCGGCAGGGGGCTTGTTCACCAGCGGGGGCTCGGCGGCGAGCCTGGACGCCTTCGTGGCGGCTCGGGAGCATGCCGGGGCTCCCCAGGGAGCCACCGTCTACATGAGTGATCAGAGCCACACGGCGCTGGTGCGGGCGGCCACCATCGTGGGCGTGCGGCCGGAGAACGTCCGCAGCGTCCCGTCGGACGATCACTTCCGGATCGATCTGGACGCGCTGCGAGGCATGGTCGCGGAGGACCGGGCCGCGGGGCTTTCCCCCATCGCCGTCTGCGCCAACGCGGGGGCCACGAACACGGGGGCCGTGGATCCCATCGATTCCCTGGCCGATTTCTGCGCCGACGAGGATCTGTGGCTGCATGTCGATGCGGCCTACGGCGGCTTCGCGGTGGTCACGGAGAGGGGGAAGAGGCGCTTCCGGGGGCTCGAGCGTGCCGACTCCATCGCCATGGACGCCCACAAGTGGTTCTTCCAGCCCTTCGAGGCCGGATGCCTCATGGTCCGGGATCTGCGCCGCCTGGAGACGGCATTTTCCGTGCGTCCCGAGTATCTCCAGGACACCGAATGGGGTCGAGAGCATCCCAACTTCGGTGACCGGGGACTCCAGCTCAGTCGCGCCTTTCGGGCCCTGAAGGTCTGGATGTCGGTACAGACCTTCGGGATGGTGGCGTTCCGGAGGGCCGTCGAGCGGGGCATGGTGCTGGCGGATCGCGCCGAAGCCTACGTCCGAGCGTCGGAGACGCTCCGGATCGCGAATCCGGCGTCCCTCGGTGTCGTCTGCTTCCGGGTCCACCCCAGGGGCACGGATCTCGACGTCGAGGGGCTGGAAGAGATCAACGAGAGGGTCCAGCAGCGCATCATCGACACGGGCACGGCGATGATGTCGTCCACGCGGCTTCGGGGTATCTACTCCCTCCGGCTTTGTATCCTGAATCACAATACGACCTGGTCCGACGTCGAGGGCACGCTCCAGGCTGTCGAGCGTTTCGGTGTCGAGGAGATCGGGAGGGTGTGCGCGTGACGCCGGATTCGGACGTCGGCCGCGAGGTCGAGCCCCAGATCGTGGGTCCGCCCGAGGAGCCAGGGCTCTCTCCCCAGGCCCGGAGGCTGGGACGTCGCCTGTTCTGGATCGCCACCGGGCTCTTCCTGATCGTCACGACGTTGCTCCACGTGGTGGGCGGACTGCCCGTCGTGGACGCGATCCTCCTCGGGGTGCTGCTTGCGGCCGCTCCGGGTCTCGCCATCGCCCAGGTGCCCCTCGTCGAGGGGGTCGTCATCGAGCGCCTCCCCGCGTACTGGAGCTCCATCTTCACCCTCTCGGTCGTGGGGATGACGTGCTGGTTGGTCGGGGGTCGGGCCGGAGGGGCGGAAGCCCTCGGTCTCGTACCCTTGAGCCCGGAGGCCATGGTGGTCTGGTCTCTGGGACTGACCGCCGCCGGGCTTCTCGTCATCGCGGTCTTTCACGTCACCTGCCGGTGGACGGACCTGACGGACAGCGCCCTACTGGAGGCTCTTCTTCCCAGGACGGCCCGGGAGCGTCGCGCGTTCGCTCTTCTTTCGGTGTCCGCGGGTGTCGGAGAGGAGATGGCCTACCGCGGATACGCCATCCCGGCTCTGTCGCCGCTCCTGGGTCTGACCGGTGCCGCCGTCGTGAGCACCGCCGTCTTCGGCGTGGTCCACGCCTACCAGGGGCCGCTGGGCATCGTGCGTACGGGGTTGATGGGTGGGATTCTCGCCTGGGGCTTTCTGGCGAGCGGCAGTCTCTGGCCTTCGATGATCGCTCACACGCTCATCGACCTCATCGCCGGAATCGCCCTCGGAGACCGTCTGCTGGTGACCTCGACCTCGGACCCCTCGTGACCGCGGAGCGCTGACATGGAAGTCGATCTCGCCCTCCTGGCGGACGCCGCCACCGTCGATGCCTCGGGAAAGCTCAACATCCTCGGGGTCTTCGATCGCCTGGGGACGTCCGCCTTCCCCACCCGTCATCCGCGCATGAGCATGGTCCTTCGCTTCTCGGCCGGCGTCCACGAGGTCGGCAAGCACGAGATCGAGATCGCGCTTCGCGGCCCGGACGGAGAGGAGCTGGTGCGCGTCGACGGCGAGATGAACCTGACGGCCGGTCCAAGGGGGGTCGCCGGCGGCGTTCTGGTGCCTCACATCCTGAACATGGACGGCCTGGTCTTTCCCTCTCCCGGTCGGTACGCGTTCGACGTCCGGGTGGACGGCGAGCACCACGTTTCGATCCCTTTGACGCTGGAGGGTCCGGAGCGGTCGGCCCAGGCGTGAGGTCGGTGAAGCTTGCAGAAACCTATGCGGCCACCGATATGTACAATAGGCACAGACCTCCCGGGAGCAACAGTGATCCTGCGTTTCAACTACGAAGAGTTGACGGCCCTCCGGGCCGGCGCCCAGGTCTTCCTGGACCGCAGGGAGACCCCGGGGGGGGGTGTGATGGCGCCCGTCGAGGAGCGTGCCCGGGTCGAGGCTCTTCTCCCTCGGTTGGACGGAGACGTTTCGCTGGACACGCTGGAGGAGGTGCGGAGGGTTCAGGCCGCCGTCGGGGCCATCACCGCCGTGCTCCAGGCGGAGATGGAGGAGTCGGTCCTCGCCACCCACCCGGCAGGAGAGCGAGCCGTCTCTGCCTATTTCGACTTCGCGCACGTCTTCACCGTCTCGAACCGACTCTCCGAGATGGCCTCGGAGATGGAGGCCCTCATCGAGCTCGTCACCGGCGAGCCCGCGACGGCCGAGACGGCCGGCTCGTTCCACTTCCCGGACTGACGGACACGTAGGCACCGACGCCCGTGTCCCTTTCCCGCGTCGGAGATTCTGCCATCGCGGACGGTGACCAGGAGTCGCGGGGCCGCTCAGAGGGGGTTCCCGCCCATGCTGCCACAGCGCCCACCCCGAGGCCGGGAACCGTGGCGGGACCTTCCGTCTTCTCATAGGCTGAGGCCGCATCGCGGTATGTGAACGATCGGACGGGGGGCAGGGCGTGAGCCACAGGAGAAGGCATCGGCGCGGAGACCAGCCGTGACGGACCCGACCTCACAGGCTCCGGCGGGCTTCGAGGAGGAGGCTCTTCCCCACCTGGACGCCGTCTACCGCTTCGCCCTTCGACTGTCCGGGGCGCCGGATCAGGCGGAGGACCTGGTGCAAGAGACCTTTCTCAGGGCGTACCGGTCCTGGGACCAGTACACACGCGGAACCGCCGCCAAGAGCTGGCTCTTCACCATCTGCCGCAACGTCTTCCTGCGTAAGCGGGAGCGCCGACAGCGACACGACGAGATCGTCGAGGAGAAGGTGGACCGGTCGGGGGTGGGGAAGAACCCCGTGAATCCGGTCTGGGTCTCGGTGGTCGGTGTGGACCCCGAGGGCGATTTCTTCGATTCCATCGTCGATGGACGGATCATCGAAGCCATCGAGGAGCTCCCCGAGGAGTACCGGACCGCGGTGGTGCTCTCCGACGTCGAGGGACTTCCCTACGCGGAGATCTCCGAGCTCATGGGGGTCCCGGTCGGAACGGTGAAAAGCCGCCTGTTTCGGGGGCGTCGGCGGCTCCAGCAGCGGTTGTACGACTATGCCGTGGAGGAGGGATACATCTCCGAGCGGTCGGGTACGGACGAACCATGACAGGCGGGATCCATGTCCATCTTCGATAGAATCAGGGGACTCTTCGGCGGAGCGTCGGAGAACGGGGAAGGCGGCGACGGGTCTCGGGCGGCCGGTCGCGGTCCGGACTCCGACGAGATGATCCCGTGCGAAGAGGCACTCCGCCTCGTTCACGAATACCTCGACGGGGAGCTGGACGGTGTGCCGCACAAGCAGGTGAAACGGCACTTCGACGTCTGCGGGCGCTGCTATCCCCACCTCAAGCTCGAGACGTCCTACCGAGAGGCCGTGCGCCGCGCGTCGGCGGGGGAGGAGGCGCCTCCCGAGCTCAGGGCGAAGGTGGCACGACTCCTGGCCGAGGCCCAGGCGGAGGACTGACCTCCGCCGGTCCGCTTCGCTTGCCAGACCTTCGGAATCCTTAGAAGGTTCGGCCGCGGAGCGGCCCCTCGCCGGGGATCTGCCCCACCCGCGTCCTCGCGGCTCCCGCCGCATCCCCAAGACAGAGCTATCCGGAGTCTGAATGGCCACGGCCTCCACACGGGAACGGATCCTCCCGCGCACCCTCGAGGAGGAGATGCGCGAGTCGTTCCTCGACTACTCGATGAGCGTCATCGTACAGCGCGCGCTCCCCGACGTGCGCGACGGTCTCAAGCCCGTCCACCGGCGCATCCTCCACGCGATGCACGAAATGGGACTCTCCCCGGATCGCCCGTACAAGAAGAGCGCGGCCGTGGTGGGCGATGTCCTCGGGAAGTACCATCCGCACGGAGACTCGGCCGTCTACGACGCGCTGGTGCGGATGGTGCAGGACTTCTCCCTGCGTATGCCCCTCATCGACGGCCAGGGGAACTTCGGCTCCATCGACGGAGACCCGGCGGCGGCGTACCGGTACACGGAGGCACGGCTGGAGGAGCTGGCCGCCGAGCTGCTGGACGACATCGAGAAGTCCACGGTCGACTTCCATCCCAACTTCGACGACCAGCGCCAGGAGCCGGCGGTTCTGCCGAGCCGCTTCCCGAACCTCCTGGTGAACGGCTCCTCGGGGATCGCGGTGGGCATGAGCACGAACGTCCCGCCTCACAATCTGGCCGAGGTGGCCGCGGGCCTCCGCCAGCTCGTGGTGGATCCGGACTGCACCGTCGAGGATCTCATGCGTCACATACCCGGCCCCGACTTCCCCACGGGTGGCTTCGTCGTCGGCCGGAAGGGGATCGAGCGCATGTACAAGGAGGGCCGCGGCCGCGTGTTCATGCGTGCCCGGGTGGTGAAGGAGGCCCTGCGAGGCGGAAAGGAGCAGCTCGTCGTGACGGAGCTGCCTTACACGGTGAACAAGACGAAGGTCATCGAGCAGATCACCTCGCTGGCGAAGCGGGGTAAGGTGGAGGATCTGGCGGACATCCGGGACGAGACGGACCGGGATGGCATCCGTCTCGTGATCGAGCTGAAGCGGGGGGCCAAGCCCGGCCGCATTCTCAAGACGCTCTTCCGGGGCACGAGCCTCAAGATGACCTTCGGGGCCCACATGATCGCCCTGGACGACGGTCAGCCCAAGCGCTTCGACCTCAAGGAGATGCTGGAGCGGTTCCGCGATCACCGGGTGGAGGTCGTCCAGCGCCGGAGTCGCCACGACCTGGAGAAGGCGGAGGCGGAGCGCCATGTCGTCGAGGGCCTGCTGGCGGCGCTGGAGCACATCGACGAGGTCATCAGGATCATCCGTGCGTCGGCGGATCGGAAGGAAGCATCGGTGTCGCTTCAGGACCGCTTCGGACTCAGCGACACGCAGGCGGACGCCATTCTCGACATGCGCCTGGCCAAGCTCACCGCACTCGAGCGGTCGCAACTGGAACACCGTCTCCGGGAGCTGGAGGTGCGCATCGACGAGCTCCGGCTCGTCCTCGCCTCGGAAGAGCGCCAGCTCGAGATCATGCTCGAGGAGCTGGGCGAGGTGGTGGACAGGTACGGTGACGCCCGCCGGACCGTGCTCCTCGATGACGACGAGACCGAGATGGAAGCGCCGGAGGTAGAGAAGCAGCTGGCCGACGAGGATTGCGTGGTGACCCTCTCCCACGAGGGTTTCGTCAAGCGCATGCCCATGCATCTCTACCGGCGCCGGGTCGGCTCGGGCAAGGCCCTGGCCGGGATGGAACGCTACGAAGACGACTACGTGGAGCGGCTCTTCGTGGCCCGGACCCAGGGCTGGATTCTGGTCTTCACCGAAGGCGGCCACGGTCACTTCCTCCCGGTCCTCGACGGTCCCGAGAGCGCCAGAGCGTCACGAGGCCAGTCGGTCTACGCTCTGCTGGACGGCGCGGACCGCAAGGACCGCATCGTCTCGATGAT
>JAWVZK010000160.1:0-7840 GCA_033722275.1 Longimicrobiales bacterium | reverse complement strand
TCGTAATCGGTGGTCCCCACGGCGACGCGGGGATGACGGGTCGGAAGGTGATCGTGGACACCTACGGGGGCACGGGACGCCACGGCGGTGGCGCCTTCAGCGGCAAGGACGCCACGAAGGTGGACCGCTCCGGGGCCTACGCCGCCCGCTGGGCGGCCAAGAACGTGGTGGCGGCGGACGCGGCGCGGCGCTGCGAGATCCAGCTCGCCTACGCCATCGGCGTGGTGGAGCCCGTCTCGGTCCACGTGCACACGTTCGGCACCGGAGAGGTGTCCGACGACGAGATCTCCGACGCTGTCTCCCGCGTCTTCGATTTCCGTCCCGGCGCCATCATCGATCGCCTCGGTCTGCGCGCGCCCATCTTCACGCCCACGGCGGCGTACGGCCATTTCGGACGGGAGCCGTACGAGAAGGTACCGGACGCCGGCGGATCCGGAGAGGTCTGGTTCTTCCCCTGGGAGCGCACCGATCGGGTGGACGATCTCAAGTCGGCCGTGGGCGCCTGAGGCGGCACGCGTCTGCCCGACAGAACCACGGCGTCGCTCCGGAGTATTGGTGAGTCGAGGGCCCGTGCCCCTCACCTGTTCCCCCTCTCGGAGGTTTCCTGACCGTGCTGGTGGAGGTCAGAGTCCAGAGTCTCGCGTTGGATCGCACCACGAACACCCCGGTGGTCATCCTCCAGGAGCTGAACGGCGAACGGGTCCTCCCCATATGGATCGGACCCGGCGAAGCCAGCGCCATCGCCATGCAGCTCGCCGAGATGGAGTTCTCCCGCCCCTTGACCCACGATCTCATCTGCTCGGTCCTGAACGGCCTCGGCGCCAATCTCCAGAAGGTCATCATCACCAAGGTCCAGAAGAGCACCTACTACGCCGAGCTCATCGTCCGCCGCAACGGAGAGGTCATCTCTCTGGACGCCCGACCCTCGGACTCCATCGCCGTGGCGCTGCGCGTCGATGCCCGGATCTTCGCGGACGACCAGCTCCTCGAGGTGGCGTCCATCGAGATCTCCGACGACGAGACCACCGGAGAGGTGAGTCTGGAGCGCATCGATCCGGAGAGCAAAATGGACGCCGAGGAGCTCAAGGAGCACCTCAAGCGTCTCAACCCCGAGGATTTCGGGCGCTTCACGCCCTAGCGGCGCCTCCCGATGACCGCGCCCCCGGCTCCTGGATCCCGTCGAGGATCGCGAAGCCGTCTCCGCCCGCTCGCGCCCGTGGCGCTCCTCGCCACCGTGATCGGGGCTCCGCCGCTCGGCGGCCAGGTCCCCGCGGCGCCGACGCTGGAAGGAGTCGCCTACGTGGGGGACACCGTCATGAAGCGGGGGACCGTGGTGTTGCACAGGATCTCCTCGTCGACCCAGGGCGAGCTCGACTCTCTCGCCATCGGCGACGACGGCGCCTTCGTGTTCGAGCTGCCGGGGGTCCCGGATCCCGAGCGCAATGACGTCTTCTTCGCCTCGATCCGACATCAGGGCGTGCTCTACTTCGGACCCGCCCTCACCTCGGCCCTGCAGCTCGACTCCATCTACCGGATCCAGGCGTATGACACCCTCATGGCTCCAGTCGGGGGGATGGACGTCACGCTCCAGTCTCGCAGCGTCTTCTTCGAGCCCGACTCCGCGGCCTGGCGTGTGACGGACCTCTTCCAGCTACGCAACGACCACGACCGGACCATCGTCGCCCGGGCGGGAGGACGGACGTGGAGCCATCCGCTTCCGTCCGAGGCGTACGACGTCACCGCGGGAGAGGGCGAGCTTTCCTTCGATGCCATCCGGCACGAGGACGGGGAGCTGATCGTGCGCGCGGCCCTTCCACCGGGCGAGCGCCTCTTCGTGGCACGGTATCGGCTGGACGAGCCGACGGTGGACATACCCACCGCCGGGACCACCGAGACCATGGATGTGCTCGTCAGGGAGCCGGCTCCCCCCCTCGGTGTGGAGGGGCTGGAGCTCCTCGACCGGATCGAGCTCGAGGCGGGCTCCACCTATCTTCGCTACTCGGGGACCGACGTGGCGGCCCCGCGCGTGAGGATCACGGAGGCCGAAGACGATGCGCCGCCGCGGGTGGAGTGGGCGGCGGTGATCCTGGCGCTGCTGCTCACCGCAGCGGCCGTATTCGTGCTCCGACCGTCCACGCGGCCGAAGGCGGTCCCGGCCGCCCCCGCGTCCCGGGATGCCCTGATCCGTGAGGTCGCGCTCCTCGATCAGGAGTTCGAGGGCGAGGATCCGTCCGAGGTCGCCCGCCTGGCGTACGAGCGTCGGAGGGCGGAGCTCATCCGTCGGATCCGGGCCCTCGACTGACGTGGCGCCCGTCACGACACCCGCCGTCCTTCTGCGGGGTTACGACTACGGCGATTCGAGCCGGATCCTGCGATTCTACACCCGGGACCACGGGCTGGTGTCGGTCATCGCCAAGGGTGTCCGCGGTCGGAGCGGAAAGGGCGGCACGACGCTCTCCAACTTCGCCTCCGGAGACCTTTCGGCGTACGTGCGCACCCATCGGGATCTGCACACCATGAAGGACTTCCAGTGCGTGAAGCTGCGTGAGGGCCTGGGCCGGGACGTGCTCCGCTTCGCCGGCGCCTCGGCGGCGGCGGAGCTGGTCCTGGTCCATGCCGAGGCCGAGCCTCAAACCGGGGTCTTCCGAGCGCTGGAGACGACGCTGGACGCTCTGGAGGGTGCGGTAGGGGATCGGGTCCCGGGCACCGTGCTCGCCGGATTGTGGAGCATCATCGAGTCCTTCGGATTCGCCCCCCAGCTCGACGGGTGTGTGCGCTGTCACGAGACGCTGGAGGAGAAGGAGGTGGGGCGGTTCGACTTCGCGGCCGGAGGCCTGCGCTGCGCCGCATGCGGCCATGACACGGCCGGCCCCCGTGTCGGGCCGGGCGCCCGGAGTCAGATCACCTCCCTCCTCGCGGGAGACGTCCCTCGGGAGTTCAGTCACGCTCCTCAGCACCTCACGCTGGTATCGGACTTCATCGTCTACCATGTGGCATCCCGTCCCCTCAAGTCCCTCACCTTCCTCGGGGGCCTCATGCCCGATGGAGAGGCCGCGGTGTCTGATGGCTGACCGGATCCTGGGGACCGCCGGTCACATCGATCATGGGAAGACCGCGCTGGTGGAGGCGCTGACGGGCACGGACACCGATCGATTGCGGGAGGAGAAGGAGCGTGGCATCACCATCGAGTTGGGCTTCGCCGAGCTCGTGACGGACGAGGTCCGCCTCGGCGTCGTCGACGTCCCGGGCCACGAGGCGTTCGTTCGTGCGATGGTTGCCGGGGCGACGGGGATGGACGTGGTCCTCCTGGTGGTCGCGGCCGACGAAGGGATCATGCCCCAGACGCGAGAGCACCTGGCCATCGTCGGCCTTCTGGGCGTCCCCGAGCTGGTGGTTGCCGTCACCAAGTGCGACCTGGTCCAGGAGGAGTGGCTCGAGCTGGTGGAGGCGGAGATCCGCGAGACCCTCGAGCCCACCGCGTACCGCGACGCGCCCCGTATCCTGACCTCGGCGACCTCGGGAGAGGGCCTCGACGAGCTCAGGGCGGCGCTGGCGGCTGCGGCGAAGCACGTCGCCTCGGACCGAGCCACGGACCTCGCGCGCCTGCCGCTCGACCGAATCTTCACGATCCAGGGCACCGGCACGGTGGTGACCGGGACGCTCTGGTCCGGTCGCCTGGAGGCGGGGGAGCGGGTCCGGATCCTCCCGCAAGGACTGGATGCCAGAATCCGGAGCCTCCAGGTCCACGGCCGCGATGCCCAGGAGGCCGTGGCAGGGGGACGTACCGCCGTGGCCCTGACCGGAGAGGGAGCCGACCGGGAGCGGACCTCCCGAGGCTCGACGCTCGTGACGGATCCCCACTGGTCGGAGAGCCGGATGCTCACCGCCCGGGTGAGGCTGATCCCCGGGACGCCTTGGCTCCTGGAGCACAACCAGCGGGTCCATCTCCATCTCGGGACGGCGGAGGTGCTGGCGCGGGTCGCCCTCCTGGAGCGCACCCCATTGGCGGCGGCCGACGAAGGATGGGTGCAGCTCCGACTCGAGGAACCCCTGGTGGCCCGGGCGCACGACCCCCTCGTCCTTCGATCCTATTCGCCCGTCACCACCATCGGAGGTGGAGTCGTGGCCGAGTCCCATCCACCGAAGAGGACAGCCCTGGAGCCCGCTGAGCGGGATGTCCTGGAGGCGATGCTCGAGGGAGGGCCGGAGGAGGCGATCGGCGCCTGTCTGGCCCTCGCCGGATGGGAAGGAGTCCGACGCGATGCGATGCCCGTGCGGACCGGTCTCCCTCCGGACGTCGTCCGGAGGGTCCTGGAGCGGCCGGGCGGAGGACTCGTGACCCCTTCCCGGGCGTTCCACACCTCCGTGGGCGAGGAGGCCAGGGAGGCCGTCCTGGCCGCCGTCGACGAGGCTCACCGGACCGATCCCCTCCTTGCGACGGTTCCCATGGCCGCGGCCCGGGCCGGGGTCCCCTCCTGGGCGCCGGACGAGCTCGCCGACGCGGCCCTGGAGACTCTGCTCTCCGACGGCCTTCTGGAGGAGGAGGCCGGGGGCGTCCGACGCCCGGGCCACGAGGTCCGGATGACGGAGGAGCAGGAAGAGATGGCCCGGAGGATCGGGACGATCTTCGAGGAGAGTGGCCTGGCCCCTCCGCTCCTGGACGAGTTTCCGGCCGCGCTGCACGGTCGCGACGACTTCCGGGCGCTGGTGCGCACGCTCGAGAAGGAGGGCACCGTCCGGCCGGTGGCGGAAGGATATTACGTGGCGTCGTCGGCGCTGGACGCCGCGGAAGGTCGCATACGGGACCGGCTGGAGGGACGGACGGGCCTGGGCCCCGCCGACTTCCGCGAGGCGCTGCCGGTGACGCGAAAGCACCTCATCCCGCTGCTGAGCTACTTCGACGGCCGTGGCGTGACGATCCGCTCGGGGGATGGCGACCGGGAGGTACCCGCCCGGGAGGTCTGACGGACTCGTGGCCCCGGTCCCCTGTAGAGATGCGCCATGCAACGAAATCGGGCTCTCCGGCGTCCTAGGACAGGGAGATGACCCGGTTCGAACCGCCTTTGCTTGACCCGCACTCGCAACGCGGCCTAGAATGGATCATTGGCATGCGTGCCCGAGGCAATCACACGTGGAGCGCGATTGACGCTTAGCTACAGCACGGTTGTGCGGAGGTCCCGATGAGACGCGCCCTCGGCGTCTTGTCCGTCCTCCTGAGCCTGTTCCTGGGTGCCGAGGCCGTCGCGGCCCAGGACACCCGGAGCGGGCAGGCGAACGGATTACAGCTCGAACAGAACTATCCGAACCCGTTCAACCCCGAGACGACGATCCCCTTCACCCTTGGAGAGGAGCTCTTCGCCGACGGGCGTCCGGTCGTCGTATCCATCCGCATCTACAACATCCTGACACAGCTCGTCGCTCACCCCGTAGCCCTCGGCCACCCTTCGGGGGAGGGCGTCGAAGTGAGCGAGCTGGAGTACTATCAGCCCGGGCGCTACGAGGCGTTTTGGGACGGCACCGACCAGATGGGGCGACAGGTGGCCTCGGGCGTCTACCTGATGCAGCTCTCCGTGAACGGATACCGGCCGGTCATGAAGAAGATGTACGTGTTGAAGTGACCGACTTCCGGGTCCGACGGACGCCGGTCAGGGCGCTTTCTCGTCGAGGAGCTCCAGGAACTCCTCCACGGACTCCAGCTCGCCCAGGCGTTCGGGGACCTCGGGATCCTTGGCGAACTGGGCGATCTTTCCCAGGACCGGGAGGTATTGGTTGGAGACCTCCAGCGGCGGCGCGATGATCAGAAAGAAGTTCGTCACGGGCTGCCCGTCGATGGCATTGAAGTCGAGCCCGGACTTCTTGCGTCCGTAGGCCAGCCGAAGACGCTTCACGACCAGAGATCGACAATGGGGGATCGCGATCCCCTTGCCGATCCCGGTGGAGCCGAGGTTCTCACGGCGCTTCAGGGTCTTGTAGAGGATGCCCTCGGACTTCTCGTCGAGATCGAGGATCGAGACGAGCTCCTTGAGCACGCCGTCCTTGTCGCCGGACTCGAGATCGAGCTCCACGGCTTCCGGCGTGAAGAGTTCTCGCAGCCTCATGGGTCGATGCCTCCGGAAGGGAGCACGATGTTGGTCTTTCGTCTTCCACCATCAGAGGCGACGATCCGTCGCCCCATCGGACACGGCTACCCCGGACGCCTTCTACGGATTCACGAGCCACGATAGCTTTTCATCATGGCCAAGGACGTCTTTCAAATGCTACGGGGCGAGCAGACTCCGCTCTACCTGGCCCCGCAGGCCGGGGTCAGCGAGTCCCCGTTCCGTCGCCTCTGCCGCAGGTTCGGCGCGGACGTGGTTGTGAGCGAGTTCGTCAGCGCGGCCGGCATCGTCAGGAACAACCGCCGATCCCGGGATTACCTCCGGTTCGACGAGGCGGAGCGGCCCATCGGCATTCAGATCTTCGGTGCCGATCCCGGCATGATGGGCGAAGCGGCCGCGTTCGTGGCCGACGTGTATGGCCCCGACTTCCTCGACATCAACTTCGGGTGCCCGGTCAAGAAGGTGGTCAAGAGGAACGGCGGATCGGGCTGCCTCCGGGATCTGGACCTCGTGGACCGCATCATCCGCGCCGTGGACGACGCCACCGATCTACCCACCACGGTGAAGGTGCGCAGCGGATTCAGCGAGTCGGATCGGGATCCGGTCCGCATCGGCCGCGTGTGCCAGGAAGCGGGCGCCAGGGCCATCTGCCTCCATCCCAGGACCCGAGCGGACATGTACTCCGGGCAGGCCCGGTGGTCGGAGATCCGGGACCTGAAGCGGGCGGTGGAGATCCCCGTCATCGGCAACGGAGACATCAAGACCGGAGACGACGCGCGACGGATGCGAGACGAGACCGGGTGCGACGGAATCATGATCGCCCGGGGCTCCCACGGCGATCCGTGGATCTTCACCCAGGCGCGAGCCGCCTTGAACGGGGATCCCGTTCCCCCGGACCCCGATATCGAGGAGCGTTTCGACATCTGCCTGGAGCACGCACGGAACGCCGTCGCGTTCGAGCGGAGCAGGGAGCGGGCGATCATCGATTTCCGGAAGCACCTCGGCTGGTATACGAAGGGCCTCCCCGACGGCAGGAAGCTCCGCACGGAGCTCTTCCAGACCACGACCCTCGAAGAGGTCCAGACGCTGCTCGAACGGTACAAATCGGAACACCTGAGCGGCGTACTGGGCTGAACCCCGGGCCTCCGGTATCCTGGAGGCGTGGCCGCCCCAAAGGGGCAGAGGCCCGAGACGTGTCGATCAGGCTCGCCTGGAGCGAAATGCCGCGAAATTCCCGGTTCTCAGGGAACTTTCGGGGTTCTTTCGTGTTCTAGCGTACGGATTGAGATTTTTGACAGACCACTTCATTCCGCGCGGGCTCCGGTCCGCGCTCTTCTCGGGGGCGTCACGGTTTCGACGTGTCTGGTGAAGGTGGAGCAGCGTGCCGAGGTTCTCGATCCTCGTAAATCCTCGGGAAAACCTTCAATTGCCAACAACGATCTGGCACTGGCTGCTTAAGGTTTGATCCTTAGGTAGTCCGTCTCTTGGATTGCCCGCCCGAGGCGGTCCTCGTAGACGTCGATGAGTCGGGCTGGTCCTCCGGTCATGCCACCGGATCGGAGGCGAGACTCGAGGTGGCTGGCTGCGGATCCGGTTGTTCGCTGACCGCCCGCGGCGAGACTCCCAGCGATCTACGCACGTAGAAGCTCTGCTGGACCCGAATGCGGACGCGGGGTAGGCACCCGCCCCCACCACATAGAACCGGCCAAGGTCCTACACGGGTCAAGGGCCGGTCATGCAGT
>JAWVZK010000159.1:0-7982 GCA_033722275.1 Longimicrobiales bacterium | reverse complement strand
CCGACGGAAGGCTGAGGCGTGCTCGTGCTCGGGATCGATCCCGGGACGGCGGCCACGGGTTACGGCGTGGTGCGTCGATCGCCGGACGGCGGCGTGGCCCTGGTGGAGTGCGGCGTGATCCGGACCTCACCGGGCGAGCCCCTTGCCGTCCGCATCCGGGAGATCTACGACTCGGTGGTGGAGCTCATCGAGCGCCATCGTCCGGAGGCGGCGTCGGTGGAGGACGTCTTCTACGGGAAGAACGCGAGGAGCTCCTTGAAGCTCGGCCACGCCCGGGGAGCCATTCTCCTGGCTGCGGCGCACCACGACCTTATGATTGCCGAGTACGCGCCGAGGGAGATCAAGAAGGCCGTGGTCGGCACGGGGAACGCCACCAAGGAGCAGATGGGATTCATGGTGAAGCAGCAGCTGAGGTTACGCGAGGCGCCCACGCCTTCGGACGCAGCGGACGGCGTCGCCGCGGCGCTCTGCCACTGCATGATGGGAAGCTTCCCCGGATGATCTCCCGTCTGCACGGTACCCTCCTGTCCCGGACGGGCGAGTCCGTGGAGATCGAGACGGGAGGCGGCGTCGTCTACGAGGTGGAGCTCCCCACGACGGTGCTCCAGAGGCTGCCGTCGCCGGGCACCCCGGTGGAGCTGAGGACCGTCCAGGTGGTCACGGAGACGTCCACGGCGCTCTACGGCTTCCTGGACGGCAACGAGCGGACGCTCTTCCGCCGTCTTCTCACCGCGTCGGGCGTGGGGGCCAAGCTGGCCCTCGCCATGATGTCGACGTATTCGTCGGATCGTCTGGCCCGGGCGCTCATGGAGAAGGACACCACCGCGCTGAGACAGGTGAGCGGGATCGGGAAGAAGACCGCGGAGCGGATCGCCCTGGAGCTGGGGGACAAGGTGGACGACCTGGCCATCCTGACCCCCTCGGACGACGGGGAGCGCCCCCGGGGGGCTCAGGAGGCGGTCCAGGCGCTGGTGGCTCTGGGCTACTCCTTCGCCGAAGCCGACCGGGCCGTCCGCAGCGTGCTGGAGGCCGGCGACGTCGACGACACCGACGAGCTGGTTCGACGGGCCCTGTCGGGCTGAACGAACGATGACGGAGCGGACCGAGATCACCACGCCCGAGGCCCTGGAGGAGGACGATCGCTCCGAGCCGACGCTTCGCCCGAGCCGACTCGCCGAGTTCATCGGACAGGACAAGGTGCGGGAAGCCCTCTCCATCGCCATCGAAGCGGCGACGCAGCGCCGGGAGCCCCTCGACCACATCCTCTTCCACGGTCCCCCGGGGCTGGGCAAGACCACCCTCGCCTCCCTCCTGGCCCGGGAGATGGGCGTGAACATCAAGACCACCTCCGGACCGGTGCTGGAGAAGCCCGCCGACCTGGTGGGGATCCTCACCAACCAGCGGGAGGGTGACATCCTCTTCATCGACGAGATCCACCGTCTCCGGCCCATCATCGAGGAATTCCTCTATCCCGCCATGGAGGATTGGAAGGTGGAGATCCGCCTCTCCGACGGCCCCAAGGCGCAGACGATGACGATGAAGATCGAGCGCTTCACCCTGGTGGGCGCCACCACCCGCTTCGGCGCCCTCACGGCGCCCATGCGGGCTCGGTTCGGGATCGTGCAGCGGATGAACTACTACCCTCCGGAGGAGCTCGCGACCATCGTCCGCCGCAGCGCCGACATTCTGGAGATCGACGCCACGGAGGAGGGCGCCCAGGAGATCGCCCACCGCTCCCGGGGCACGCCGCGGGTGGCGAACCGACTCCTCCGGCGGGTGCGGGATTACGCCCAGGTGAGGGCCGACGGCGTCATCGACGCGTCGGTGGCGAAGGACGCCCTGAAGCTGTTGGACGTCGACGAGTACGGGCTGGACGAGATGGACGCGCGGGTCCTGAAGACCCTCATCGAGAAGTTCGAGGGTGGTCCGGTGGGGCTGAACTCACTCGCGGTGGCCATGGGAGAGGACTCGACCACCCTGGAGGAGGTCTACGAGCCCTTCCTCATCATGGAGGGCTTTCTGCAGCGCACGCCCCAGGGTCGGGTCGCCACCCCTCGCGCCTTCCGGAGGTTCGGGTACACGATCCCCGAAGACGGGGGCGGAGCGGGCTCCCAGGGCAGTCTCTTCATAGATGACGGCGGGTAACGGAAGCGATCCCACGGCGCCGAAGCCCAGGATTCCCGACGGCACCCTGGTGGCGGACTACGAATACGCGCTGCCCCAGGGGCGCATCGCACAGTATCCGGCGGAGCGCAGGGACGACGCCCGCCTCCTCGTCCTCGCGGCCGACGGCTCCCTCCGACACCGCAGGATGCCCGACCTCGTCGACCTCCTCGAGCCGGGCGACGCCCTCGTGGTCAACGAGAGCGCCGTCTTTCCGGCGCGGCTCCAGGGCCGAAAGCCCACCGGAGCCGACGCGGAGGTTCTCCTGGTGCGGCCGCTCCCGGCATGGGAGCGGGCTGGCGACGACCGGACGGAGGGCCGCGGGTCGTCGGCCTCCACCGGAGAGGCTCGGATCTGGGAGGCCCTGGTCCGGCCGGGTGGAAAGCTGAAGCCGGGACGTGAGGTGGTCGTGGGCTCCGACCTGACCGTGGAGATCCTCGACAGCCTCGAGTCAGGGAGCCGGGTGGTGCGGCTCGTCACGGATCAGCCGGTGGAGGAGGCGCTGGAACGGCACGGACGCGTACCCCTTCCGCCCTACATCGAGCGGCCCGTCGAGGCCGTGGACCGGGAGCGCTACCAGACGGTCTACGCGCGGACGCCCGGATCCGTGGCGGCCCCCACGGCCGGTCTCCACTTCACCGAAGCGCTCCTGGCCCGCGTCGAGGCCCTGGGCGTCCGACGGGTGGCGGTGACCCTGCACGTGGGCGTGGGGACCTTCCGGCCCGTGGACGCGGACGATCCTGCCGAGCACGAGATGCATCGGGAATGGTACTGGGTGCCCCCGGATACCGCGGAGGTACTGAACCGCACACGAAGGGAGGGCGGCCGCGTCTGGGCCGTGGGAACGACCGCGGTGCGTACGCTGGAGTCGGCGGCGGACGAGGACGGATGGCTCCGCGCCGGCTCGGGCGAGACCCGTCTGTTCATACGACCGCCGTACGACTTCCGTGTGGTCGACGGGCTCCTCACCAACTTTCATTTGCCCCGCTCGACGCTCCTCATGCTCGTGGCCGCTTTGGCCGGATACCGGCGGACCATGGACGCGTACCGGGCGGCCGTGGCGGCGGACTATCGGTTCTACTCGTACGGAGACGCGATGGTGGTGGAGCCGCCAGGGTAGTCGGCAGGTCCCGCGTCACGGTGGGAAGCGCCCCACGCTTCAGTCGGCGGTGAGGACGCGGACCGTGTCCACGCGCGTGGCGCGGCGGGCCGGCACCCAGGCGGCGGCGACGCCCACCCACAGGAAGAGAAGGACGGACGGGGCGTACGCCCAGGGACTCGTGGCCTCGACACCGAAGAGCAGGACCTCGAGCACGCCGCTGGCGAGCCACGCGCCCGCCAGACCCAGCACGACGCCGGTAGCGGTGATGACGGCGGCATACCTCAGAACCATATGGCGGATGGAGCCTCCATCGGCGCCCAGGGCCATGCGGATGCCGATCTCCCGGGTACGGGCGCTCACCGAGCCGGAGAGCAGCCCGTAGGTGCCCAGCACGGCCAGCGCCAGGGCGAGGAAGGCGAAGGCGGCCATGAGCGAGGTGGCGAATCGGTCCTGGGCGCGCTCGTCGGAGAGGATGTCGCCCAGGGCCCGGGGACGGTGGACGACGAGCTGGCCATCGAGAGAGGACACGACCCTCCTGATCGGATCGAGGGCGTCGGCGGTCCCCGGACGGGCGCGCACCACGTGAGTCATCGCCCAGTTCCGATTGCTGTGGTACTGGGCGTGCATCAGATACAGCTTCCGTGACGTCTCGCCCCTCGTGTCGTGGGGGACGTCCTCCACGATCCCGACGATCCGGCGCGGATCGCCGTTGACGGAGATCCGCTCCTCCAGGGGCTCGACCTCGCCGAAGACGTCTGCGGCCAGCGTCTCGTTGATCCAGACCACGTCCTCTCCGGCGGGATCGACCTCCCGCGGAGCCCGCCCGCGTACCAGCTCGATGCCCAGGGCCTCGAAGTAGTCGCCGGCGATGACCCGGACGTCCGAAGACCGCCAGCTCCCGGGATCGTCCGGGCTCTCGGCCTCGGAGGGCCGCTGGATCCCCCACGTGTGGTATCGGCCCCGGACGGGGAGCCACGAGATGGCACCTACCGACTCGACCTGTGGGAGGGAGCGCAGGCGCTCGTGGAACCGACGATGAAAGGCGTGACGCGCCTCTCCCTCGGGATAGCGCGCGTCCGGGAGGTGCACCTCGAAGGTGAGGACCCCGTCGGAGTCGATGCCGAGAGGCACCTCGGTCAGCGCGGAGAAGGAACGACTGAGAAGCGCCGCACCCGTGACGAGGACCAGAGCGACCGCGACCTGGGCGACGACCAATCCGTCGCGGAGCCGCTTGGAGCCGCGCCGCGCGGTGGACGACCGATCCCCGGCGCGGAGGACGTCCGCCGGGGCGGTCCTGGAGAGGCGCAGCGCAGGGGCTAGGCCGAAGAGCAGAAGGGCTGCCACCGTCACCAGGAGGGCGAAGACGAACGCCCGGGGGCCCATCGATACGTCCGCAATGCCAGGGAGCGCCGCGGGCGCCACGAGCGTGAGCCCCTCGAGGGACATCCAGGCGACGCCCAACCCCGCGAGGCCCCCCGCCGTGGCCAACAGCCCGTTCTCGGCCAGAATGGAAGCCATGAGCCGGGACCGTCCGGCGCCGAGGGCGGACTGGAGCGCCAAAGGCCGATCCAGTCGGAGTCCTCGGGCCACGAGGAGGTTCGCCACGTTCAGGCAAGCGGTCAGGAGCACGAGGATCCCCGCCGCGGCCAGGATCCAGATCATGCGCGCCCGGGTGTCTCCGACGATGTCGTCGTGAAGAGGGATCAGCTCGAGCGTCCAGTCCGCCACTTCGGGCTCCACGGCGGCCCACTGCTCCTGGAGGGCGGCCCCCCGCTCGCGAGCCTGTTCCAGGGTGATCCCCGATCGCAGGCGCGCCACCGCCGAGAGGTAGAAGTTGCCGAAGCTGTTGGATCCGCCGGGACGGAGATCCTGGGGCATCCACAGCTGAGCCTGCGCGCCGAAGGGATCTCGCATCCGTGCCGGCATGACGCCGACGACCTCGTAGGATTCGTCGTCCAGGCGGATGGTCCGACCCAGGATGTCCTCATCGCCTCCGAAGTGGTCCCTCCAGAGGTCGTGGCTGACGACCACCACACGTGCCTGGAGGTCTCTCGTCGTGGCGGCTTCCCCGGGACCCGTGCTCTCCTCTTCCAGAAAGACGCGGCCACGGGCGGGCGCGATGCCCAGGGTCTCGAAGTATCCGGCGGAGACCCGGAGGAGGTTTACCCGCACCGGTCGATCGCCGTCGGTGAGATCCGCCCCCGTCTCCCGGTACGTGTAGAGCGAGGCCACCTCCTCGAAGATCTCGTCCCAGGTCCGATACTCGGCGACTACCGGGGCACGGAGGTATTCGAAGTCGGTCCCGTCCTCCCTGCTCCGCTCGAAGACGCGGACGAGACGGTCGGGCTCGGGATAGGGGAGGTCCTCCAGGAGGACCGCGTCCAGTACGGTGAAGATTCCGGTGTTGGCGCCCACGCCCAAGGCCAGGGTCGCCACCACCACGAAGGAGAACCCCGGGGAGCGGGCCAGCCTACGGACGGCCCGAGCCATCTCACCACGCCAGGCATCCAGCGAGCCCCACGGGCCGGGGATCTCGCCACGACCCCTGGCGGCGGCCCGGGGTCGCGTCTGGGCGATGCGCCGCCCCGCCTGCTCCGGATCGCCGAACCTGCGGACCAGCTCCTCCGCCGAGGCTCCCGAGCCGAGACCGTCCTCGAAGTGGTGGCGGAGCTCACGCTCCACCTCCTCCCGGCCGTCGGTGAGATCCAACTCCGCGGCATCCAGGACGGCACGGATCGTGGCTTCGATGACGGGGGGAAGACGGTGCGGATCGCCTGCGTCACGGCGGGTCATGATGCGGTCTCCGAGGGAACGTCGGAGACGCCCAGGGACTCCATGGCCTCCACGAGCCGCTCCCATTGGGAGCGCTGGGCCGCCAGCCAGGCCCGGCCCGACTCCGTGGTGCGGTAGTACTTCCGCCGGCGACCGTTCGGCGCCTTCCGCCATACGGCCTGTACGTGGCCCTTGCCTTCGAGGTTGTAGAGGAGTGGATACACGGTGGATTGACCCAGGGTCATGATCCCCCCGGTGTCCCGTTCCAGCGCTTCCACCAGCTCATACCCGTACATCTCCCTCCGCGCGAGGAGGGTGAGCACCGCCAGGGGCGCCGCACCCCGAGTCCATTCGCGTTCCAACGTCATCGATCCTTCCTCGACTGTGTGGAGCAATGTCGCACATACTATGTACGACATAGTGTGTAACACAAGAGTCCGTGTGACCCGGAACGCGTTCACGGCGCGAGAGGCTGCAAACGCGACGACGGGGCGCGGCGTCGGGCTCCTTCCTGGCATGGGGCGCTGCGGCTACGAGAAGAGAGCCGCGATTCCGCCTCCATCGAGACGCGCCGCCATCGCGTTACATTGCGGCCCCATGTTCCGATATCACCTGGAAGCCCGGAACGGCGTGGCCCGCACCGGTACGTTCACGACGCCCCGTGGCGACGTCTCCACACCGGCGTTCATGCCGGTGGGCACGGCGGGCACCGTAAAGGGGCTGGTCATGGAGGAGGTGGAGCGGCTGGGCGCCGGGATGGTGCTCGCCAACACGTACCATCTCTACCTGCGTCCCGGGCACGAGCTCGTGCGGGAGCTGGGGGGCATCCACGAGTTCATGCGGTGGGAAGGCCCGGTCCTCACCGACTCGGGCGGATATCAGGTCTTCTCGCTGGCTTCGATCCGGGAGATCCACGACGACGGTGTGGTCTTCCAGAGTCATATCGACGGGTCCAGGCACACCTTCACCCCGGAGTCGGTGATGGAGATCCAGCGGGCTCTGGGCGCCGACGTGGTGATGGCTTTCGACGAATGCCCGCCGGGAGGCTGCGACAGGGCGACGGCCGAGGAGGCCAACCGCCGCACGCTGGCCTGGCTGGAGCGTTGCCGGGATCGCTTCCGGGCGTTGAGCCGGGAGGTGGAGACGCCGGAGCAGGCCCTTTTCCCCGTGCTGCAGGGCAACGTCTTCTCGGATCTCCGGAGGGAGCACGCCCGTCGTTCGATGGATCTCGACGATTGGCCCGGATACGGCATCGGCGGCCTCAGTGTCGGCGAGTCCAAGGAGGACATGTGGCGGATCCTCGAGATCCTCGACGACGAGCTTCCGGACGATCGACCCCGCTATCTCATGGGCGTGGGATATCCCGATGACCTGCTGGAGGCCATCGCCCGAGGCTGCGACCTCTTCGACTGCGTGGCGCCCACCCGCAACGCCCGCCACGGGAGCGCCTGGACGCGAGAAGAGGGCCAGGTGAACTTGAAGGCGGCTCGATTCCGGGAGGACACCCGCCCCATCGACCCGGGGTGTGATTGCTACACGTGCTCCCGCTACGATCGGGCCTACCTGCGACATCTGGTGGTCTCCGCCGAGTGGCTTCAGGTGAGGCTACTTTCCATCCACAACCTCCGATTCCTCGTCCGCCTCGGGGAGGAGGCCCGCCGGCGCATCGGTGACGGTACCTTCGAGGGGTGGCGACGGGATTGGCTGGCACGCTATCGCAAAGAACGGAGTCCGGTGTGACCCCCTACAGCATGCTTCTGGTGGTGCCTCGAGAAGGTGGCAACTCGGGAACCATCTTCCTCGTCCAGATGCTCCTGATCTTCGGGATCTTCTACTTCCTCCTGCTCCGACCGCAGGCCAAGGAGCGGCAGAAGCACGAGGAGATGCTCTCGAAGCTCGAGAAGGGCGACGAGATCGTCACCAACGGAGGGATCATCGGCAAGGT
>JAWVZK010000158.1:0-7995 GCA_033722275.1 Longimicrobiales bacterium | reverse complement strand
CGTCGGGAGGTCCAGGTCGACCCCGAGGGCCGCTTCGTGGCGTGCTCCCTGCTTCCCGGGATCCCGGTGCGGGTGAATCTCCGCGTCGACGGGTCTCTCATCCGCGGCTTCGACGTGACGGTGCCGGAGGAGCGGGTGGTCTACCGGAGGGTCCAGCTCGGTCTCCGGCCCAGACGCGGCAGCGATGCCCCGCGCCCTACGACTCCAGGGGTGGCGTCGTGGGAGGCGGCTTCCGGTGGTGGGTCGCCTGCTCGTACGCGTACGCGATGCGGATGAGCGTCGGCTCGTCCCAGGCCCGTCCGAAGATCTGCAGGCCGGCGGGCAGCGTGCCCCCTCGAACGAAGCCCATGGGCACCGTCATGGCCGGGAAGCCGGTGGGTGGTGCCGGCCACTGGCTGTTGTCCCCGTGGGGCGTGGTCATGTCGCCGACGAGGCGGGGTGGATTGCTCCAGGTCGGATAGATGAGAGCGTCGACGTCGTAGGCGTCCATCGCCCCGACCACGGCCCGACGGAAGCGATCCTCCCGCGCACGGGCCCGGATGCACTCCTCGTTGGTCTCCGGCGTGCCCTCGAACTCGAGGAAACGCTCGACCGTGGGCATGACGGTGCGATAGACCTTGCCGCTCCGGGCGATCTCCTCCAGGGTCCGTACCGGTGGATCGGGGATGTCGGCGAGATAGTTCTCGATATCGTACCGGAATCGGGGGCAGCGGATGCCCCGTCGGAGCGTGTCCAGACCCGCGATGTGGAAGTCGCGGACCACCGTGGCGCCGAGTCGCTCCAGGTCTTCGAAGGACTCCGCGAATCGCATGAGGATCTCGGGGTCTGCCGTCTCGTCGTACGCGATCTGCCCGAAGACGCCGATGCGCAGGCCGCTCAGATCGGTCTCCAGGAACTCCAGGTAGCTTTCCGGGCGCCGGGCGTCGGCTTCCGCCGTCACGGGGTCGGCCGGGTCGGTTCCCGCGATGACGTCCAGGACCCGGACGGCGTCCTCCACCGTCCGCGTCATGGGCCCCCCGACGTCTCGGTGGGCATACAGAGGCATGATGCCGTCCCGGCTGGTCAGGCCCTGCGTGGAACGGATTCCCACCAGAGCGTTGTGGCTGGAGGGCCCGCGTATGGAGTTGCCCGTGTCGGTTCCCAGCCCCGCGAGGCCCAGGTTCGCAGCGACCGCGGCTGCGGTGCCCCCGCTGGACCCGGCGGTGACCCGGTTGAGAGCGTACGGATTGAAGGTCCAACCCGGAAGCATGGAGCCCACGGTCTCCAGCGCGGTGAAGGCGAACTCGGCGAGGTTCGACTTGGCCAGGACGATGGCGCCGGCGTCGCGGATCGCCCGGACCTGATAGGCGTCGTCGGCCGCCATGGATCCGGCGAGCGAGACGGACCCGCCCGTGGTGGGCATGTCGTGGGTGTCGTAGTTGTCCTTCACGATGAACGGGATGCCGTGGAGAGGACCCGTGAGCCCCCCGTTTCTCCGTAGCGCCTGATCCAGGGAATCGGCCCGGGCCAGCGCCCGTGGGTTCAGCATGATGATGGCGTTGATCGTCGGGCCATTCCGGTCGTACGCTTCGATGCGCTCGAGATACGCTTCGACCAGCTGACGCGCCGTGAGGGTGCCGGCCAGCATCGCCTGGTGGGCCTCGGCGATGGTGAGCTCGATGAGCTCGACGCCACCCACGGTCTGTGCGGTTCCGGGAGAAGCCGGCAGCACCCCCGCCGCCGCGAGGACGAGGAGGGTGGGGAGGCCGACGGCCCTGCGCGCGGCTGACTCGGGGCGTCCACCGGGGGGTCGGAAGGCTCCAGCGGCGCCGGAAGATCCTTCGCCAGGGCGCGGGTGGGAGGTGCTCGGGCGGAGAGGTCGCATGATCGGGTGGTTCGGTGCGCTCAGGTGGACTGGATCGCGGAGACGGGAGCGGGTCGAGTCTGCGCCGACGGCGGCCGGTGGGGGGCTCGCGACCGGCGCAACGCATTCTACGACCCACCCCCCGGGGTAGGCCAACCCGGCGATGATGGCAGCTTAGTCGCTCACTTCCACCAGCGCGCGAGCCCGTTCCCATACCGCGTCGAAGGCCTCCTCGGTCAGGCGGCCGGTGAAGGTGTTCTGCTGGCTCGGGTGGTAGGAGCACAGCACGGCCAGCGAGCCCGTGAGGCGGATCTCCTCGAGGTGGCCGAAGCGGGGCCGGGGCCGGGGTACCGGTAGCGCCCGGTCACTGAGGAGGCGAAGCGTCTGGTTGTAGGCGAAGCCGCCCAGGACCACCAGCACCCGGGCCTGAGGCAGAAGGAGCTCGAGTTCGCGGTCCAGCCAGTGGGCGCAGGTATCCCGCTCCTCGGGTGTGGGCTTGTTGCCTGGGGGAGCGCAACGGACGGCGGCGGTGATGAGGAGGTCATCGAGCTCCAGGCCGTCGTCCCGGGCCCGCGCTTCGGGCTGATTGGCGAAGCCCGCCCTGTGCAGCGCCCGGAAGAGCCAGTCGCCCGAGCGATCGCCGGTGAACATCCTGCCCGTGCGGTTCGCGCCGTGCGCTGCGGGAGCCAGGCCCACCACCACGACCCGTCCGTTCGGATCGCCGAAGGCCGGCACTGGCCGGCCCCAGTAGGTCTCGTCACGGAACGCGGCCCGCTTCTCCCGGGCCACGCGTTCCCGCCATGCCACCAGCCGGGGACAACGACGACACTGGACGACCCGCCGCTGCAATGCGGACAGCGGGTGGCCCATGCCGCGGTCGATCTCGATGGTGGTTCCCGTCTCGGTCTCAGCTCGGTGGCTTCTCCGGCCCCGGCGCCATGAGCCGGTTGGCCGCCTCGACGGCCTCCTCCAGAACCGGCCGGAGCGCCTCCGGCGAGAGGTCTTCCGCCACGAGCGCCTCGGCACGGACGTCGGGCCTGGAGGATCGCCAGGTGCGAGCTCGGACGCGGAAGCCATCGCCCGACGTGTCGATGACGACCCCGCGCTCCAGGCCCTCCGAGAACCACTCGAGCGTCCTGTGTCCGTCCGCCTTGGACAGGTCGAGGCCGTTGGCCAGCGCGAAGACCGTCAGGTTGGAGTCGATGACCTCATACGGGTCCCCATTCGCGTCCAGCCCTTCCCGGCTACCACCCCGATCCTGCGTCCCGTCGTCCATCCCTTCCTCCGTCGTCCCCGACAACCGTCCCGTCCGACCAGCGCCATCCAGTGGCGCCCCTCTCCAGGGAGCCAATCTATGGGGGGAGATGGCCCGGCGCTTCCCCTCCAGCGGCCGATCTCCCTCCCTGCGTCGGCGCGGCTCCGTCAGACGCGTCTGGCGAGAGCACCGCGGTCCACCTTTCCCAGATGCGTCCTGGGGAGCTCGTCCATGAAGACCACCGT
This sequence comes from Longimicrobiales bacterium, assembly GCA_033722275.1. Classification (GTDB taxonomy): domain Bacteria; phylum Gemmatimonadota; class Gemmatimonadetes; order Longimicrobiales; family Gaopeijiaceae; genus UBA2589. The sequence goes on along the minus strand of JAWVZK010000158.1, from coordinate 4,652 downwards.
CCGCGGATGTTTGTAGGGCTCGAGACGCGACAGCGCCCAGCTCTTGAGCTCCTCGGCCAGGGCCTCGCCTGCCGAGGCCCCCGGCGAGAGGGTGACGAACGCGGCCGGCTTCACCAGCCCTTCCTCGGTCCTGACCCCGACGACGGCCACCTCGCCGACCCCCCCGTGCTCCAGCAGGCAATCCTCGAGCTCACGGGGCGAGAACCACTTCCCGCTCACCTTGAGCATGTCGTCGGCACGGCCGGCGTAGGTGACGTAGCCGGCCCCATCGATGACGATCATGTCGCTGGAAACGTAGGCGCCGTCTCGGAACGCCTCCCGGGTCTCCTCTTCGCGCTTCCAGTATCCGAGGGCCAGCGAGTCGCCTCGCACGCGCATCACCCCCGGCTCACCCGGGGGGACCGGATCTCCGTTCTCGTCGCAGGCGGTGACGTCGAAGCCGTCCACGGCGCGACCCAGCGTCCCCGGCCGTATGTCGTCCGGCCGGTTCGAGATGAAGATGTGCCACATCTCCGCCGTTCCGAGCCCGTCCAGAAGCGGAACGCCGAAGGTCTCGTCCCACCGCCGATGGAGCTCCAGGGGAAGCGCCTCCCCCGCGGAAGTGGCGAGGCGGAGAGACGACAGGTCGGCATCGTTCGCCCTCTCGTGGCTCACCATGTGGTTGACCATCGTGGGAACGTTCACCAGCAGGGTGGGGCGGAAGGTCTCGATCTTCTCGAAGAGGGTCTCGACCGTGCACCGCTCCGGGAAGAGCGCCGTCGTGGCTCCAGCCGCGAACGGGAAGAGGAGGTTGCTTCCGGTGGCGTAGCCGAAGTACAGCTTCGGCACGGAGAGCGTCAGATCGTCCGGCTGCAGCCCGAGGACTCCCTTCCCGTACAGCTCGGTGGTGTTGGCGAAGGAGCGGTGGGGTTGGACCACGCCTTTCGGCCGGCCCGTGGTGCCCCCGCTGAAGAGGAAGACGGCCGGATCCTCGGAAGAGCAGGGGTGGACGGGGGCGTCGTCGGGAAGACGTCCGAGTCCCTCGATGAGGTCGTGCTCCCCCACCTCCATCATCGCCGGGGCATGCTCGGCGAGGTCCAGAGCTCCCGAGAACGTCCGCCCCGCCTGCCGATCCACCAGCGACACCACGGGCTCGGTGTAGTCGTAGAAGTAGGCCACGGCCTCCGCCGACAGGTGCGGATTCACCATGACGACGACGCCACCCATGCGGAGGATGCCGAAGAAGGTGGCGACGTAGTCGGGGCCGTCGGGGAGGGACATCAGTACCCGGTGGCCCGGTTCCACGCCCATCTCCACGAGGAGGTTGGCCACCCGGCCCGACGCCCGATGGATCTCGTCGTAGGTCCAGGCTCCCGCTTCCGTGAGGACGGCCGCCCGGTCGCCCGCGGCTTCGGCGATCCTCTGGCCGAGGAAGTGGTCGTAGACGTTGAAGGGCTCGCCCGGTGGAAAAGACATGCCCCGACGATACGGGGACGATAGAATGGAGGTCAATTTCCTCTGCGACCCTTCCCATCGCTTCCCACCAGGAGTTTCCCAGGCCCATGCCCGTCCATCGCTTCGCAGAGCTGACCTGGGAGGAGGTACGGGACGTCTCCGGGGCCGACGCGGTGGCCATCCTGCCCGTCGGCGCACTCGAGGCACACGGGCCGCATCTTCCGCTGGGAACGGACGTGATCATCGCCGAGGCCATGGCGTCGAGCTGCGCGCGCCGCTTGGACCGAGAGGATCGGACCGTTCTCCTCCTTCCTCCTCTCTGGTACACGGCCGCTCCCTTCGCCGGTAACTTCCCGGGGACCGTCTCCGTCGATGCCGAGACCGTCCGTACGCTGGTGCTGCAGATCGCCCGTTCCCTGAAGGAGCAGGACCTGACGACGTTGGCCATCGCGAACGCCCATCTGGATCCGACCCACCTGAGGGCCCTGCGCAGGGCCGGGGACGACGCGCCCGGGGGCGTCCGCGTCGTCTTCGTCGATCTGACGCGCCGGCGGGTGGCGGAGCGTCTCACCGACGAGTTCCGGACCGGCGCGTGCCATGCCGGCCGCTTCGAGGGCAGCGTGGTGCTCGCGGAGGCACCGGACCTCTTTCGCGCCGGTATCGCGGCCGGGCTGGAGCCGAATCCGTCCTCGCTCTCCGAGGCCATAGGCGAGGGAGTCGAGACCTTCGAGGAGGCCGGCGGTAGTCGAGCGTACTTCGGTTGGCCCGCCGACGCCACGGCCGAGGAAGGTCGGGAGACCGTCGAGACGCTGGGTGCCCTCCTGGCCGAGGCGATTCTCGCCGGCCAGGGTCACGACGTCCCGGACGTCTCGTCCCGACCCTCGAGGGGAGCGTCGTCATGAGCGAGCTCGCCGGGTACAACGCGGTGGTCACCGGAGGCGGCCGCGGCATCGGGGCGGCCGCGGCCATCGCTCTGGCCGAGGCGGGAGCGCGGGTCTCCGTGGCGGCCCGGAACGAGACACAGGTCGTCGAGATCGCCGGCGAGATCCGGACGCGGGGATACGAGGCCTTCGCCTTCCGGTGCGACGTCACCGATCCACATCAGGTTCGCGATCTGGCGCTGTCGGCCCGGGAGGCCATGGGTCGTATCGACATCCTGGTGAACAACGCCGGCACCGCCACGTCCAACCCGCTACCCAGGATCACACTGGCCGAGTGGGAGCACATCATGGATGTGAACGCCAAGGGCACGTTCCTGTGCTCGCAGGCCGTGTACGACGGCATGGTGAAGAGAAGGTGGGGCAGGATCGTCAACGTGGCGTCCATCGCCGGCATCGAGGGCGACAAGTACATCTCGGCCTATACGGCAGCGAAGCACGCGGTGGTGGGCTTCACCCGGGCGATGGCGGTGGAGTCGAAGGGCTCGGGCGTGACCTTCAACGCCGTCTGCCCGGGCTACGTGGACACGCCTCTGACCGACGAGACCATCGCGCGCATCATGCAACAGACGGGCAGGTCCTGGCAGGATTCGCTGGAGGCGCTCCTCGAGCAGGCCGATCAACCCCGTCTCATCCGGGCCCACGAGGTCGCGGAGGCCATCCGCTCTCTCTGCCTGGAGGACGCCGGCTCGCGGAACGGGGAGCTGGTGATCCTCCACGGGAGGGAGGCCGCGTGAGCTTCCAGCGCGTCAATCCCGACGAGCTCGGGCCTCCGAAAGGCTGGACGAACGGCATGTTGTCCGCCCCGGGAGGTCGGATCCTCTTCGTCGCCGGACAGGACGCGGCCAACGCCGACGGCGTGGTGGTGGCGGAGGATTTCGTGGAACAGTTCGACATCGCGCTCCGCAAGGTCATGGCCGTGGTGAAGGCGGCCGGGGGCGATGCCGAGTGCGTGGGACGCATGACCGTCTTCGTCACCGACGTGGAAGCGTACCGGGCCTCCCGATCGGAGCTGGGGGCCATCTGGCGATCGCACATGGACCGCCACTACCCGGCCATGGCGCTCGTGGAGGTCCGACGCCTCGTGGATCCGAGGGGGAAAGTGGAGATCCAGGCGACGGCGGTGATCCGGGAGGCGTGACGGCTCCAGCGACCGAGAGGCGAGGAGACAACAAGGTGTTCGAACCGAAGTCGTTTCTGTACGACGTGGACGAGCAGACCGGTGTGGTGACGCTCACCCTGAACCGGCCGGAGCGTCTCAATGCCCTCACGTTCGAGGTCTACGACGAGCTCCGCCGCGCTTTCTACGCCCTCCACGACGAGTCCGCCGTCCGGGTGGTCGTGCTCACCGGCTCGGGTCGCGGCTTCTGCTCCGGTGGAGACGTCGAAGACATCATCGGGCGGCTCTTCGAGCGGGAGATGCGGGGTCTCCTCGAGTTCACCCGGATGACCTGCGACCTGGTGCTCTCCATCCGACGCTGCGGGAAGCCGGTCATCGCGGCGCTCAACGGAACCGTGGCCGGTGCCGGCGCCGTCATCGCCACCGCGTGCGATCTGAGGGTGGCGGCGGAGTCCGCGAAGATCGCCTACCTCTTCACCCGCGTGGGGCTCTCCGGCGCCGACATGGGCGCCGCCTGGATGCTTCCGCGGATCGTCGGTCTGGCGAAGGCCAGCGAGCTGCTGATGACCGGCGACTTCATCGGCGCCGACGAGGCCCATCGGATCGGTCTCTACAACCGGGTCGTCCCGGATGGGGGGTCGCTGGAGGCGGCGACCGCCCTCGCCCAGACGCTGGCTCGCGGACCGTCCTTCGCGCTGGAGATCACGAAGGACGCTCTGAACCGCGAGGCCCACATGGATCTGGAGACCGCGTTGGAGTCGGAGGCCCAGATCCAGGCCGCGCTGATGCTGCACCCCGACTTCCGGGAGTCGTACGACGCCTTCGTCGAGAAGCGGGATCCGGAGTTCCTCTGACCTCGTGAGCCCCGAGGAGCCGACGAGCCGACCCGCCATGTCCGACACCCACACCGTCCGGGCCTTCCTGGAAGCCGACCACCACCCGTGGGGCGCCGCGGTGGCGGCCTTCGCCGCCCGGGAGCTCGAGCCTCGGCCCGAGCCCGAGGACGACGTCGCGGCTCGAGTGGCGGCGCGCGAGCTCCTCGCGATCATGGGTGACGAAGGGCTCTTCCGACCCATCGGAGTCCGGGACCTGCGAGGATGCTGCCTCGCCCGGGAGGTCATCGCCGCGGCCTCGCCGCTGGCGGACGCGGTGTGGGCGTT
>JAWVZK010000157.1:0-8066 GCA_033722275.1 Longimicrobiales bacterium | reverse complement strand
GGGCCATCATGACGAGCGACGGGATCTCCCGCAGGACCTTCGTTGGACGCCTCCCCCTCGTGGGCGGCGGCATCGCCTGCGGACTGCAAGCGGTGTCCCTCACGGCGTGCGCCGGCACTCCCTACGTACGCCCCACAACCGCACCGGAGGGGCTGTCCGTTCCACTGGACGCCCCGGGCACGGATGGGGGTGTGCTGGTCCAGAGCTCCGGGATGGAACGCCCCGTGTACCTCCGGCGCGACACGTCCTCCGGCGAGTGGGTGGCGCTCCTGGCGTCGTGCACGCACCGAGGGTGTCAGCCCGACCCGGTGGGAGAGCGTCTCGTGTGCCCCTGCCACGGGAGCGAGTTCTCTCTCATGGGAGAGGTCCTGGAAGGGCCGGCGGAGCGCCCGCTGCGCCGCTACCCGGTCACCCGGGAAGGGGACCGACTCGTCATCCACATCGACGGAAGGAGACCATGAGCCTCTCGACCCGCCCCTCGATCCACGCCTCGTCCCCGTCGAGGCGGGACGGGCGACCCCATCACCGGCACCTCCCCCGTCCTGTGCGCCCGTCGACCGTCGCCCTCCTCCTGGGTGTGTCGCTGCTCGGGGTCTGGACCGGCCCGCTCTCGGGCCAGGCCGACTCGACCCTGGCCCAGGAGGGACTCTACGACCGTCCCTTCATCGGCTCCGTCTCGTCCACGTCCGTGGGCGGCTACGTGGAAGGGAACACCAATTACTTCGTGGAGGACGGCGTATCCGAGGGTTTCTCCATGGAGCTCAGGCGCTTCAATGTCTTCCTCTTCTCCCAGGTCTCCCAGCGCATCCGCTTCCTGGCGGAGCTCGAGTTCGAGCACGGGACCGAGGAGATCGCGCTGGAGACGGCTCTGGTCGACTTTCAGATCCGGCCTTCCCTCGTGCTCCGGGGGGGCATCATCCTGCCGCCCGTCGGATATCTGAACCAGAACCATGACAGCCCTCAGTGGGACTTCGTCGACCGACCGCTCGTCACCACCGATGTCATCCCGTCCACGCTGTCGGAGGTGGGCTTCGGGCTGTACGGGAAGGTGCCGGCCGGGGGGCTTGTGCTCTCCTACGACGCCTACCTGACCAACGGGCTCCAGGACGGGGTCGTCGGGAACTCCGTGGGCCGGACCGACATTCCCTCGGGGAAGACCGACGGGCTCTTCGGGGAGGACAACAACGGCTCGCCGGCGATCTCCGGACGCGTGGCGGCGAGGAAGCCGGGCCTCGGCGAGATCGGCCTCTCGTACTACGGCGGCCACTACAACGCCTTCCGCGTGGAAGGCCAGGAGGTGGACGAGCGTCGCTGGCTGGGTATCACGGCCCTGGACGCGGGAGCCGAGGTGGGATCCGTCCAGCTCCGCTCCGAGGTCGCGTACGCCACCATCGACGTTCCCCCGGGCATGACCGAGCTCTTCGGCGACCGGCAGTGGGGAGGCTACCTGGATGTGCTCATGCCGGTGTGGCACCCGAGGTTCCTGGGCTACACCGACGCGGTTCTCTCCGTCGGGCTCCGCCTCGAGCGGGTCGACTACAACGTGGGCAACTTCTCCTCCACGGGGCGCGCCATCGGTGACGAGGTGACGGCCCTGGTGCCGGGGGTGAGCTTCCGTCCCACCTCCGGAACGGTCTTCCGCGCGAACTACCGCTATCACTGGACCACCGACCTCCAGGGCAACGATCCAAGCCGCCTGGCGGGCTTTCAGCTCGGCTTCGCCACCTACTTCTGACCGCTCCGCCCGCCGCCGAAGGCGGGAGGTCCTTCCGGCCCCGTCGAGACGAGACGGACTCACCGTCATTGTGGCGGGCTCCGTTACCGCTTTGTTACTGTTTCGGTACAGGGCGGCGTGGGCCGCCGCACGCTTTTCGCCACGGATCCTCCGCCTTGGACGACCCCCGACCGACCCGTCCTCTGTCCGAGCCCCTCCCCACCTCCTCGCGGGGGGGTGGGGCCTCCGTGAGGGCGCTGACCGTCCTGACCCTCCTCTATCTCTTCCTCGTGGGCGTCAACGGTCTGGGTGCCGGCTTCCGTCTTCTCGGAGAGGACGCCCTGGACTCCTTCTTCGCCGCCACCGAGAACCCCTTCATCGGTCTCATGGTGGGGATCCTGGCCACGACGCTGGTTCAGAGCTCCTCCGTCACCACCTCGATGATCGTAGGGCTCGTCGCGGCTCCGGTGAATCCCATCCCCGTGGCCAACGCGGTTCCGATGATCATGGGCGCCAACATCGGGACCACGGTGACGAACACGTTGGCGTCCATGGCCCACATCGGGCGGAAGGAGGAGTTCCGCAGGGCGTTCTCCGTGGCCACCGTGCACGACTTCTTCAACTACATCGCCGTCCTGCTTCTCCTTCCCCTGGAGATCTACACGGGGTTCCTGCGGCGGTCGGCCACCGTCCTCTCGGACCTGTTGGCCGGCTTCGGCGGCGCCGAGTACGACAGCCCCATCAAGGCGGCGATCAAGGCGGGAAGCGTGCCCATCGAGGCCGGGCTCGGAGCCGTCTTCACGACGGAGGGCGCCATGGCGCTGGCCTACATCGTCGTCAGCGCGGCTCTCATCTTCGCCACGCTCCTCTCTATCGTGCGCATCATGCGCTCGTCCATGCAGGAGCGGATGGAGGTCCTCGTTTCCAGGGCCCTGGCCAGGAACGCCTGGGTCGCCATCGCCGTGGGGATCATCGCCACGGTCATGGTCCAGTCCAGCTCCATCACCACCTCACTCATGGTTCCTCTGGCCGGGGCCGGTGTCCTCACCCTGAGCCAGGCCTTCCCGGTGACCCTCGGCGCCAACCTCGGCACGACGGTGACGGCCCTTCTGGCAGCGCTCGCCGCGACGGATCAGAACGCCCAGGCCGGTCTGACCATCGCCCTGGTGCACCTTCTCTTCAACCTGGCGGGTACGATCCTCATCTACCCCTGGCGGCCGGTGCGCCGGATCCCGATCAGCCTCGCTCGGCGTCTGGCCGACCTCGCGGTCCGATCGAAGACCACGGCGATCGCGTACGTCCTCGGGCTGTTCTACGCCGTGCCCGTCGTGTTCGCCTTCCTGAACGAAATGATGGGATAGGAGTTTCGCACGATGTTCAAAGAGCTGCTGAGCCTCTTCCGCTCCGACGACGCCATCGGTCAGATGGCGGACGACTTCCAGGAGATGCTGGCCGCCTCGCGTGAGCTGACGCTCAGGGCCGGGCGCATCTTCTGGGAGGAAGCGGACGGCACTGACGAGCCGATGGAGATCTCCCGGCGTGACGTCGCCATCAACAAGCTCGAGCGGTCCATCCGGCGGCGCGTCATCACCCACCTGACCCTCGGCAGCGAGCGGAGAGACGTGCCCTACTGCCTCCTCCTCATGAGCATCGTGAAGGACGTGGAGCGCATCGGCGATTACGCGAAGAACCTCTCCGAGGTGCACCGCGATGGTGGCGCCTCGGTCCCCGACGACCCCCGGGGGAAAGAGCTCCGCGAGCTCCGTGAGGTGGTGGAGACCGCCTTCGGTCGCGCGATGAACGTGTTCGGTACCTCGGACTCGACGGCGGCCGTCGGGCTCATGAACCAGCTCCGGGACGTGAACCGACGCTGCGACGAGCTCATCCCGAGCGTGGCGAGCGCCGAATACGACGCGCCCACCACCACCACGCTCATCCTGGGCGCCCGCTACTACAAGCGCATCGGCTCACACGTCCTGAACATCCTCACCGGAATCGTCATGCCCCTGCACAAGCTGGACTACTACGACGAGGATCAGCTGGAGGGTCTGGTCGACGAAGCCGAGCTCTCGGACGCGGGCGACGAAGAGGACTGACACGCCGCGAGGACTGGCGCGCCCCGAGGACTGGCGCGCCCCCGAGCACCGAAGGATCGCCATACCGGCCCCGCTGGCCCGCGTACCGGCTCCTTCATACACTTCGGACTTGTTCGTCCGCCCCGAACCATTCGACGTCACGGACTCGGAGTCCTTGCATGCATGCCCGTACCCTCATCGTCCCCGTGGCGGTCGCCGTCGGCCTGGCGGCGACGCCTCAGTCACAGGAAGCGCCACCCCTTCTGGGCTTCTCGTCTTCGGCCGCCGCCGAGCAGTTCGAGCTCGAGGCGAGATTCGACGCCCAACTCGACGCGGATCGGCTCCGGGAATGGATGCGACGCCTCACCGCGGAGCCCTTCTGGACCGGATCGCCGTACAACCGGGAGATGGCCGAGTGGAAGGCCGACCTCTTCCGGTCCTGGGGGTTCGACGTGGAGATCGAGGAGTTCCAGGTCCTCTACCCCCTGCCCCGAATCCGGCGACTGGAGCAGGTGAGTCCCAGCCCCTACACGGCGCGGTTGAGGGAGCCGGCCATCGAGGGTGATCCGGTCTCCGGGGTGGAGGAGAACCGCCTGCCCACCTTCAACGCCTTCTCCGCCGACGGTGACGTGACGGCGGAGCTCGTATACGTGAACCAGGGCGTCCCCGCCGACTACGAGGAGCTGGAGCGCCGCGGGATCGACGTCGAGGGCAAGATCGTCATCGCGCGTTACGGGGGCTCCTGGCGAGGGATCAAGCCCAAGGTCGCCGCGGAGCGAGGGGCCATCGGCGCCATTCTGTACTCCGACCCCATCGACGACGGGTTCGTCGCGGGTGACGTATACCCCGAAGGGCCGTGGAGGAACGAGTGGGGGGTCCAGCGGGGATCCGTCCTCGACATGCCGCAGTATCCGGGTGACCCGTTGACGCCCGGATACGGGGCCACGGCGGAGGCCGAGCGCCTGGAGATCGAGGAGGCGCCGACGATCATGAAGATCCCGGTCCTGCCCATCTCCTACGCCGACGCGCAGCCCCTCCTCGCATCCATGGAGGGCCCGGTGGCCCCGCAGGGATGGCAGGGTGGCCTCCCGGTGACCTATCATATGGGGCCGGGACCCGCCACGGTCCGACTTCAGCTCGAGTTCGACTGGGATCTGAGGCCGGCGTACGACGTGATCGCCCGCATCGAAGGCTCGGAGTACCCGGACGAATGGATCGTGCGGGGGAACCACCGGGACGGCTGGGCGCTCGGAGCCGCCGATCCCATCAGCGGACTCGTCACGCTCATGGAGGAGGCTCGGGCCGTCGGTGTCCTCATGGAGACGGGGTGGCGGCCCAACCGCACCATCGTGTACGCCGGTTGGGACGCGGAGGAGCCCGCCCTCCTGGGCTCCACCGAGTGGGCGGAGCACCATCGTGAGGAGCTTCAGCAGAAGGCCGCGCTCTACATCAACACCGACGGTAACGGGCGCGGGTTCCTCAACGCCGGGGGCTCGCACAGCCTCGAGCGCTTCGTCACGCAGATCGCCCGGGACGTGGACGATCCCCAGACCGGGGTCAGCGTCCTGGAGCGTTGGCAGGCCGCTCTCCTGGCCCGGGGCGAGGAGGCCGTCACGCCCGACGACATCTGGCTGTCTCCGCTGGGATCGGGGTCGGACTACACCCCCTTCCTCCAGCATCTGGGCATCGCGTCGCTGAATCTCAGCTTCGGTGGCGAGAGCGGTGGCGGATCCTACCACTCCCAGTACGATTCCTTCGAGCACTACACCCGCTTCATCGATCCGACCTTCGAGTACGGGATCGCCCTGACCAAGGTCGCCGGTCGGGCCACGCTCCGATTCGCCCAGGCCGACGTGCTGCCCCACCGCTTCTCCAACCTGGCGTCGAACGTCGCCACGTACGCCGACGAGGTGCAGGCCATGGCCGACGAGATGAGGAGACGGACGGAGCGACACAACCGGCTCGTCCGTCAGGGCATGTACGATCTCGCCGCGGATCCGACGAAGCCGTACGTGCCTCCCGAGGCGGACGCTCCGGTACCGTACTTCAACTTCGCTCCCCTCCTCAACGCCGTCGCGGAGCTGCGGGACGCGGCGACCGCGTACGACGAGCGGTTGCGGACAGCCCAGGCCGAGGGGCTCGACGACCAGGAGACGCGGCGCCTGAACGAGCACCTCCTCCGCGTCGAGCAGCTCCTCACCGACGACCGAGGTCTACCGAAGCGACCGTGGTTCCGCCACCAGATCTACGCGCCGGGCTTCTATACCGGCTACGGCGTGAAGACGCTCCCAGGCATCCGGGAGGCCATCGAGGAGCGCGAGTTCGAGCTGGTGGACGAGCAGATGCAGCGGGTCTCGGCGGCCCTCCGGAGATTGAACGAGCGATTGGCCGAGGCTCGAGACGTTCTGGAACGTCCCGGCCGCTGAGGGACGCCTCGATGAAGCTCGCCATCCTCTCGCGATCTCCGAAGGCGTACAGCACGCGCCGGCTCCGGGAGGCCGCCGAGACACGAGGACACTCCGTGGAGGTGCTGGACACCCTGAACTTCTCCATCGAGGTGGAGCGCGGGAAGCCGGACCTCTTCTTCAAGGGGAAGCCGATCTCGCACTACGACGCCATCCTCCCCCGCATCGGCGCCTCGATCACGTACTTCGGCACGGCCGTGGTGCGGCAGTTCGAGCAGCTCGACGTCTATACGCCCAGCTCCGCCAACGGCATCGCCAACTCACGGGACAAGCTCCGGGCCCTCCAGATCCTCAGCCGTCACGACATCGGCCTGCCGCAAACCGCCTTCGTCCGGAGGAAGCAGGACGTCCTGCCCGCCATCGAACGGGTCGGGGGCGCGCCCGTCATCATCAAGCTCCTGGAAGGGACCCAGGGAGTCGGCGTCATCCTCGCCGACTCGGTGAAGATCGCGGAGGCGATCATCGAGACCCTCCAGAGCGCCAAACAGAACGTCCTGATCCAGAAGTTCGTGGGCGAGAGCAAGGGCACCGATGTGCGGGCGCTGGTGGTGGGCGATCGCGTGATCGCTTCCATGCGGCGAAGGGCCCAGGGAGGGGACTTCCGGAGCAATGTCCACCGAGGAGGAACCGCCGAGGCCGTCGACCTCGACGAGGAGTACCGCCGGACGGCGATCCGAGCGGCTCAGATCATGGGGCTGAAAGTGGCCGGGGTCGACATGCTGGAGGGCAACGACGGCCCGCAGGTCATGGAGGTGAACTCCTCGCCGGGGCTCGAGGGCATTGAGACCTCGACGAACCTGGACGTGGCCGGCGCCATCATCGACTTCGTCGAGCGGCAGGTGAGCTTCCCCGAGCTCGACGTCCGACAGCGCCTCAACGTGAGCGCGGCCTACGGCGTGGCCGAGCTCCACATCCACGAGAAGTCGGATCTGGTGGGCAAGGCCATCGAGGATTCGGGTCTACGCCCCCGGGACATCGTGGTCCTCACCCTCCATCGCGGGCACACCGTCATCCCCAATCCGAGAGGCTCGCGCGTCCTCGAGGTCGAAGACCGGCTTCTCTGCTTCGGCAAGCTCGACTCCATGCGCGATCTCGTCCCGGCTCGCCGCAGGATGCGAGGGCGGCCGGAGGTGAGGGAGCTGGACGCGGAGGCCGAGCGTCCGGGCGACTGACCCGAGACACACGGTTCGGGAGGTCGACATGGCCGACGGGAGATCCGACCACGACGCGAGGTCGACGCGGACAACGGGAGGTCCAAGACGAAGAGAGGTCCACGCGGACGAAGAGAGGTCCACGCGGACGACGGTCCCCTACGAAGCGTCGCTCAACGCCTTGAGAGGCTCGTCGAGGAGACGCGTACCCGCTTGGGAGAAGTCCAGCGTCGTGATGGGGAAGGGGATGCCCACGTCGTTCTCGTCGAAGGCCTTCTTCAGCCGGACGATGGCATCGCTACGGGCGGCCAGATAGGTCCCCTGTTCCGGGTTCTGGAGCCAGACGCGGAGGACGAAGTTGATGGAGCTCCCCCCGAACTCTTCGTAGAAGAACTCCGGATCCCGTCCGGGATCCCGGTGGGCCACGCCCTTCATCGCCTCCAGGGCGACCGAACGGGCCCTCTCCAGATCGTCACCGTAGGATACCCCGCACGCCAGATCCATTCGTCGGCTCGACGACCGGGTGTAGTTCGTGAGGGGACTCCCGTAGACGCTCCCGTTGGGGATGCGAACCAACTGCCCCTGGGGCGTGCGGAGCTCCGTGGCGCGGAGGTCGATGTCCTCCACCCGGCCGCGGAAGCCGTTGGTCTCGATGAGGTCG
>JAWVZK010000156.1:0-8089 GCA_033722275.1 Longimicrobiales bacterium | reverse complement strand
GAAGAACTACTACGTGACCGAGTCGGTGGGCATCGCGACGGGGATGCTCATCACGGCCCTCCATCAGGCGGGCCTCGCCACGCTGACGCACACGCCCTCCCCGATGGCGTTCCTCAACGACCTCCTGGGTCGGCCGGAGAACGAGCGGCCTTTCCTGATCCTGGTCGTCGGCTATCCTGAGGAGGACGCCACCGTCCCCGACATCACCAAGAAGCCCATCGAGGACATCGCGGTCTTCGTCGAGTAGACGGAAGAGGAGCGTCGTGGGGCAAGACATCACGGGACGAGATCGATCGCCGGCCGACACCCGCGCCTTCTCCAAGGCGCTCCTGCGCGACGTGCTGGCCCTGGAGCGGATGCTGAAGGAAGGGCTCTTCGAGAGCGGGATCCGACGCATCGGCGCCGAGCAGGAGATGTTCCTCGTCAACGAGGCGTGGCGTCCCCTCTCCACGGCCATGAAGGTCCTGGAGGAGCTGGACGGTGGTCCCTTCACCACCGAGCTCGCCCTCTACAACCTCGAGGCCAACGTGGAGCCCCGCCGCCTGGAGGGGAGCTGCTTCCGGCAGGTGGAGGATCGTCTCGGGGAGCTGGTGGCGGAGGCTCGCGCGGCGGCGGCCCGGGTGGACACGGAGGTGGCCCTCATCGGCATCCTCCCGACGCTGTCCAAGTCCGACGTCACGCTGGACAACATCACGCCGAGGGAGCGCTACCTTGCCCTGAACAACGCTTTCGCCAAGGCGCGCGGCGGGGAGCCGTACAAGCTCAGGATCCAGGGGAGCGACGAGCTCTACACGGAGCACGAGTCGGTGATGCTCGAATCGTGCAACACCAGCTTCCAGGTGCATCTGCAGGTCGACCCCCACGACTTCGCGCGGGTCTACAACGTGGCCCAGCTCGTCACGGCCCCGGTGATGGCCGGCGCCGTCAACTCGCCGGTCCTCTTCGGCAAGCTCCTCTGGGAGGAGACGCGCATCGCCCTCTTCCAGCAGTCCATCGACACGCGGAGGGGCTCGGTGCACATGCGGGACCTGTCTCCCCGTGTCCGCTTCGGCGAGGAGTGGATCTCCAGCGGCATCATGGATCTGGTCCAGGAGGACGTCACCCGGTTCCGGGTCCTGCTCACCCGGGACGTGGATCAGGACCCCATCGCCATGCTCGACGCAGGAGAGATGCCGTCGCTCCAGGCCCTCTCGCTCCACAACGGGACCGTGTACCGGTGGAACCGCCCCTGCTGGGGCGTGAAGCACGGCGTGGCCCACCTCCGCATCGAGTGCCGCGTGCTGCCGTCGGGACCCACCATCGTCGACGAGGTGGCGAACATGGCCTTCTGGATCGGCCTGGTGCTGGGGGGCGTCGAGGAGTACGGCGACATCCGGTCCCGCATGGACTTCGCCGACGCCAAGTCCAACTTCCTGGCGGCGGCCCGCAACGGCCTGAAGGCCGGCTTCATCTGGCTCGACGGGAAGAGCATCAGCGCAAAGCGCCTCATCCTGGAGGAGGCGCTGCCCCTGGCTCGCGCCGGACTGGCCGACGCCGGCGTCGATGCGGAAGACATCGAGCGGTATCTGGGTATAATTCATGAGCGCGTCGACACCGAGACCACCGGAGCCCGGTGGATCGTCGGGTCGCTGCGCGGCATGCAGGGCCACGGCACCCGGTCGGAGCGCCTGGCGGCCGTCACCGCCGGCGTGGTACGGCGGCAGAAGAGCGGTGCCCCCTGCCACACCTGGGACCTTGCGGACATCCACGAGTCGGGAGGCTGGCAACTGAACTACGAGCGCATCGAGCAGCTCATGACGACAACCCTCTTCACCGTGCACGAGGAGGAGCTGGTCGACATGGTGGCGTTCATGATGTCCCGCAACCGGATCCGTCACGTGCTCGTCGAGGACGACGCGCACAACCTGGTGGGCATGGTCTCCTACCGCTCCGTCCTCCGCCTCATGGCCGAAGGCTTCGACGCGGGGAAGGACCAGGCGCCTCCCGTGAAGGATATCATGGAGCGTAATCCCACGTCGGTCTCTCCCGAGACGCCCACGCTGGAGGCCATCGACATCATGCGAGACGCCAAGGTCTCGTGTCTGCCGGTGGTGAGCGAAGGGAAGCTGGTGGGCATCGTCAGCGAGACCGACTTCATGCCCATCGCCTACGATCTGCTGGAAGACCGACTGGCGCCGGAGCGAGGATGAGCGGAGGTGTGGCCGAGATGAGCCGGGGCACGATCGTGGACGATCGGCTTCTCGGGGGAGTCGTCGGACGCCGTCCAGGGCCGACCCTGATCTGCTTCGGCGGGATCCATGGCAACGAGCCCGCGGGGATCCTCGCGTTGAGGCGCGTCCTGGAAGCGCTGGAGCATCGGAGGAGCGACGTCAGCGGACGTCTGGTGGCGCTCGCCGGGAACGTGACGGCCCTCGAGCGCAGGCGACGCTTCGTCGACCGCGACCTGAACCGCGCGTGGACCTCGGCACGGATCGTCCAGCTCCGGACCGAGGGAGCCGGGGGCACCGTCGAGGACCGCGAGCAGGTGGAGCTCCTCGAGGAGATCGAGCAGGTCCTCGAGGTCGCCGAAGGCCCTGTGTACGCCCTGGACCTCCACACGACGTCGGGACCCGGCGGGATCTTCTCGGCGTTCACCGACTCGCTCCCCCACAGGGACTTCGCCTCCCACTTCCCCGTGCCCATGATCTTCGGGCTCGAGGAGCTCGTGGACGGCACCCTCCTGAACCTCCTGAGCGAGCACGGGATCGTGGCCCTCACCGTGGAGACCGGACAGCACGACGAGCCCGCGTCGGTGGACCGGGCGGAAGCCGCCATCTGGATCGCCCTGGTGAGCGCCGGTCTCCTGCCGGAGCGCCTGGTCCCCGAGCTCACCGAGGCGAGGAAGCTGCTGAAGCGCGCCACCGGACATCTGCCCCGGGCGCTGGAGATGCGCCAGAAGCGGGACGTAGAGGAGGGCGACGGCTTCGTCATGGAGCCTGGTTACACCAACTTCCAGCCTGTCCGCGCCGGCCAGGTCGTGGCGCACGACGCCGACGGTCCCGTCGCCGTGCCCGAGAGCGGGCGACTCCTCATGCCGCTCTACCAGGAGCAGGGCGAGGACGGCTTCTTCCTCGTGCGGGAGTTCAGCCCCTTCTGGATGACCGTCTCCATGGCCATGCGTCGTGCCGAGCTTTCCCGCTTCGTCCACCTCCTGCCTGGCGTCAGCCGCATCGAAGGGAAGGCCGACGAGGTGGTGGTGGACAAGCGCATCGCCCGCTTCTTCGCACGGCAGCTCATGCACCTCCTGGGCTTCCGGAGGCTGGAGGACGCGGGAGCCAAGCTGATCATGAAGCGGAGGCCCTTCGACGAGGGACGGTATCTGAAGCGCCCGCCCCGGCCCGAGCCTCTGGAGCCCGAAGACCGGATGGACGGCCCGGCGTGATCCCGGCCTCCCCACACGGCTGAAGCGGGAGGGGAGGATGTGCGGTCGCTACACCCTGGCGGTTCCGGAAGGAGCCCTCCTGGAGGCCTTCGACGCGCCTAAGCTGACCTTCGACTACGAGGCGTACGCCCCGCGCCACAACGTGGCTCCGGGTCAGGAGGCGCCGGTGGTCGCCGAGGACGAAGAGGGGCGCCGCATCGGGCTCCTGGAGTGGGGCTTCTTCCCGTCGTGGAAGGATGAGCCGAAGGAGCCCTTCGTGAACGCCCGAGCCGAGTCCGTGGCGTCCAAGCGATCGTTCTCCGAGGCCTTCCGACGGCGGCGGTGCCTGGTGCCGGCCGACGGGTTCTACGAATGGCGCTCCGAGGGCGGGCGGAAGATTCCCTACTGGTTCCATGCCGGGGAGGGGGAGGTCCTCTCCTTCGCCGGGATCTGGGAGACGTGGCGGCCCCCGCGGTCCGCTCCCGACGACGTCCAGCCGCGCCACGGCTTCGCCATCCTCACCACCGACGCCAACGCCGACGTCTCCGACGTCCACCATCGCATGCCGGTGGTGATCCCACCGTCGGGTCGGGACCGGTGGCTGGATCGGGAGACGCCGGCGGAGGAGCTTGAGACGCTGCTGACTCCTGCCCGGGACGGGACCTTCGAGGCCCGCAGGGTGAGCACGCGGGTGAACCGGCCGGACGACGACGATGCCGGGCTCATCGAGGAGGTGGAGGCGTAGGCGATCCGCGGCGTCGCGTCGTGGCTCGTGGGTCGTGGACCGCGCGGTCGGCAGCGGGCCGGGGCCGTTGCGCGTGGTAACCGGGCTCGTCTGTCGGACCGTGTTCGCCCGCCGGTCAGTTCATCGACGGATCGTATGGCATCCGGGACAGCCGGTGGTACTCCGCCCCCTTCCGGCGGAGCACGCGGCTCCACAGGAGGTCCGGGTTGTCGGTGAAGACGTCGTCTTCGGTCGCCCCCTCCACGATCCAGTCGTCCTGGGCCATCTCGGCCTCGAGCTGTCCGGGACCCCATCCCGAGTAGCCGACGAAGGCCCGGGCCCGCTTCACCTTCCAGGACAGATCCCCGGAGAGCTCCCCCGTCACGAAGCCGATGGAGCCGAAGACCAGGAGGTCGGCGTGCTCCGGCTGGGCGAACTCGGCCACCAGGACCCCGCCCAGCGGCTGGACGGGTCCTCCGTCGAAGAGCAGCGCTCCGGCCGGGACGTAGGGCGCCAGGTCGGGGAGGCCTTCCTCGACGGTGGTGTCCAGGGGCCGGTTGAGGACGACCCCCAGGGCTCCCTCCTCGGTGTGCTCGCCGACGAGCACCACCGTGTGCCGGAAGTTGGGGTCGTACAGGCCGCCGCCCGAGATCAGGAGCTTGCCGCGCAGGGTGTCCATGGACTCAACCTGGACCGAAGGGGCGCGGGCGTCCAGCAAGCCGGAGGGGCGGGACCGGACCGATGGGGGCCGTATGGGCTCCGTCGCCGCGGCCGGTCAGCCGCCCAGCATCCGCCGTGCGCGCGCCAGGTTCTGCGTTGCCCCCGCGTGAGCGGGATTCGCCTGGACGGCCCGCTGGAACAGGTCGACGGCTCCCGCCAGCTCTCCCCGCTGGGCGAGGATGACACCGAGGTTGTTCAGGGCATCGGCATTGTCGGGCTGCGCCTCGATGGCCGTACGGTAGGCCCGGGCCGCCCGATCCGCCTGGCCCAGCTCGGAGAGCACCAGGCCGAGATGGTAGTGGACGTCGGTGGTCCCGGCATCGAGCCGGGCAGCCGCCCGGAGCTCCTCCAATGCCTCCGACTTGCGTCCGGTCTCGGAGAGGATGATGCCGTTGATCTTGCGGATGTCGGCGTTGTCCGGCATGAGCCGCGCCGCGTCACGGGAGTAGGGGAGCGCTTCCTCGTGACGGTCGTTTCGCACCAGGACGGTCAGCATCTGGAAGAGCGTGTGCGGATCCCTGGACATCTCCGTGGCGCGTCCGGCCAGCCTCATGGCCTCCTCCTGCTTCCCCGCCCAGGTGAGGACGCGGGCGAGGTTCGCCAGGGCCGTCGCGTGGGCGGCCACGTCGACACCGCTCATCACCTCGTCGACGATCCCCGAGACCGTCGCCTCGTCGAGTGGAGCCCGCCTGTCGGCGATCCCCATATCCGCCATCTCGTCCGCGATGGCCAGAGCCAGCATCCGGTGGCTCTCGATGGACGGATGCACGTGGTCGAGGAAGTGCTCGTCGCCGGGGATCCGGTGCGGCGAGACGTCCCGCATCATCCCGGTGAAGTCCACCAGCCCGGCCGCGTGCTCCGACGCCACCTCGGAGACGATGCCGCGGACGGGCGTGAGGGCACGGAGGGGTGCCACGTCCTCGTCGCGGGCCGCCACGAACGCCTGCGCGGCCTCGTCGATGCTGCCGAGACCCAGCAGGGCCCGTCCCTCGAGGAAGAGGAGCTCGGCGTCCCGGGGGTCCAGCGCGAGCCCTTCCCCGGCCGACGTCGCGGCCCGATCGTGTCGCTCGGCCTCGAGATGCTCGGCGACGGTCGTCTTGATCCCCTCGATCCGACGGATGTCCGCCGGATCGAGCCCGGCCCTCGGCTCGGCCTTGAAGGGTGAGAAGTCGCGGATGTTGGAGGCCGGCGTGACGAAGATCACCTCCGCCTCCGACTCTTCGGCGATGCGGGCCATGCGTCCCAGGCTGACGCCGAAGTGCTCCAGGACGGCGTCGCGCCGGGCGTCGTCCCGGTGGTAGTCCTCGGGGCCGACGGAGTTGTCCAGGACCGCGTCGATCTCGGTGTCCAGCACCGTCTCGGTCGGGTACACGATGTCGGAGAGGACGGTGTAGAACCGGAGCCGCGAGGCCAGCGATCCCAGATCGCGCATGAACCCGGGCATGCTCAGCAACCGATCGTACGTCCGTGCTTCCAGGAACTCGTTGTGCCCCGTGTAGATGACGAAGAGGTCGGGCTCGTGCTGGGCGAGCTCCTCCATGAGGCGCACGATCCGGTAGCTCGCATAGCTGATGCCGCCGGCATTGACCACCTCCCACCGACGATCCGGATCCATGGTCGGCAGAAGGGCCTCCAGCCAGCCGCAGAAGGAGGTCCGATCGTCGTACGGCCGGCCGTAGGTCGTGGAGCCTCCCAGGCAGAAGACCCGTGTGACGCCGGGCTCCTTCGCCACCGGGAACTGCTGGCGGTTGAACCAGTCGAACTTGTTGTCCGCCGTCGCGAAGACGCGCGCGCCGTTCTCGGCGGACTTCTCGACGAAGAGAGGCGAATAGCCGGCGAAGCCGACGTACGGATCGCTGCGCTCGTGAAGAGGCTCTACGCCGGAGAGGTGGAGGAGTCCCTCCAACGTGAGGAAGAAGACGAGCGCCACGGTGAGGCCCGCGGCGGCGTTCTTTGCGATCCCGGTCATGCGATGCCCGATGCTCCTCAGGCCACATCCACTTCAGAAGGGCTCTTACGGAAGCTCGCCCATCCTTCCGTGGTCCGCTACCGGTCTTCGGACACCGGCCTCCCCCCACGCTGCGACGTGAGGACCTCGCCCGGCAGCGTGTAGAGGATCTCGCCGTCCTCCACCACGAACTCGCCGTTGACCAGGACGTGGTCGATGCCGCTGGCGTGCTGGTGGGGCTCGAAGAAGGTCGCCTCGTCGGTGATGGTCTCCATGTCGAAGACCACCAGGTCGGCCCAGTTGCCCACGCGGATCTCCCCCCGGTCCTGGAGCCCCATGATCCGGGCCGGCAGCGACGTCTGGGACCGGATCGCGGCCTCCACCGACAGGGCCCCGGCTTCCATGGCGTACCGCCGGATCTTGCGGGGGAAGGTGCCGTAGTAGCGAGGGTGCACCGAGCCATCCTCGGGGATGGCGATGCCACCGTCGGACGCGGTGGCCACCCACGGCTGGGCGGCATAGTTCTCCACGTCGATCTCCGACATGGAGAAGCCCCTGAGGCGGCCCCCGCCTCGCCGGTCCGGATCGCCTTCCAGCGCGAGGTCCATGGCCATCTGCACCGCGTCGACGCCCCGCTGGTCGGCGATCTCCTGCAGGTTCATCCCCACCCACTCCTCCCGGGGGTACTCGAAGACCACCACCCGGTCGGCTCCGCCACGCCGACGGATCTCGTGGGCGATGTCCTGCCGGATCATCGCCTCGGTCTCGGGGTCGGCGAGGTTCCGGCGCAGCACCTCGGCGGGACCGGGGCCGTCGTCGTCAGGAGAGGAGGTGGCCCAGCGGGGGATGAGGACCGTGCTCCCGTCGGAGCCCGAGGTGGCGTACGGGTACTGGTCGGCGAAGACGCGGACCCCCTCGGCGCGGGCCCGCTCGATGAGCTGGATGGCGCTCATGCTCGAGCCCCAGTAGTGGGCGCCCTTGGCCTTGATGTGGGACGCCACCACCCGGGCTCCCGAGTGGCGCCCGATCTCGATGGTCTCGAGGACGGCGTCCTGGAGGGTCGGCGGTCCCGGATCGTCCTGGCTGGGCCAGTACCACATGGGGTCGGCGCCCTCCGAGCGCTCGTGGGAGATGTAGACGCCGTCGTACGGGAGGAGCTCCTCGGCCATCCGGGCCACCTCCTCGGTGGTGCTCCAGCGGCCCGGCGTGTACTCCAGGCCCGCCGACATGCCCACGGCCCCCTCCTCCAGGGCCTGGCGGACCAGCGCCTTCATCTCCTCGACCTCGGCGTCGGTGG
>JAWVZK010000155.1:0-8143 GCA_033722275.1 Longimicrobiales bacterium | reverse complement strand
GGTCGTAGGGATCGTAGACGAGGCGACTCCAACCGATGGGTCCATGCGCCCGCATCCGGCACATCTGATCGCTGGCACGGTCCTCTCCGTGTCCCTCCCGCTCGTCGCCGTCCCCCCGTCCCTGGCCCAGGAGCCCGGCCTCAAGCTGGCGGTGGGAGACGTGGGCATCGGGCTGGGCGACGTTCCTCGGCTGGACGGGCTTCGCATCAACTTCCGGGATCTCCGTCTCCAGCGGGTCCGCGGCGTCAACGTGACCCTCTGGGAACCGTACGAGGACTCGAACGGTGACGTCCAGGGCCTCGCCCTGGGCCTGCCTCTCACGGGGGGCCGAGACGTCGAGGGTATCGCCTTGGGAGCCGGCCTCGTCGCCGACGAAGACCTCACCGGCCTCGGTCTCGCGGTCATCGGTTTGGGAGCGGGTTCTCGAGCCCGGGGGGTGCTCGTGGGAGGGCTCGGCGCCGGCGCCGGCGAGGGCATGGACGGGATCGTCGTCGGAGGACTCGGTGCTGGCGCCGGCGGGACGGTGCGGGGTGTCGTCGTGGGAGGACTCGGAGCCGGAGTGGGTGGAGATCTCCAGGGCATCGCCGCCGGGGGCCTCGGAATCGGAGCCGGCGGAAAGATCGCGGGGATCGCCGCAGGGGGCCTGGGGCTCGGGGCCAGCGGAGACGCCACGGGGATTCTCTTGGGCGGCCTGGGCGTGGGCGCGGGAGGCGACGTCACCGGTCTCGCCATCGGTGGAGCCGGTGTCGGGGCCAGCGGCGACCTCACGGGCGTGGGCATCGGCGGCATCGGCATCGGCGTGGGCGGCGACATCACCGGGCTGGTGGTCGGAGGCGTGGGCGCGGGAGTCGGTGGAACCCTCAGGGGAGTCGCCCTCGGGGGCGCCGGCATCGGGGGCAACCGGCTGGAGGGCGTGATCCTCTCCGGCCTCGGCGCGGGAGGGAGTCACGTCCGCGGATTCGTGGTGGCACCGGCCTACTTCACCGTCGTGGAGGACGGCAGCTTCCGGGGCGTCTCGGTGAGCGCCTTCAATCGTGTCCGGGGGCGTCAGAACGGAATCACCATCGGCCTCCTGAACATCGCCGAAGAGCTGCACGGCCTCCAGGTGGGTCTCATCAACATCGCCCGCAACAAGCGCTCCTTCAGCGTCCTGCCCTTCGTCAACTACAGCCGCTGAGCGGCCGCCAGCAGCTCCTCCACGGTCGCCACGTGGATCCCCACGGTATCCTCCAGGCGGAAGGCGTATCCTCCCGCCAGGACCATGGCCACCGGAATCGCCCGCTCCCGGCACCCCTCGAAGACCATCCGGTCGCGCCTCCGGAGCCCATCCCTGGACAGCCTCAGACCGCCGAGCTGATCCTGCCGGAAGGGGTCGGCTCCGGCGAGGTAGATGACGAGCTCCGGACGGTGACCGACCAGCACGCGTGGCAGCGCGCCACGGAGGCGCTCGAGGTAGGCGTCGTCTCCGACGCCGTCGTCGAGGCCGATGTCCAGGTCGGAGGGCGGCTTGTCCAGGGGATAGTTGTGCTCCTGGTGCATGGAGAACGTGAAGACCGCGTCCTCCTGAGCGAAGACGGACGCCGTGCCGTTGCCGTGGTGCACATCCAGGTCCACCACGGCGATGCGCTCCAGGGAGCCCTCGGCGAGGAGCGCCGAAGCCGCCACGGCCACATCGTTGAGGAGGCAGAAGCCTTCTCCGTGATCGGCGTAGGCGTGATGGAATCCACCCCCCAGATGTCCAGTGAACCGGTGACGCAGCGCGAGGCGGCACGCGAGGAGGGTAGCGCCACAGCTCAGAATCATGGCGTCCCGCCCCTCCTCGGAGAACGGCACCTCCAAGCGCAACCGCTCGGCGATGGTGAAGTCGTTGTCGTCGATCTTCCGCAGGTATTCCTCGGTGTGGACGCGAGCAAGCTCCTGCCGGTTGGCCGGGACCGGCCGGACGAAGTGCTCTTCGGTGACGGTCTCGTCCCGCAGGAGTCTCTCCCGCGTGAGCCGATACTTGGCGGTAACGAAGACGTGAGGTCCGAGATCGATCTCGTAGCTGGGGTCCCAGACGAGGGGTGGCGTCGGGGTCGGGTCCTCGCTCATCGTCCCTGGGTCAAGCGGTGCAGCTCGACCTCGGCGGCGATACGCCCGAACCCCGGCCACCACGGGTCTCGAGCGAGCTCCTCGAGGAGCTCCAGCGCCGAGGCGGTGTCCCCCCGGGCGAGCATCCAGTTGGCCACCCCGAATCCGACGGTCTCGCGCCGGTACGGAGCGTCGGGTCCCGGATTCAGGAGCTCCTGGGCCGTCATCTCTCCCTTGTAGTGGAGAAGGTCGTGGTAGTAGGCCACGTTCTCCTCCAGCTCCAGATCGAGAGGGATCGCCGCGAGGAGCCGCTCCACTTCCTCGTCGCGCCCGGCACGAGCGGCGGCCCGGACCGCCCATTCGGTCATGGCCACCCGGGACTCCGGATCGTCCCGGTTCTGCGAGCAGCTCCGGAAATCTTCCGCCTGGGCCTCGGCGGCCTCCGCGTCGTCGGCCGCTTCGAGGCATCGTAGATACTCCGTCAGGGCGTCGTCGAAGCGTCCCGCCAGGAAGTAGGCGAGTCCCAGGTGGTAGGCGACGTCCCAGTTGAGCGGAGCCAGCTCCCGGGCCGTCTCCAGGTCCTGGATGGCGCGCTCAAAGTCTCGCACCGAGATGTGCCGGTGCCCGCGGAAGCGGTACGGCCGCCAGTCGTCGGGCGCCAACTCCATGGCGCGCGTGTAGAGCTCCATGGCCTGCCTGTACTGCCAGACGTTCCGCCGTACTCGACCCGCGGCGATGATCAGATCCACGTTGTCCGGATCCGCGGCGAGGGCCGCATCCGCCTCCGCGATGGCCCCCGTGGTATCCTCCTGCTGGAAGAGCGCCTCCCCGAAGAGCGAGACAGCCTGCTGGCCCTCCGGCGCGCCGGGCAAGGCTCCCGTCTCGACTTCCGAGCAGGCGACGAGCAGGGAGGTCAGCAGCGGGAGCGCGGGGGCGGATCGGCGGAGAGAGCGCATGCTGGGCTCACGGGTCGGGAGGAAAGTCGTGGCTACACGTTCCCGCCCCGGCCGCACCTCGGCAAGGACGGATCACGGTTGTACGTCCCCGGGGCTTTGTCGATCTTCCGGCCCATGATCCTGGTCACCGGAGGAACGGGCTTCATCGGCTCCAATCTCGTCGGCCGCCTAGCCGACGAGGGGGTACGGGTATCGGTGAACGATACCCTGGGCACGGCGGAGAAGTGGCGCAACATCGTACGCCACGAGATCGATGAGCTGGTCCCGCCCGAAGCACTCGACGCCTTCCTGGCTCGGCGCGGAGGAGAGATCGAGCGGATCTATCACATGGGCGCCATCTCCTCCACCACCGAGTCCGACGCCGACCTCATCGCCGAGAGCAATCTCCGCCTCTCGCAGAGGATCTGGCGCTGGTGCGCCCACCACGACGTGCCTCTGGTGTACGCGTCCTCCGCCGCCACGTACGGGGACGGGTCCCGGGGCTTCAGCGACGACGACGATCCCGTGGCGCTGAGCCGCCTGCGGCCTCTCAACGCGTACGGCTGGAGCAAGCACGCCTTCGACCGCTGGGCCGTGCGGGAGGTCGCCGAAGGCAGGCCCGCACCTCCCCACTGGGTCGGGCTCAAGTTCTTCAACGTCTACGGTCCCAACGAGTACCACAAAGGCGACATGCGCAGCGTCGTCACGAAGGCGTATCCCGTGGCCGCCCGTGGGGACGCGGTGACCCTGTTCCGCTCGCATCACGCCGAGTACGAGGACGGCGAGCAGATGCGGGATTTCGTCTACGTACGGGACTGCGTCGACGTGATGACGTGGCTGAGGCGTCAGGAGGCGTCCAGCGGCATCTACAACCTGGGAACCGGGAGGGCGCAGACATGGCTGGAGCTCATGGGGGCCCTCTATGACGCCGTCGATCAGCCTCTGTCGATCCGCTGGACCGACACGCCCGAGGAGATCCGCGACAAGTACCAGTATTTCACCGAGGCCGACATGCGGAAGCTGCGCGACGCGGGGTACGACGGTGCCTTCGCGTCGGTGGAGGAGGGAGTCGCCCACTACGTCGAACGTCATCTTTCCAGGGAAGACCCGTACCGTTGATCCCGAAGACCTCCGGGACCCCCCGGCTTCTCCTGGCCATGTTCTTGGCGGTGTCCCCCCCTGTTTTGTCGGCTCAGGTGAACGTCGAGGCCCTGAGAAGGGACGATCCACCCCTGGGATCGTCGGGCACACTCGGCGGTGATCTCACCGTCCGCACGGGCAATGTCGACTTCGTGCAGCTCGGCCTCGAGGCCCGACTGTATCACGTGACCGAGCGCATCACCACGCTCGTCGTCGGCGACGGTGGGCTGGGCTTCCTCCGGAGCAACCGGTTCGCCTCCTCCGGCTTGGCCCATTATCGGCAGACCTTCTCGTACCGGCCCTATCTGTCGCCCGAATGGTACGCCCAGCTCAACTACGACCGCTCCCAGCGCCTCTCCTTCCGAGCCATCGTCGGCGGCGGAGCCCGGACGTCTCTGACGAGCGGCGAGTGGGGTGACTTCGGAGCGGGGAGCGCGCTCATGCTCGAGCACGAGCGTCTGAGCCTGCCCGACACCGCCGCGCATCCAGCTCGCACGACGACGATGCGGTGGAGCAACTTCCTGACGCTCCGCGTGGTCCCCACGGAGACCACGGTGATCACCTCCACGACGTACGCGCAGCCCGAGTTCGGGGATCCCGGGGACATTCGCGTCCTGGAGAGCTTCCGCCTCGCGACCTCCATCACCGAGACCTTGTCGCTCACGGTCTCCTTCAATCTGCGATACGACAGCGACCCCCCCGACGGAATCGCGGTGCTCGACACCACGCTTCGGACGGGGGTCACCTACTCCTATTAGGCCCGGAGCACCTCATGAATCGATTCTTCAGCGGCATCGTCGAGCGGCTCTCGACCATCTTCGATCCGGAGGTCCTGGGGGCGAGCGCAGCCGAGCTGCTGGCCAACGCCATCATCGCCGTGCTCACCTTCGCGGCCTACTTCCTCTTGTGGCTCCTCACCGACCTGGTGGTGAGACGGGTCTCGACCAGGATGCACGCCGATGCCACCAACCGCGAGTTCGTGCGAACCCTCGTCAAGTTCGTCGTCATTACCCTGGGGCTGGTGAGCGCACTCTCGGCCGTGGGCGTCAACACGGCCTCGCTCCTGGCCTCGTTGGGCATCGCCGGCCTGACCATCGGATTCGCCGCGAAGGATGCCCTTTCCAACATGATCTCCGGTCTCCTCATCTACTGGGACCGGCCCTTCGTCATCGGTGACCTGGTGGAGGTTGGAAGCCAGTACGGGCGGGTGGATCGGATCACCCTCCGCTCCACGCGCGTCATCACCCCGGACGGCAGGATGCTCGCGGTGCCCAACTCGGAGATCATCAATCGTACCGTGGCGTCCTACACCAACTTCCCGAACCTGCGCATCGACGTCTCGGTCACGGTCGGCGTCCAGGAGGATCTGGCCAGGGTGCGGGAGGTGCTTCTGGACCTCGTCCGCGAGGACGACGCGTATATGGAGCAGCCCGAGCCGAGAGTGGTCGTCACCGCTCTGAACGACTATAACGTCGAGCTGGAGCTCCGTGCCTGGGCCTACGACGAACGGAGACATGTCGAGCTGCGTACGGAGCTCCGTGAGCGGATCTTCGCGGCTCTGACCCGAGCTGGTGTCGACATGCCTCCGGAGACGTTCCGGGTCGAACCGCTCCGCGTGGAGACCCTCGACTTGGACCGGAGGGCGAGCTGACCATGAACGCAATGGACCCGGCTCTTCGGCGCGTCCCTCACCGGCGGGCCGCGACGTGATCGCCTCCATCGAGACGCGGACCCGGGGCAAGGGGCTGTACGAGATCACGTCGGAGGTTCAGCGGCTCGTCTCCGAAGGTCCGTTGGAGAAAGGCCTGTGCACGGTCATGATCCAGCACACGTCGGCCAGCCTGACCATCCAGGAGAACGCCGATCCCACGGCTCGTCGTGACCTGGAGGATTGGATGGATCGCCACGTTCCGGAGGGCGACCCGAACTTCACGCACGTCATGGAAGGCCCCGACGACATGCCGTCGCACATCAAGGCCGCCCTCACCTCCACCACGCTCTCGATTCCGGTGGTCGCGGGACGGCTCGCGCTGGGCACGTGGCAAGGGATCTATCTCTGGGAGCACCGCGCCCGGGGATCCCGGAGACGCTGCGTCGTGCACCTGGGGTCGTAGGATTCAGGAGCCCGTCTCAGGCTCCCAGGAGCTCGTCGGCCACGGCGGGAAGGAGACGGCCGAGCCGACCCTCCACTTTCACCGCCGCGACGTCGTCGGCCCGGGTGGGCCCGAGATTCACCACGGCCACGGGGGTCTGACGCTCGACCGCCCGGTAGACGAAGCGCCGCCCCGAGAAGACCGTGAGGGACGAGCCGACGACCAAAAGCACGTCACCCTCGGCGAAGAGGGCCCACGCCCGTTCGACGACCCGCGCCGGCACGCTCTCCCCGAAGAAGACGACGTCGGGCTTCAGGATCCCGCCGCAGACCCGGCATCCGGGGACGGAAAACGAGCGGACCGCCTCTCCGATCACCTCGGCGTCTCCATCGGGAGCGACGGACCCGGAGCCAGCGTGGTCCGACACCGCGTCCGTCCACCCGGGATTCGCCTGCATGAGGCGACGCTGGTGGTCCTCTCTGCGGACCCGGTGTCCGCACTCGAGACAGCGGA
This sequence comes from Longimicrobiales bacterium, assembly GCA_033722275.1. Classification (GTDB taxonomy): domain Bacteria; phylum Gemmatimonadota; class Gemmatimonadetes; order Longimicrobiales; family Gaopeijiaceae; genus UBA2589. The sequence continues at coordinate 1,392 of JAWVZK010000155.1, read as the reverse complement.
CCCAGGCCAGGGTGCCGTGAAGCTCCACCACCCTCCGGCTTCCGGCCTCCTGGTGCAGCCCGTCGACGTTCTGCGTGATGACCCCGGCCAGCACCCCGCCCTCCTCGAGCCGGGCCAGTGCCCGATGGGCCTCGTTGGGTCGTGCCTCCGCCACCCGCCGCCAACCCACGGCGCTCCGAGCCCAATAGCGGGTCCGCGCTTCGGAGGAACCGACGAACTCCGCATACTGCATGGGCTGGCGAGTACGGAGGGAACCATCGGGACCTCGATAATCGGGGATGCCCGACTCGGTGCTGCACCCCGCGCCCACCAGCACCACCACCCGTCGGCCCTCGAGCAGAGCGAGGAGCTCGCCGGGCACACCCGACCCCGTCGGCTTCCGGGTCATCGCCATCACCAACGCGCCCTCCGGCCCCTGGCGTCGATGTGGACGAAGGGGCCGTGGGCCTGGTTCCGTCGATAGACCGAGAGGCCCCCGGGCGTGGGCCGGCCTTCCTCGCTCGTCATCATCTCCTCCACCACGCGGGCCAGCCAACGCGCATCCCCCACGTCCGACCGTCCGTCGCGGTTCAGATCGTCCATCTGATCGTCGCCGTCGACATCGACGTAGACGTCCGCGGCATCACCCCAGAGATGGCGGGAGAAGTCCGTCGTGTTCCCTATGGCCCGGTTGTACGCGGGCGTCCGGAACCCCGACATGACCGTGAGGGACGGCGTCACGTAGCCCGCTTCGTTCACGGCGAGCAGGAGAGCTTCGAGCTTGATGAGGATGCGGGGCGAGACCAGGAGGTAGCGGGGATCCCCAGGCTGTTTGCAGAGGAAGTCGCCGAGACGGAAGTTGGGAGAGATCCGGAGATCGTAGTCCTCCGGCCGGGCCTCGATGAACCCTCGGGGAGGCTCGTAGGCCGGCGACATGGACGGCAGGCGCGGGCGGTACGACCCGATCCGGTATCCGTTCAGGACGCCGTCCCGAATCTCGGAGGAGGGCCGTACGACCATGAAGACCACCCGGATCGTGTCCGCCGGTTGACTCGCCATCACACGGACCGTGTGAAACCCTGGCTCGGGAGGCGCGGTCCAGCGCCAGGCGTCGTCGCTCTCCTGGCGGAGCCGTCCCCCATCGGACCGAGCGCTCAGGCGTCCCCCCGCCGCTCCCTCCCGTCGGATCTGCACCTCGCCCTCCGGGAGGATGGCGATGCCGAGGATCCGCAGCGGCACCGGCTGACCCCCGACCCGCAGTGTGAAGGACGCCCGCGCCGGACGGGGCGAGTCCGCCCGCGCTCCGTGATCCGAAAGCCCGCCCGGCGCAGCGCCGTCCGGTCCTCCCGCCGGGGTCTGGCCCCGCGTGGGCGTCGGGAGGACGCCGCCCAGCATCGCCAGGAGCAGGAGCAG
>JAWVZK010000154.1:0-8183 GCA_033722275.1 Longimicrobiales bacterium | reverse complement strand
TTCGCCGCGGGGATGCAGCCCCAGGTGGCCGCGGCCTTCAGCCGGAGCCGCGCCTTCGAGGTGGTCCGGGTCCCGCAGAGGGCCGAGGGTGGGCGCGAGACGATCGCCGAGCCGCCTCAGCCAGACGTGGAGGTGGTGGCCCGCTACGCCGAGAACGACCTCCTCATGAGCGGGTGGGCCATGGGCGAGGAGCGTCACCTGGCCGGCGCAACGGCAGTGATGAACGTGCAGCTGGGCTCGGGGAACGTGGTGCTCTTCGGCTTCCCGCCCCAGTTCCGGGGCCAGCCCCGGGGCACCTACAAGCTCCTCTTCAACGCCATCCAGCGGGCCGCCACGGAGGCCCGACCGACCACTTGAGGGGTAGCGCGCCGCCGACGGTCCGCGCTCCCACTGCCGAAGCGTGACGGCCTTGTTGTCGAATGACAAAGCATTAACTTTCGACAGCACTGACCCCTTGCTCCGGGGCGACGACTCCACACAGAGAAGCGCGGGAGACGGATGGCGCGATCGAAATCCGATGTGCTCCAGGGAACGCTGGACCTCTTGATCCTGAAGTCCCTAACCCTGGGCCGCCTCCACGGGTGGGGGATCTCCAAACGGATCCGACAGCTCTCGGGAGACGTCCTGGAGGTGAATCAGGGCTCCCTCTATCCGGCGCTGCACCGGTTGGAGGATCGAGGGCTCATCTCCGCGGAGTGGGGCGTCTCCGACGAGGGGCGCAGAGCGAAGTTCTACACCCTCACGCGAGACGGTCGGGCCCACTTCGTGGAGGAGAAAGAGAGCTGGAGCGTCTTCGCGCAGGCGATGGCGAGAGTGTTGCAGGCCGGCTGACGATATCGAGGGGAAGGGACGACGACGAAGGGAGCGAAGAATGAGGTGGATCGAGCGCGTGGCGCGGAGGCTCCGGATCCTCTTCCGGAAAGCCGAGGTGGAGCAGGAGCTGGACGAGGAGGTTCGCCTCCACGTGGAGATGGAGACGGAGGACCTCGTCCGCCGGGGCATGGACCCCGCTCGGGCCCGGCGGGAGGCATACCGACGCTTCGGCGGCATGGAGCGGACCAAGGAGCAGGTCCGTGACACGAGGGGTGGCCGGCTCCTCGACGATTTCGTGCAGGACGTGCGACACGGGAGTCGGAGCCTCTGGAAGAGCCCGGGCTTCTCCCTGAGCGTCCTCCTGGTCCTCGCCCTGGGGATCGGCTCCGCCACGGCCCTCTTCGGGGTGGTGGACGCCGTGCTTCTGGAGCCTCTTCCGTACCCGGACTCGGAGCGGATCGTCCGCGTCTGGCCCGCGTCGCCCTCACGGGGGATCGAGCGGGCCACCTTCTCCTATCCCGACTTCGAAGACTGGCGGGAGCGGGCACGCACGCTGGACGGCCTCGCCGTCTACACCACGCTGCCCGGAGGGTACGTGTACCTCGGAGGGGACGAGCCGACAGAACTGTCCACCGAGTGGGTCGCCGGCGACTTCTTCGAGATTTTCGGCGCCGTGCCCGTCGTGGGAAGGACGCTCACGCACGAGGACGCGGAGGGAGGGCGCATGGTGACGGTCCTCTCCTGGGGCTTCTGGCAGAGCGCCTTCGGAGGGGACGCCTCGGTGGTGGGGACGACCATGGAGATGGATCACCGCTCCTTCGAGATCGTCGGCGTCCTGCGTCCGGGCTTCGCCTTCCCCCAGGACACGGACACCGACGTCTGGGTCCCTCTCACGGTCATCCCCGAGGACGACATCCCCATCAGCCTCCGGCCCGTACGCTTTCTCCAGGCTGTAGGCCGCGTCCAGGCCGGCGCCTCGCCGTCCGCGGCTGCAGAGGAGCTGAGCCGGATCGCCAGCGAGCTGGAAGCCACGTACCCGGACGTGAACGCCGGCGTCAGCGACGCCACGGTGGTCCCCCTCGTCGAGGCCACCGTGGGCGACGTGCGCACGGCGCTCCTCGTGGCCCTCGGTGCCGTGGGATTCATCCTGCTCCTCGCCTGCGCCAATGTGGCCAACCTCCTCCTGGCCCGCGGGAGCGACCGGGCCCGTGAGGTCGCCCTCCGCATGAGCCTCGGGGCGCCGGCGGGCCGCGTGGTCCGCCAGCTCCTCACCGAGAGCCTTCTCCTGGCCTCCGCGGGTGGACTTCTCGGCCTGGGCCTCGCCTGGTGGGCCACCTGGCTCCTCGCCCGATGGGGCGGGACCGTCCTTCCCCGGGCGGCGAATATCGGGGTGGACGCCACCGTCGCGGGCACCGCGCTGCTGACGACGGTGGTGGCGGCGGTCCTGGCCGGTGTGCTCCCGGCGCTCCGTGCGGCCGACGTCACCCCCGCCGACGACCTCCGAGAAGGGAGCCGGGGAAGCTCCACGGGTGTCTCCGGCGTCCGCCTGAGGCGAGGGCTCGTCGCGGCGGAAGTGGCCCTGGCGGTCCTCCTTCTCACCGGCGCGGGGCTCCTGGTCCGAAGCCTGGACCAGTTGCGACGCGTGGACCCGGGCTTCGAGACGGACGGGCGCATCGCCATGATCCTCACGATCTCGGACCAGAAGCACCCAGAGCCGGCGGAGTGGCAGGCCCTCTATCACGACATCCTCGACGGGCTGGAAGGGCATCCCGACGTCGTCGACGCCGGAGCGATCCGCTACCTCCCCTTCCGTGGGACGGGGGAGGCCATGCCGGTCCGCGTACCACAGCTCTACGAGCCACTGCCCGAGGAGCAACGGTACGCCCAGACGTTCCAGGTGTCGGAGGCACTCTTCGACGCCCTCGGCATGCGGCTCCTCCGCGGTCGGGGCATCACCGCGGCGGACGGACCCGATGATCCGCTGGTGGCCGTCGTCAACGAGGCGTTCCAGCGCGAGTTCTTCCAGGACCAGGATCCCGTCGGCCGACGCTTCTCCGTGGGGGACGGCGAGCAGGAGGTGGAGGTGATCGGCGTGGTAGCCGACGTGCGCCACCGGAGTCTCGGCGAGGCGGCACGACCCAGCGCGTACGTCAGCAACGACCAGGTCCCTCGCATCCAGATGGCCTACGTCGTCCACACCTCGGACGACCCCCTCGCACTGGTGGGCGAGATGCGCCGGACCGTGCGGGAGCTGGACCCGGACCAGGCCATCAGTGAGATCGTTCCCCTGGACGAGCTCATGGCGCAGGACCTTGCCCGCCCCCGCTTCTTCACCGCGCTCCTGGGGGGCTTCGCGGCCCTCGCCCTCGTGCTGGCGACCTTGGGCGTATACGGCATCCTCGCCTACGTCGTCCGCGGCCGGTCCCGGGAGATGGGCCTCCGCCTCGCCCTGGGCGCGTCGGGCAGACAGGTGGCCGGGCGCGTCCTCGGTCAGGGGATGCTTCCGGTGATGGTGGGTCTGGTGGTCGGACTCATCGGTGCCGCGGCTCTCTCGCGATCCCTCGACGTCCTCCTCTTCGGCATCCAGCCCCTGGATGCTCCCACCTTCGGCGCCGTGGCGATGGTGCTGGTGCTGGTGGCCGTCGTCGCGTGCCTGGTACCCGCGTGGAACGCCAGCCGGGTCGACCCGATGGTGAGCCTGCGGGCCGAGTAGGGGGCGTCGAGGGGTGGCGTCCGGCCCGCCCCGTCTCGGCTGACGGGAGCGGACCTTGTGAAGCGCCCCTGTCCCGGTATCTTGCGGGACCACTCATCAAGTTTTCTTGATCGGTCGCCCATGAAGCTCGCCATCATCGCCGACGTGCACGCGAACGCGTACGCCCTTTCGGCCGTGCTGGAGGACATCGTGGCTCGGGGCCTCGGCGAGCACACGTACCACCTGGGCGATCTCGTCGGCTATGCGCCGTATCCCGACGAGACCGTGGAGCTGATCCGCAGCTTCCGGATCCAGGGGGTCGCGGGCAACTACGACAGCACGGTCGCCACGGCCCACGATCACTGCGGCTGCAGGTACGAGGATCCCGAGCAGGCCAGGCTGTCGCACGAGAGCTATGAGTGGACGTTGCGGCACACGCGAGAGAGCACGCGACGCCTGCTCTCCGGCCTTCCGTTCCGACTCGACTTGCGGCCGGGCGGTGGCCACACGGCCGGGCCGACGGTCACTCTGGTCCATGGCACGCCGACGCTGAACACCGTCTACTGGCACGAGGAGCGACCGGATCGCTTCTGCAGGAAGATGGCGGACGTGGCCGGGGCCCGTCCCGGGGATCTCATCGCCTTCGGCCACACCCACATCCCGTGGCACCGCGAGGTCGACGGAGTGCACTATCTGAACGCCGGTTCCGTCGGCCGGCCCAAGGACGGAGACTGGCGAGCCGGGTACGCCATCGTCGACATGGCGACCGACCGCCCCGAGGTCGAGCTCGTGCGCCTGGAATACGACATCGACGCGGTCTGCGACGGCATCCGGAAGAGCGCGCTTCCCGACGACTTCGCCGAGTATCTCCGCGCCGGCGGAAGGCCCGACTCATCGAATGGGGGCACGACATGATCGCCCGTGTGCCGAGGCGAAAGACCCCATGACCGAGACGCTGGTGCTGGGTCCCGCAGACGCCGAGACCGCGGCGGCCATGAAGGCGTTGGGAGACCCTATCCGGTGGTCGGTGGTCCAGCTCCTGGCGCACGGGGAACGCTGCGTATGCGACCTCGAAGACGCCCTGGGAATCAGCCAATCCCGGCTCTCCTATCACCTCGCCATCCTGCGAGACGCCGAGGTCGTGGCCCATCGCAAGAGCGGACGGTGGGTGTACTACTCCCTGGACCCCCAGACCGTCGAACGAGCCGTCGACGTCCTCGGGGCACTCACGCGGAGCTGGAATCGGGAAGGACGACACCGCAGGGCTCGACCCTGCTGACCTGGAACCGAGGGCGCATGGACCCCTGAAGAGGAACCCCGACGACCTTGGCAGATCAGAGGGGCCGGACGTGGAAGAGGCCCCCGGTCGGGAACGACCACCCAGGATGCGAGGAGTGAGGAAGATGGCAGAGCAGAGGGTCTCGGGGCGCATGTCCCTGTTGGACCGATTCCTGACCCTGTGGATCGCCGCGGCTATGGTGGTAGGTGTGGCCCTGGGCTACCTGTGGCCGGAGCCCGTCACCGCCATCAACGCGGCGACCCAGCTCGGCACGACCTCCATCCCCATCGCCGTCGGGCTCATCCTGATGATGTACCCGCCTCTGGCGAAGGTGCGCTACGAGGAGCTGGGCGACGTGTTCCGCGACTGGAAGGTCCTGGGCCTCTCCCTGGTCCAGAACTGGGTGATCGGCCCCCTGCTCATGTTCGGGCTCGCCATCGCCTTCCTGCGGGATCACCCGGAGCTCATGGTGGGGCTGATCCTCATCGGCCTGGCCCGATGCATCGCCATGGTGATCGTCTGGAACGAGCTTGCCGAGGGCGACAACGACTACGCAGCCGGGCTGGTGGCCTTCAACTCCATCTTCCAGGTGCTCTTCTACTCGGTGTATGCCTGGCTGTTCATCACCGTCGTCCCGGAATGGCTGGGACTCGAAGGCACCGTGGTGGACATCACCATGAGCCAGATCGCCGAGAGCGTCTTCATCTACCTGGGCATCCCCTTCCTGGCGGGCATGCTCACCCGGTTGGCCCTTGTGAAGTCGAAGGGGAAGACGTGGTATCACGAGCGCTTCATCCCACGGATCAGCCCGCTGACGCTCATCGCCCTTCTCTTCACCATCGTGGTGATGTTCTCCATCCAGGGAGAGGCCATCGTGGATGAGCCGTACAGCGTGGTGCTGGTGGCCATCCCCCTCCTGATCTACTTCGTGGCCATGTTCGCCATCACGTTCTTCATGAGCCGCACCATGGGGGCCAGCTATCCGCAGACGGCGACGCTCTCCTTCACGGCGGCTTCGAACAACTTCGAGCTGGCCATCGCGGTGGCCGTCGGCACCTTCGGCATCGCCCACGGGGCGGCGTTCGCGGCGGTGATCGGCCCCCTGGTGGAGGTGCCGGTGCTCATCGGCCTGGTGAACGTGGCGCTCTGGTGGAGGAGGAAGTATTTCCACGAAGCCGAGGCGGAGATCGAGAAGGTCTCGACCTGTGCGGTTCCCGCCGGAACGGGACGGGCGTCCTGACCTCACCACGGGACGGGTAGGCGATGCGTGAATCGGGATTCTGTGCCCTGATTCGCGTCCACCGGTCCCGAACCGTACGTTGCTTACTCGCGTCCAGGGGAGGGAGAAATCCGCCTCCCCCGCCCCCGTCTCTCAGCCAGGAGCCCCTTATGCGAACCCCCACCCCACTGGCCCTCGCCCTGGTCATGCTCGGTTTTGCCTCGCCGCTGAAGGCACAGGACGGAAACGTCAACATGGCCTACTTCGTGACGAGCGATCTCGCCCACGTCCTGCAGCTGGAAGAGGCCATCCAGGACCATGTCGAATGGCATGCTCAACAGAACGACCCCAGGCCGGGATTCGTCTACCAGGCCATGCACGGTGGTGTCGAGTACGTCTGGATCTACCCCGATCAGACGTGGGGCGACTTCGACAACCCGCCCGTGGATTCTCACGAGGACATGGTCGATTTCGCCGAGGGCGCAGGAGCTCACACGACCGGCCTCGACGTCCGCACGTGGGTCACGTGGGAGGACGTCTCCATGCCGCCGGCCTCCGACGCGGTCGTCCCCATCTGGCAGGTCATCGAGTGGGACTTCAAGAACACCAGCGAGGGACTCCAGATCGTCCGCTCGGCCTTCGAAAAGGTGCGGTCAGCCTTCGAGCAGCAGGGTATCGCGATGCGCTACACGGTCAACGAGGTCGTGGCCCTCGACGGCCCCCCGGAGATGTTCGTGGCCATCGCGCTCGACTCGATGGGTGCGCTGGACGGAGGTGAGCCTGGAGCCCTGGAGAGCATGCTGGCTCAGACGTACGGGCACGCCGAAGCCATGCAGATCATCCGGAACTTCGAGGAATACCTGACCCCCAAGGCACACCGCATCTGGGTGTTCCGGCCCGACCTGTCGCACATGCCGGGCATGTAGGTCCGGCTGTCCCGCCAGGCCGGCCGAGGAGAGGCCGGAGCCTGGACCCCGGGCCACGCGGGTCGGACACGCGCGGCCCGGGGGGGCCGACTCGAACTCCCACGGCCTCGGGTGGTCTGTCGATCGGTCGAGGGCGTTCCCCGAGATCCGCGCGGAGCTCGCCGGGCCGGAGTCTCCCACGAGCCGTGACTGTTCGAGGACCGTCTGCGTGTCCCCCCCGAGTGATGCGCATCCTCGCTCCCTGACGAACCCGCGACTCGGCGGCAGGACCGCAGGCACTCCCTCTCGCGGCACCGTCGATCTCAGCGATGGACGGAATCGGTTGGCCGACGTGGATGTGCAGGGCTCTGCGATCATCTTCCTTTGCGCTGGCCGTTGTCACCCTTGCGACCTGCTACGAATGGCAACCTTCTCCCGCGGGGCCGGTCGCGACGGTGCCATACGGCGAGCACCAACAGGTACGGGTTCTCACGGTCGACGGGTCCAGGGTCCTTCTTCGGCCTCCCGTTCTCATGGGAGACTCGCTTGTGGGATATTCCGAGCCGACGTGCCGATCCTCTGTGGCGGCCGCCGGCCAGGTCGTTTTTTGCCCCACCGGTCGTCGATGAGAGTGTGGCCCTCCGCGATATCCTGATCGTCGAAAGGCGTGTAGCGGACGTGGGCTGGTCTGTGCTCTTCGGAGTCGGGTGGCAGCGATCTTTGCGGGGATCTTGGCCATACAGATCGAGACCAGCCTGCCGGACTGCTACATCTCTTGCTCGCGGGGACGTCGATGGACTTCACGATCCGTGGTCTCCCCGCCGGCCGAGTGGCGGGCTTCGAACGAGTGGCGGGCTTCGGCCGGGCGGCGGGCTCCGGCCGAGCGGCGGGCTCCGGCCGAGCGGCGGTTTTCGCGGACCGGAGGAAGGCTCGCACACCATCACGCCCACGACGCCGGCCCTCCCACCGATTCCGTCCTCGCCCTCCGTTCGTGGGGCGGATCTTCGTCCGAGGACGAGCGCCGGACCCTTCTGTCCGCCGCAGGACCGCACGCGACCACGCCGGGTAGTTCTTCAGGACATCTCCACGACGGGCCCGCCCAATGCTACGACCCTCTCCGGAGCTCAGAGAGTTCGAGCGACGCTATGCGCGCCGCCGGGACACCACCTACGACGAAGCGCTGGCCGTCTTCAAGGCGCTTTGGGCGGAGGCCTGCACGCTCCGACCCGACTTCCCTGCGGTGGACTGGCGCCGGGATATCGAACCCGACCTCGC
>JAWVZK010000153.1:0-8191 GCA_033722275.1 Longimicrobiales bacterium | reverse complement strand
GTGCGGGACAAGCGCGAGGGGATCGACCGGTCAGACCTGCTGGCCGTGGCGCGGGACTTCGGGATCCGGGCTCCGGACCGGATCATCGAGCGGGTGCACGATGCGGTGGCGCAGTGGCCGGTCTACGCGAAAAGCTTCGGCGTCCCCGACGACGACGTGCGCCGCGTACAGGACGAGCTCGACGCGCGAGCGGAGCTCACACGCTGAGGTCGCCTCGAATCATCCGAGGAACCAGTCGAAGCTCTCCTCGACCACCGCGTCGGTGAGCTCGTGGCGTCCTTCGAACTCCAGATAGGTGGTGTCGTAGCCGTCCATCTCGAACATGGGTGCGAGGGCGGACCGACTCACCCCCGCGGGCAGCACCGAATCGTCCGTCCCGTGGGAGATGAGAACCCGGGGCCGTCCGACGATGGGCTCCACGGGATTGGAGAAGCCCGGGGACCATGCGATGAGATGGGTGAAGAGATCGCCGTTGGAAGGGCCCAGCGAGAGCGCGTACGAGGCCCCGTCCGAGAATCCCGCGAGGGCGATGCGGTCCTCGTCGATGGCGCACCGCTCGAAGGTGAACCGGAGCACGGCGTCGATGAAGGCCACGTCGGGCCCGAAATCGCCCTGGGCCCGATCCCAGGTATGTCCCCGCGAGTCCGGCGCGGCCAGAACGACGCCGTGGTCATCGCAGGCGGAGAAGAGCGACGACCAGCGGCCGGCGTCGCCCCCGCCGCCGTGGAGGGCGACCAGGAGGGGAGCCGGCGCGTCGGCTCGGTAGGCTTCGGGCACATACAGCAGCCCGCCCCGATCCAGGTGCTCGCCGACGGGGGTCCGCCCGACCTCCACAGGCCGGAACGGCGGGCGCGGACGAGCGGTCAGACGGGGGTCGGGCCGGCGCGATGCGGAGCCGGCCGGCCGCGACCGCCCGGACGCCGAAAGCGGGTGCGCCCACCCGGCGAGGGAGAGCGAAAGGCCGCCGAGGGCGGCGAAGAAGCTCCGTCGAGTGACCAGGGGCGATTCCTGTTGCGCAGGTGGCGAGGGGGGACGGTTGGAGGAGGCCGGTTTTGAGCCTCTTACCTATGCGTCGGGCCCGGGCTCACGGGCAAGGCGGGTCCAGGCTGGAGCAGGTGCCTGCAGGGACCCTACGTCGGACGACGTAGAGCTTCCCATTCCATCCTCTCCCATCGTCGTTTCTCCACCAACAGAGTCGGCATGAGCAGAGGGGGATGAATGGCTCCGATCAACGATCGCGTCCGCGTGGGCACCCTGATACTGGGCATCGTGGTGTGCGCCGGCTGCTCCGAACCGACCTTTCCCGAGGGCGAGGGTTGCTGGGCTGACGATGGTGAGTGGTCCGGATCGGTGGATGGAGCGCCGTTCACCCTCGCGATCGAGTATGTGCTCGATCCGGCCCGCTGTAGTGACGGCCCACATTTCGTCGGGGTCGACTGGCGGTGGAGTGAATTCGGAGGAGACGACCAGTACAGCGCCGGGACCATCGACCAGGTCGACTCGGTGGGTACCTTCGATCTTCGCCTCAGGCAGAGCTTCGACAGCCCGTACTGCTCACGGCGCGGCGCTTTGGTCGGCGAGTTCGCCTCCGCACGCCGGATGGAGGGATTCCTCACCCTCGATATCGCAGAGGAGCTCGAGGGTGGCTTCTGCTCGGAGACGCCCGTGGCGCTGCTCGACAGTCTGGAGGTCACGCTTGTTCGCTCGCCGTGAGCCGAGGGTGCACCGGCTCCCATGGCAAGACGTGCTGCCCCATCGGCGGGCTCGTCCATGCGGGTTCTCCGCGATCGGGGCCCGGGCTTGCTCACCCGCGCCGATGCACAGCGGAGGCCCGGGCGCTATAGTGGGCAGGAGTAGGCCCCTGTACAGGTGGATCAGATGGCCGTCCCTCTCCGAAACCGGACGCTGGCCCAATGGACGCTGGGCTATCTCATGTCCGCATGGCTCGTGCTCGAGGCGACGGGTGAGCTCTCCGGGATGTTCGGGTGGCCTCCGACGGTCCAGCGCGCCGTCTTCGTGCTGCTCGTGTTCGGCCTGCTCTCCACGGTCGTGCTGGCCTGGTTCCACGGAGAGCAGGGGCGTCAGAAGGTCTCCCGCCTCGAGGTGGTACTGCTGAGTGCCATCGCCCTTGGGGCGATCGTCTCCGCGACCGCCGTCGCTCGGTCGTCGGATGATGACGCCGTCACGCTTCCGGTCGCGAGTGCATCCCAGGGCGCCCGGTCCGACTCCATCCGGTACGCGATCCTGCCCTTCCGGAGCTCGCAGGAGAGCGCCTCCTCATCCGTCGAGCTCCTGCTGTACGATGCGCTCGCGAGGTGGCAGGGTCTCGACCTGGTGGATCCCCTCAGGGTCGAGGAGATCCTGGGCCAGGACGCAGACCCGCCGGCCACGCTGACCGACATCCTACGCTCCGGCAGCCGTATCGGTGCGGGTCGTCTCGTGACGGGTGAGGTGGCCGCCCTGGCCGATGTGATCCGGCTACGCGTCACGTTGCACGACGCATCCACCGGTCGGATCCTCTCCGACACGACGGCCCGTCTCCCCCTCGAGGCGCTCACGGCCGACTCCGTCTATCACCACCTGGGCGATCGACTCCTGTTCGGCGGGCTGGGCCTCGGGTCGGGGAGTGCGGAGCCGACGCCGGGAACCACCTCGTTCCATGCCAGAGTGGCGTTCCTCAGGGGAATGCAGGCGTTGCGGAACTGGGATCTGGCGGAAGCCGAGGCGCATCTGGCGCAGGCCGGTCTGGAGGATCCCGGGTATGCCCGTGCTCATCTGTGGCGGGCTCAGGTACTTCACTGGCAGGACCGCCAGGGCACGTCGCTTCTGGGATCGGCCGAGCGGGCCGCGACCGGGCGGGATGATCTCACGACCCGGGAGTCTCTTCTGCTCGACGGGCTCCTCCGTCTGACACGTGGAGACTTCCCGGCGGCGTGCTCGACCTACGACCAGCTCCGCGCTCGGGATCCGTCGGACTTCGCGGCCTGGTACGGACTCGCCAACTGCCATCGCCGCGACGATCTCGTCGTCCGGGATTCGTCCAGCCCGTCGGGTTGGGCGTTCCGGTCCAGCTATCACCAGGCCTCTCTGGCCTATCAGAGAGCGTTCCAGCTTCTCCCGGCCAACTTCGAGGGCTTCTCCATCCAGGCCTTCCAGCTCGCCAGCCAGGGGCTCTTCACCCACACGAGCCAGGTCCGCGTTGGCAGGGCACCGCCCCCCGACTCGTCGCGGTTCGTCGCCTATCCCGATCTGAAGGCCGACACGCTCCACTTCGTTCCGTATCCAGTGGATGACTTCGTGGCGAACCGTGGGACAGCGCCGTCGGCCCGTTGGGAGGCCGTGGAGCGACAACGTCGACTGCTGCTCGGCCTGGCCGCCGGATGGTTGTCCACCTATCCCTCGGATCCGGGTGCCCTCGAGGCCTACGCCCTGACCTTGGATCTCCTCGGAGATCCGGCTTCCCTGGACTCCCTCAGAAGCGCACGCCGACTCGCCGTCGACCCGGAGCAGGATCGCCGCCTGGCTCTGCTGGAGCTGCCCCGCATCGTCAAATACGCGGCTCCCGATCGGCTCGACGAGCTGCATCGGGTGCGTCCGCTGGCGGACACGCTCCTCTCGTCCCGCGACCGATCCAACCCGAGCCGCGAGCTCGCCAGCATCGCCGGACTCACAGGGCGGGTCTTCCTCGCGGCGGAGATCGAGAGACGGTACGCGACGCCCATCGAGTTTCCCATGCAGCTCCCCGAGGCGGCCACCGCGCCGGCTGCCGCCCTCGTGGCCTACGCCGCCATGGGAGGTCCGGTGGACAGCATCCACGCCTATGAGGATCAGGTCGTCCTCGCCGTCGAGAACCGTGTGCCACCGGAGCGGCAGGGCCAGGCCCTCCACTATCTCCTCGATCGGCCTGCGACTCTCGCGTTCCCCGTCACGCCACTCGACGGGACCATCTCGCTGGCTCGTACCACGGATTATGCGACCCTGAGGGCCATGGGATCGCTGGCGGAGGGACGTCCCGACGACGCACGTCGCTGGGTTCCCGGCGTAGCCGGTCAATCGGAGCTGCGCCCGTCGGACAACACACCGGACGTCCTCCTTCCGAACGTCTGGCTCACCGCCGAGCTCGGCGACACCACGGCGGCGATCGAGGCATTGGACGCCACGCTCGGGGCGCTCCGCTGGCTCAGCCCCCGTTCCCTGGACGATGTCGCCCTGGCCGGGGCGCTCATCCGGATGATGGCCTTCCGTGCCGAGCTGGCGGCCGCACGTGGCGATCCCGAACAGGCCCGGAGCTGGGCGCGAGCCGTCTCCATCCTCTGGGAGGACGCCGATCCTCCCCTTCGGCCCCTCACGGAGCGGATGCGCGGGATCGCTTCGGACGCCACCGACCTGCCGGACAGCCCCCCCGATTGGCGGGAGGGCTCCACAGACCTTCCCAAAGGAGGCACACCATGAACCGGAACACCCGACCACGACCTCTCATGTGGATGGTCCTTGCGCTGGGAGCGGTCTTCGGTGTGGCCTGCACGGACGTCGAGGAGCCAGAGCCAGCGCCCCTCCTCCAAGTGCCTCCATGTGACAGCCAGGAGTTCTTCCAGGCGGTCAACGACTTCGTTCAGGCCGACTCGATCGTGCGTGGCGGAGAAGATGCCCTTCCCGCCGACTACGACCAGCAGATGAACGAGCGAGGGGTCCTGCGCCTCGATCTTCTCTTCGGGGGTGCGGACGAGGTGGCGAAGAGCGAGACACACGACTGCCAGCGGCTCATCGTCAGCGCTTCCAACGGTGGGCTCACGTACGGGCCTTATGTCGGGATCCTGCCGGCCCCCAACCTGGCGGCCCCGCTCTCCGAAGGGGGACGGGTGGTCGCGACGATCCTCAACCACACGCCCGGGGTTGAATACTCGGATCTGGGCATCGAGGGTGGGGAGCGGTACTGCGTATTCATGCAGCGGCAAGACGGCGCCTGGCTGGACGCCCTGGTGTTCGCGGCTCCGTCCCACACCTGTCGCGGCGCGAGTCCTCCGCAGGCGCCCGATGCGGTCACGCGCCTGACCACCACCACCCGGGGTATCGACGGGAACCCGACCCCTTCGGATTATCCGAACACCATCCGTTGGATGTGGGACGAGGATTCGCGTCGGCAGTACATCGGTCTCCGGTGCCCCACCGGGTGGTGTGAGCTCGCGCCGTCCGGGCTGACCCTCCCCACGACGAATTTCCCCGTCCGTGATTCGGTCCCCGGGTGGTTCGATCGGCAGCCACTGGCCGTCGTATCCGGCTCGGGCCTGGGCGTGTCGGGCCTGATGGGCACAATCAAGCCGCGGCCTGGTGTGCAGTTCGACACTCCAGCCGCTCAGGAGGCTGCGCTCCAGGCCGGCCCGATGGTGGCTGCGGAGATCACCTTGGAGGGGACCGATCCCCAAGCTCGTGCCGCTTATGCGAGAAAATGGCAGATTCCCGCCGACAGCACCCGGTCCGATCCGTCCGTCCATCCTCTCCGGTTGGAAGTCGAGGGGAACGCATGGAGGGCCTGGATCCCGGGTCAGACGAAACGGATTCTCCAGCCGGCCATGAACGTCAAACATTCGGGTCTCCGCACGGTGAGATGGCGTTGGCTCGAGAGTGACGAAGGGGGATGGCTCCCCTGCAGAGGAGCCTGCTGCGTCTGGTACTGATCGGATGGGTTCCGGGCTCTCCACTCGGCACCTGAGGGCGCTGGAGCGGATGGCGGTGAAGCGGCGTATCCGCCTCCGCTCCGTCGCCCGGATCCCTGAGCCGGCCAGACAGCCGCGCGCCCACGCCTACCTCCAGGGATCTGTGCAGCGTGCCAAGGGGGCTGCAGCGTGAGCTGAGGGGTCCGACCGCGCCCGACGGACCCGCACAGGGTTCCAGACCGGATGCGCCTCGCCTAGGACGGACCCGACGACCCCGACGAACCCGCCGCCGGCGTAGGGCCCCCACGACGCCCCATCCACCACGCCAACACGAAGACCGCGACGCCGACGACCATGAGCGCGACACCGAGGCGCTGGGTCCGGTGGAAGCCGTCGGCGAGCTGCATGGCGGCCCACGGGCCGTCCGCTCCCGTGGGCTCGAACGCCGGCACGCTCTGGAAGCCCATCCATGCCCGGACCACGAGCCCGCCGCCGGCCAGGAAGACGAGGAGGCCGACGACGTCGAGGACGCGACCGATCCGGCGCACGGAGCTCACGTGGCGGCTTCCCGCACGCGGATCTCCGACATCTGCCGACCTCCCCCCATGGCTCCTCCTCAATCCACGTAGTAGCTGAAGCGGATCCGTCGGACCACGCCGTCTTCCACCTCGAAATAGACGGGTGCGTCCGCGGCGGGACACCCCTCGCACGCGTAGAACGGCGTGCCGTCCCGGCGGCCGGAGGGTGGGCCCAGGACGGAGGTGACGGTGGCCCACTCCGATCCCACGTCCACCGGCTGGTCGTACGCCAAAATGCCCGGTGACGACACGACGATGGATTGCAGCAGGTCCTCACCCCCCGTCACCGAGTAGAGCTCGACCGTGAGCCCCTCGTACTCCAGGGTCACGAGGGTGTCCGTCTGGTCGGGGACGTGGCGGTTGGGCGTGGGGGAGGCGCGCCGCGCGTCCGGCGGACCGAAGCGCTGTCGGAGCTCTTCGGCGGTGGTGCCGGAAGCCACGAAGCCGCGCTGGAGCCAGGTGTGCGGAGCTTCGCCAGGGTCCGGGGCTTCGGCGGTTTCAGCCGGGGCCTCAGGGACGGCGCCCGGTCCCGGGTCGGGTGTGCCTTCCTCGCCGGGCTCGCCCGCCGGCCCGCACGCGGCCAGCGCCGCGAGCAATAGGGTCGCGACGAACAGGGCCAGCGCGTGCTTCTTCGGGGTCGGGGTCGTCATGGCGGGTCCTCCTCGATGGCCGTACCGGCGGCGTGGACGCTACCCGACATGCCCTTCCGTCGGTCCGCGGCGCGGAGTGATCGATGTCGTCCGACCCCGACCTCTCGCTCAGAGGAAGAAGAGCGGATTCCCGGGATCCATCCCGAACCGGATCCGTCCCACGTCCTCCAGCCAGAAGCGCTGAACGATGATGTGCTGCATGGCCGCGTGGATGTCCCGGTGGTGCCGCTCCAGGGGCGAGTCGACGTACAGCGCCGGCGTGCCCGCCACCTCGTAGAGCTCCTCGACGAGCCTGCGGCACTCCCGTGCGCAGACCACGGCCGCGGCCCACAGGTCGGCCACGGCTTCGGGCTGCGGCCCCTCCGACTTCTCGGCGGCCTCCCAGACCGCGCTCAACGCCCTCCGAAGCTCCAGGCGATGGGCGGAGAGCCGCGCCCGGCCGCTCCCGACGACGAACTGGTTCGACGCACGGTCGGGAAGGCTGGGCGCCGGATCGGGAGACACCTTCGAACGACCGAGCTCGGTGACGGCATCGAGGGCCGATGCGGTCATTCCTACGCAGATGGAGGCGTGGCCGGCGGCCATGGTGGCGGCGATGGGCACCCGGCCGATGGGCGCGTCCAGAGTGGACGGCTCCATGGGTGAGAAGGTCCGGGATGCGGGCACGTCGACGCCTTCGGCGACCACGTCGTGGCTCCCGGTGCCCCGGAGCCCGCCGACGTTCCAGGTATCGAGGATCTCCACCGACCCGGTGGGCACGAAGGCCATGCGCATGTGGGGGGCGCCGGGCTCGATCATCTCGACCTCACCGTCCTCCTCCACCAGGCACATGAGGCCGAGCCAGTCGGCGTGCATGCATCCCGAGACGAGGGACCAGCGCCCCGACACCCGGAAGCTTCCGTTCTGCCGGGCCGCCGTTCCCGTGGGACGGGTGGAGCTGGCGTACTTCCCGTCGTGCTCCCCGAAGATCTCCTGTCGGGTCCCCTCGTCCAGGAAGCGACTGAAGAGGCAGGGCAGGGAGCTGTTCCAGACCGCCCAGGCCACGGAGGGCTCGGCTGCGGCGAGACGCTCGTACACGTCGAGGCAGGTCAGCGGATCGACCTCGGGGCCGCCGTTCGCCTGCGGCACCGCCAGCCGGAAGAGCTGACCGTCGACGAGCCCCTCGACGATCTCCTCGGGCAGGCGGCGGAGGGCCTCGGTCCGGGCCCGTGCCTCGATGATGGAGTCGACCAGACCCTCGACCGTATGCACGACGTCTTTCGTCATCGGCAGCTCCCGATCCCATGGGCTGCGGGACTACAGAATAGGC
>JAWVZK010000152.1:0-8232 GCA_033722275.1 Longimicrobiales bacterium | reverse complement strand
CCAGGGTGGGGAACTTGAAGTATTCGTCGTACAGACCCACCATCGCGTCGCCGGCCCACACGCCGCCCACGGCTCCGAGGACAGTTCCCGCCGCCACCGCGGTCAAAGAGTATCCCAGGAAGTGGAGTCCCACCTCCCGGTTGCTGTATCCCATGGCCTTCAGCGCGCCGATCTCCGTGCGCTGAGTGGAGACCAGCCGGCCCAGGACCAGATGGAGGAGGAAAGCGCCGACACCCAGGAAGACCACGGGGAAGATTGTGCCCGTGGTCCGGTTCTGCTCCAGCTCGTCCTGGAGGATCTTGTACGACAGCTGATCGTCCCGCCGGTAGGCTCCCCGACCACCATACGGATCGAGGATCCGGTCCAGCTCCTGGATCACCGCCGCCTCGTCCGCGCCCGGCGCCAGCCGGATGGCTACCTCGTTGAAGGCGTCCTCCATGTCCAGATTGGGACCGAGGACCGAGCGGTTCATCCAGAAGACGCCGTACCGCTCGTCGTCCGGATACAGGGCCCCGGGAGGGGTGGAGTAGGAGTGAGCCGGAGAGATGGCCGAGCCGACGATCTCGAGCTCGCGCCGCACCCCGTGGATGACGGCCCGGATCGTATCGCCGACCCGCAGATCGTTGGCGAGGAAGAAGCGCTCGCTCACCAGAGCCTCATTGGCCCGGCCTCCTCTCAGGTAACGACCTTCGCGGACGTGAACGTCGTCGACGGTGGCCCGGCCGTGGTCGGGAAGGGATACGAACAGGCCCTGTCCCGGCGCCTCGAGCCAGGGCAGGTCGAGGGTGGCGTAGGAGGTCGCCCTGGTCTGCACCGACGCCACGCCCGAGATCCTGGCCATGCGCGCAGAAAGCGTCACGGGGGCCCGCTCCAGAGAGGACCACACGTGCCCGAGACGATGGCTCCGGTAGTACTCGCCGCGCGCCCGGACCAACGCCTCGTACGTACCCCTCATGGTCACCAGCGTCATCACCGCCGTCGCCACCACCAGGCCGATGGAGGCGAGCTGTCCCTTCAGGCGCCACAGCTCGCGGATCATCTTCCGTTGCAGGGACGACAGGGAGGACGTGCTCACCATGCGATCCGCTCCACGTCCACCCGCTCCTCGTTCTCCTCGATCCGCGAAATCTCTCCGCTGCTCATGTGGATGACCCGATCGCCCATGCCCGCGATGGCCACGTTGTGCGTGATGATCGCGGTGGTCGTCTCCGTCTCCCGGTTGACCTCGTCCAGGACGCCGAGGACCAGCTTCCCGGTCTCGGCGTCCAGGGCACCGGTGGGCTCGTCACAGAGCAACAGATCGGGGCGCTTGGCCACGGCTCGTGCGATGGCGACCCGCTGCTGCTCGCCGCCGGAGAGCTGGGCCGGGAAATGGTCCAGCCGGTCGCCGAGACCGACGAGCGTCAGGGCGTCCGCCGGCTCCATGGGATCGGTGGAGATCTCGCTCACCAGCGACACGTTCTCCCGTGCCGTGAGACTGGGGATGAGGTTGTAGAGCTGGAAGACGAAGCCCACGTGCGCTCTTCGATAGAGGGTGAGCTCCTCTTCGTCGGCCTCCGTCAGGTCCATCCCCTTGTAGCGAAGGGTCCCCGACGTGGGCCGGTCGAGGCCGCCGACGATGTTCAGGAGGGTGGATTTCCCACTTCCGGATGCGCCCAGGAGCACGGCGAGCTCGGCAGCGTAGAGATCCAGATCCACGGAACGGAGGGCCCGTACCTCCACCTCTCCCATGGGATACGTCTTCGAAAGGCCCCGACACTCCAGCACGACCTCCCGGTGCGTCGCGGACGACGTCGACGTCACCGCACGGTTCGCTCCGATCGGGCCAGGGGCATGGCCGAAGCCGACGCCATGGAGCGGTAGTATCGGACGAAACGGTCCGTCTCGAAGGCGTCGTACGCAGACAGGTTCTCCGCCCACCGGTACGCCACGGGTTGGAACCAGAGCTCGGCGACCACGGTGAAGGGGCGCGACGCTCCCGCCGAGGGAACGCGATAGCGCACCCGGTCGCCACCGGCCGCGAACGACGCGTCGGCCCGGGCGTCGCCACGCACGCCGATCCTCGACTCCCGCCCCGCGGGATCGAAGCCCTCCGGGAGGAGCCGGTTGTCCTTGATCCAGCGGTCGGCTCGCATGAGCCCGGTGGTCACCTCACCGTTCTGATCCACCATGATGGCCTCGTAGATCTGCACCTCCGAGGGGTCGTCGATCTCCTCGTAATGGGGCTCGTAGCGGCTCGGATCACGGTCGTTGTCGTTCCCCGCGATGCTTCCGTCGTGCTGGAAGGCGCCGGACTCGAAGATGAGGCCTCCGTCGGCATCGCGCACCGTCACGCGCAGCCATGCCCGGCGGGACGGATAGGCCGTGGGGAACTTGTGACCGGCGCGATTCGACACCACCACGTCGAACCCGAGGCCGTCTTCCCCGACGGTGGCGTTTTCCACGGCCAGCACCGCGGTGGCCGTCCGGAGGTGCTCGGAGGCTCGCTGGGCCGACAGGGTGAGCTCCTGTGGGAGCGCCACGACGCCCAGCTCGCCACGGTATCGATTCAGGAGACGGAGCATGAAGAAGTTGCCGCCGCGGAAGACGTGACGCGACACGTCTTCCCGAGGCTGCCCCAGCACTCCCGTGACCGCGACCGGTTCCTCGACGACCGGCATGTGGCAGTCCTGGCAGCTCCGTCCCTCTGCCGCGTATCGGCTCGCCGCCCACTCCTGGTAGGGTACCTGCTCTGGGAACTCGGGTCCCTCCATGCCACCGCCCCGGATGGCGTGGGTGAAGAGGGTGTGGCAGCTGGCACAGAGCTCCGAGGACTGCACGTGGTCGCCTTCCTCGGGTCGATAGCCGGTGGCGGAGTGCATGATCCCGGCGTCCCCCTCGTCGGGTGAGAAGGGACCGAAGACCGCTCGTCCCGCCGCAGGCCCGTCGGACGCGATGGTGAAGCCCCCCACGTAGCTCGCTTCCGTTCCCAGGCCGTCCGGTCGGATCTGGTGGCACAGGGAGCACGAGACACCGTCGTTGGCGAGCCCCTGCATCTCCGGGGTCCCGGCGCCTCCCCGAGCGTGGGCGAACACCCGTGCGACGCCGTCTGCTCGCCGGTCGAGCTCGTTGGCCATGGGCATGTGGCAGCGGCTGCACTTGTCCTCGATGGCTCCGGCGGCCTCCGGGTGGTCCATCACCTCTCTGCGCACGGCGGCCTGCCAGTAGGGATCCCGCCCGCTGTTGGCCATCATCGAGGCCCTCCAGTCGAGACCGATGGAGACGTCGACGCCGGCGGCGTTCTCCACGCCCTTGTGGCAACCGATGCAGCGGTCGCCGGTGAGGAAGGGAGCCTCGTCGGTGGCGACCTGGATCACCGGCATCGTCCCGAGAAGGAGCGCCACGAGGAAGGGCACGACGAGGAACCGCTCAGACATGATTCACCACCCTTCGAAGAATCCTCCGTCGAACCAGTCGAGGAGGACATAGGCCAGGAGGCGTACCGGACGCACATCCGCATCCGTGACGGGAACGAGCACGCCCACGTTCGCCTGGACGTGCTGGCGGGTGTTCAGAGTCACGTGGAGTTGGGGGATCAGGTCCCACGACGTGGTCGCTCCCGAGGTCAGCTCGCGCCCCGCCTGCACGGCGATCATCGGAGACCAGGCCCGCCCCCACTGTCCCCGGGTGAAGGTCCGGCCCACGGACGCGCGGGCGAAGCCCTCGTGCTCCCCCTCGTCGTAGAGCGGGACCTCGACGCCCGACTGGGCCTGGAGGAACGCGCTACCGGGAAGGATCTGCCCGAACGAAACGAAACCCTCCAGTGCCGTGCCGGGTGCTCCGAATCCGCGAGCTTCGTCGCCCGTGGGAAGGATCACCTCGCCCGCCACCGCCAGGATCCGGCCGGTGTTCCCGTCATGATGGAGGGCGTGCTTGACCCCGAGCACGGCGTCCCCGAAGCCGCTCACCCAGTCGGTCCGGCCCGCAGGGGCGTCGGGATGCGGGGCCCAGCCGTACGAGAGCTTCACCTCGAGCTGGCTTCGGGGTCCGAAGCGCTGCTCGTAGACGAACGCCGAGCCGAAGGCGCCCTCCCCTTCCAGGTCGGCGTCTCCTTCCACCACCCATTCGTCCTCGGGGTACGCCTTCTCCACGAGGAGGCCCCGCGGGAGGTTCAGCTCTCCTTCCGGCCATTCGTCGTCGACGCAGAAGGACCGGATGTGGTCGACGGCCCGCTGCAGCTGCTCCGGAGTCAGGGCGCCCGCGAACGCGGGCATCATCGGACTGAAGCCGCGGGTCGGTCCACCCCGGTGGGCCACGGCGACCCAGTCGGAGTCGGGCTCCCGGACGGCGAAGTCGCAGTCCGTGAAGTCGGGCATCGGCTCTTCGAAGGCGAGGAGGCCGGGATCCTGTCCGGTGCCGTCCACGCCATGACAGTTCGCGCAGGCGCTTCGGTAGATCTCCGCGCCGGATGCGTCGACGTAGTCGGCGGGGCTCTGCGCGACCACGCTTCCGGTCGAAGCCAGCAGCGCGAGCGTCGCCGTCGCCAGCTGAATCTTGTCCATGATGGTAGTCTATTTCCGACGCCATCGGCGGTATGCCGGGTAAAGGCCCCGTCCTGGCGCGGGGGAATTCACCTCTTCGGATGATCCCGTCATCGTATTCGGATCCTCCTGCCATCCTCGAAGTCGAGCGTCTTCCTCGACGCTCAGGAGCGACCATGTCCCACCTCTTCGTCTTCGGCTACGGATACAGCGCCCGCCGCATCGGCGAAGAGGCGCTTCGTCTCGGGTGGCGCGTGTCCGGCACGCGTCGCTCGGCGGAGGGGGTGGCCGAGCTCGAGGCCATGGGGATCTCGGGTCACGTCTTCGGGGGCGACGCGCCGTCCCCGGGCGTGGGGGCCCGACTCGCCACCGCGAGCCATGTCCTCGTGTCGACGCCGCCCCAGGCTTCGGGAGATCCGGTGCTGCGTCACCACCGCCCCGATGTCGTCGCCTCCGAGAGTCTGGAATGGATCGGCTACCTTTCCACCACCGGCGTCTACGGCGATCGGGAGGGGGCGTGGGTGGACGAATCCAGCCGTCCCCGACCCGAGACCAGCCGCAGCCGGATGCGCCTGGCGGCGGAACGCGGGTGGCGAGAAGTCGCCACGGAAGCGGACGTGCCTCTTCAGATCTTCCGTCTTTCCGGCATCTACGGAGCGGGACGCAGCGCCCTGGATCGTCTCCGGGACGGAACGGCTCGGAGCATCGTGTCGCCCGACGTGGTGTTCAATCGGATCCACGTCGACGACATCGCGGGCGCCGTCGTGGCCGGCATGCGTCATCCTCGGGTGGTGGGGGTCCTCAACGTGAGCGACGACGAGCCCGCGCCGCCTGCAGACGTCTACGCCCACGCCGCGGAGCTCATGGGACGCGCGCCCCCGCCACCGGTACCGCTGGACGAGGCGGAGCTGTCGCCTGCCGCTCGCAGCTTCTACGAGGAGAACAAGCGGGTCCGGAGCACGCGTCTGGCGACCGAGCTGGGGTACGCGCTGCGCCACCCCACGTATCGCGAGGGGTTGGCTTCGATCCTGGCGGCCGAGGCGGAGTCGGGGCCCTGAGGGACCGCTCTCGCAACCTGAGCCCCCCCATTCATGTAGATTGAAGGAAAGGGCGTGTAGCCGCGCGTCCTGGAACGACACTCATCCACAGCATGGAGAAGAACCCATCGACAATCCAAGAGTGAACGAAGACATCCGCATCAGCCCCGTCCGACTGGTGGACGAAGACGGAGAGCAGATCGGCGTCGTCTCGCTGCAGACAGCGAAGGAGAGAGCGGCCGAGACCAACCTCGATCTCGTGGAGGTCGCCGCGAAGGCCCGGCCACCCGTGGTCCGCCTCATGGACTGGGGGAAGGAGCGCTACGAGCGGCAGAAGGCGAAGAGGGAAGCCAAGAAGAACCAGCACACCGTGGAGCTCAAGGAAGTGCAGCTCCGGCCCCGCACGGACGACCACGACTTCGAGGTCAAGCTCAAGCGGGCCCGGAAATTCCTGGAGCAGGGCAACGTCGTACGCTTCGTGCTCCGCTTCCGTGGGCGGGAGCTGAGGCAGCCGGAGGTCGGGATCAAGGCCCTGGATCGTATGATCGAAGGGGTTTCCGACATCGCCCGGGTGGAGCAACGCAGCGACACGATCCAGGGTCGTCGCCTGGTGGCTTTGGTCGAGCCCATCTGACCCGAGTCGGGGCGGGCCGGTGATCCGTCCGGCCCGCTCCGCGATCCGGTCCCCCCAGTTCCCCCGGCTCCCCCGAGGGGGCGCGTCCCGCGCTCCGGAGGGCGCCGTTCGCGCCCCGGCCGTCGATGGCGCCCGACCGGGGGCACGCCTCCACGCGGAGGTCCGGGACGCCATCTCCCATCTTGGACGGCATCTCCCATCTTCTCGGCCCCGGCCCCCGGGAGCGGAGGCGTCGCCGAAGGGGCTTCGGGACTCTATACTGGGTCGCCGTCATCCCGGAGAAGCCCTCACGCCCCGAACACCGGTCCGCCCATGAGCCAATCGCCACCGATCATCTATACCTGGACCGACGAGGCGCCGGCCTTGGCCACGGATGCCTTCCTCCCCGTGATCCGTGCCTTCGCAGGGGCCGCCGGGGTGCCGGTGGAGGTCCGGGACATCTCGTTGGCCGGGAGGATCCTGGCGCGGTTTCCGGACCTTCTGAGCGACGAGCAGCGGGTCCCCGACGATCTGGAGGAGCTGGGCCGTTTGGTGAAGACGCCCGAGGCGAACGTCATCAAGCTCCCCAACATCAGCGCCTCCGTGCCCCAGATGAAGGCGTGCATCCGGGAGCTCCAGGAGGCCGGATATCCGCTGCCCGACTACCCCGAGGAGCCGAAGACCGACGAGGAGCGCGCCTTGAAGAGGCGGTACGACGTGGCGAAGGGGAGCGCGGTCAACCCGGTGCTCCGTCAGGGCAACTCCGATCGGCGTGCGCCTCGCGCCGTGAAGGCCTTCGCCCGACGGAATCCGCCGCGGATGCGGCCGTGGCCGGAGGACTCGAAGACCCACGTGGTCTGCATGTCCAGGGGCGACTTCCGGCATACCGAGACGGCGGTGACGATGGGTGCCGAGGTGGATGCACGAATCGAGCACGTGAGCGCCGACGGCGCCGTGACCGTGCTGAAGGAGTCGCTCCCGCTGGCGGACGGAGAGGTCCTGGACGGTGCCGTCATGCGCAAGAAGGCGCTCGTCGAGTTCCTCGCACGGCAGATCCAGGACGCGAAGACATCCGCTGTGCTCTTCTCCCTCCATCTGAAGGCGACGATGATGAAGGTCCAGGACCCCATCATCTTCGGCCACGCCGTCCGGGCGTATTTCAGCGAGCTCTTCGACAGGCACTCCGAGACCCTGGACGCCTTGGGGGCGGATCCCACCAGCGGTCTCGGCGACATCGAGTCGAAGCTCCGTGAGCTTCCGGAAGAGGAGAGGCAGGAGATCGAGGAGGCGATCCGACGGGGACTCCGGGAGGGGCCGGACCTGGCCATGGTGGACTCGGACCGGGGGATCACCAACCTCCACGTGCCCAGCGACATCATCATCGACGCGTCCATGCCCCCGATGATCCGGGATTCGGGTCGCATGTGGAACGCCGACGGAGAGCTCCAGGACACCAAGGCCGTCATCCCCGACTCGAGCTACGCCCCGATCTACGACGTGGTGGTCCGCGACTGCCAGGAGCGGGGACAGTTCGATCCCGCGAGCATGGGAACGGTGCAGAACGTGGGGCTCATGGCCATGAAGGCCGAGGAGTACGGCTCCCACGACAAGACCTTCGAGCTCGACACTGCCGGCACCGTCCGCATCGTCACCGAGAGCGGCGAGACCTTGACGAGCCACGACGTCTCGCCGGGTGATATCTGGCGAGCCTGCCAGGTCAAGGACGACGCGGTCCGCGACTGGGTCAAGCTCGCAGTGCGCCGCGCCCGGGAGACCGGCGCGCCGGCGGTATTCTGGCTCGACAAGGACCGCGCCCACGACGCCGAGCTCATCAAGAAGGTCGAGCGCTACCTCGAGGACCACGACACCGATGGTCTCGAGCTGAAGATCATGGCGCCGGTCGAGGCCATGAACTTCTCCCTCGAGCGCATCCGGGAGGGCAATGACACCGTCTCGGTCACAGGCAACGTCTTGCGCGACTACCTCACGGATCTCTTCCCGATTCTGGAGGTGGGCACGAGCGCCAAGATGCTGTCGATCGTCCCGCTGATGAACGGCGGTG
>JAWVZK010000151.1:0-8273 GCA_033722275.1 Longimicrobiales bacterium | reverse complement strand
GTGGCGTGGATGGCGGTCCCATCGGACTTCCACTTCCTCGCACAGATGCTGATGGGGATGGTGCTGGGCGCGGTCTCGACGCTGCCCCTGGTGGCGCTCTTCTCCTGGCTCGCGGGTGGCTTCGAGATCCTCGTCCTCTCCATGCAGGCCGGCATGCTCGCCGGCATGACCGGCGCCATGACGGGGAGCGCATCTCCGGGAGGCGCGGCCTTCGAGGGCCTCCTGGTGGGACTCATCGTCCAGCTCCTCCTCCACGCCCTGGACCGGACGTTGGGCGGCGAGGTCGCACGTGGCTGAGCGGAGGAGGGCCGGGGAGACCCGGCAGGCCATCCGCAAATGGGACCGGGCGGCGGGCACGTTGGATGCCGGAGGCCGGGGGGAGCATCTGAGATACGGCGCGTACAAGCGCCATCTCTTCTCCCGGGCGACGGGCCGGACGCTCCTCGTGGCAGCCGGGACCGGGCTGGACTTCAAATACCTCCCTCCCGATGTCGACGTCACGGCCATCGACTTCTCCCATCGGATGCTGCGGAGGGCGAGCGGGCGTACGAGCGAGAGCGCCGCGCCGTTGACCCTGGTCGAGGCCGACGTGACCCGACTTCCCTTCCTCGACGGTGCCTTCGACACGGTGCTGACGTCGTGCACCTTCTGCTCCGTGCCCCGGCCCGTGGCGGGCCTCCGCGAGCTCCGTCGCGTGCTCCATGATGACGGCCGCCTCCTCATGTTCGAGCACGTACGCCCGTCCAACCCCTACCTGGGCCTCATGATGGATCTCATGAATCCGCTGGTCCGCAGGATCGGCCCCGAGATCAACCGGAGGACGGCCGAGAACGTCGAGGCGGCGGGCTTCCGGATGACCCGGGAGTACAACGTCTTCCTCGACATGGTGAAGCTCTTCGAGGCCGAGCCCCGGCGCTGAGGGCGGAGGGCGAGGCCTGGAGGAGGGACGATCGGTCGTCCCTGTGCGGGGAGGTCTGCCGCTTCAGGCGCCGCCGTCACCCTCGGGCATGCGGGGGTCCATGATCCGACGCCAGAGGGGAGGGATCACCGCGATCCAGAAGCATCCGTAGTAGCCCGACGGGAGGGAGGGCGCCCCTTCGTAGGGCCGGAGCTTCCAGAACGGGACGCTGGCCTTCAGATGGTGCGCCGGGTGACGCGTCAGCTCGAGGAGGGTCCACCGGGACCACCGCTCCTCCGACTGCCACGAGTGGCGCTCGGTCTGCCGCTCGTCGACCTCCCGATGGAGCCCGTAGTGGCGGATGTAGTTGATGTACTCGAGGAGGAAGACGGCCAGCGCCGCCTGCAGGACGAAGGCCAGAGCCACCCAGGGGCCCAGGAGCAGCCCGACGGCCGCCACCAGCGCCACCTGTAGCACCATCCCCCGAGCCACCGGGTTCCGCCATCCGGATCTGCCCTTCGCCGCCTGGACGCCCAGGGCGTCGATGAACTGGCCGGGGACGGTCCGGACCACGAAGGCCCAGAGCGACTCACCGCGTCGGGCGCTCGCCGGATCCTCCCTCGTCGCCACGAGCCGGTGGTGGGTGTGGTTGTGCTCGGTGGTGAAGTGCAGGTAGAGGACCGACAGGAGGTTGGCCTGACCCACCCACCAGGCGAAGGACCGGGGCCGCCGGTGACCCAGCTCGTGGGCGACGATGATGCCCGAGACGCCCGACGAGAGCCCCGTGCTGCCTGCCGCGCCCCAGGTCGTCCAGGCGCTCCCGTCCATGGCCGCGCGGTAGAGGAGCGTCCCCACTGCCACGAACTGGAGGACGGCGTGGACGTACAGCAGCGCGTCGAAGGGCCTGCCCGATTTCCTCGGCGGCCGCGGTCGCTCGGCCCGGCCCAAGGCGAGGTCGAGGAAGGGCCCCAGCCCCAGCATGTAGATGAGCCCCGTGAGGACCCACGGCCCGCCCACCAGGTTGCCGGCGATGACGAGAAGCGGATTGACGAGCCCCAGCAGGTGCCAGGTCCAAGCCTCTGGCCGGAGGGTCACGTCGCGGGCGTCGTCGGTGATGGTGGTGTCCATGGGTGTCGGTGCAGGTCCGGGCCGCGCCACAAGTTACACCCCAGCCCCCCACTTCGAGCCGTCCCGATTCCCGGCGCGGGTTCCAGTGAAGCCCTCGAAGGTTTAGTTTCCCGTTCCTCGGGACGTGGCGCAGCCCGGTAGCGCACTGCAATGGGGTTGCAGGGGTCGCCGG
Source organism: Longimicrobiales bacterium (assembly GCA_033722275.1). Lineage (GTDB taxonomy): Bacteria > Gemmatimonadota > Gemmatimonadetes > Longimicrobiales > Gaopeijiaceae > UBA2589. The sequence continues at coordinate 6,075 of JAWVZK010000151.1, read as the reverse complement.
TTCGAATCCGGCCGTCCCGACTGAGGGCCCGGATCGCGGAAGCGATTCGGGCCTTTCTTCGTAGGTGCCCCGGATGAGAACCGGCGAGCGGCGGAGCCGCCGACGGTTCGAGCCGAGCGGCGCGGAAGGAATTCGGAGGGCAGCCGGGGGATTCCGCGAGACGAGCGAGGAGCGGCCGGAGGCCGCCCGCAGCTCAGCCGAGCGGTCTGCCTGGGATTCGAAGAGCAGGCCACTATTTCCGCGAGAAGAGCGAGGACGGCGGGAGGCCGCCCGCAGCTCCATCCGGCCGTCCCCGAGCGGGCGGCTTTCGACCTTTCGGGTTCGTCGCTCCAACCCATTGCAGCAAAAAAGGATACACGACCGCTGTGTCCTCCTTTTCCGGTCTCGCCGGCCGTCGCGTGATGGTTGTGTGATACCCCCCATGTAGATGAGTAGGCAAGACGAAACACCGATCCCGGTGTGGATCGCGTTCCGTCACGGATGCTCGATCGACCGCGCTTCAACAAGCAGGGGGAACCATGCCTTCCATGCCGAATTCCCACTTTCCGGGCCGTACTCTAGGCCTCGTCTTGATCATTTTGACGGCAGCGTGCTCCGAAGGCCTCACGGTCCCGTCGGACAGCCCGGATCCGCAGTTCCATCACCGGAGCGGTCACGGGGGTGGCCCCGGGGACGGAGGGGACGATGGCGGGAGTGCCGGTCCTTCCTATGACCTCGTGGATCTGGGGGCGGCCGAGGGACACACGCGCAGCAGGGCGTGGGACCTGACCGGGCCCAGCGGCTCCGCGGAGATCGTCGGGTCGAGTTTTGGGCCCGATTCCGGTCTTGATGCACCTACCATCTGGAGCGTCGACGCGGCGGACGTCTCCGTCCGTTCTCTCGACATGCCCCCAGGCGCGACATGGGGCGCGGCCACGGCGGTGGTGAGCTCTGGCGCTGCGGTAGGGAGGACGGAAGCCGGGGCGACCCGATGGGAGCTCGGCACCGGAGCAGCCAGCCTTCTCGACGCCGGGGACCCGGAGTGGCAGACGAGGGCGCACGACATGGCGTTGGTCGGCACCGACGAGATCATCGTAGGGTCCCGAATCGGCTCGGTCGACGGCGAAGCGCAGGTCGAGGCCGTCTACTGGAAGAACGGCACACTCCAGCCCTCTCTCCCGCCCCTGGTGCCCGGGCAGCGTGCTGGCGCCTATGCAGTCGGAGAGGACGGGGCCATCGCGGGCTTCGCCCATGATCAGAACCTGGAGTCCCATCTGGTGATCTGGCACGGACCGGAATACGAGATCTGCGACGTGGGTTTGGGTCATGTGAACGCGGTTGCACCCAGCACTCAGGCAGGGTACGTACACGTCGCCGGCGCCTCCGCCGGGCGCGAGCAACTCGGCAAGGTGTGGACCGTCGAGCTGGCGTCCTGCGGGGTCACGTCCTCCCGCAGCCTCGACTTCCCATCGGAGCTCCACGACGTCAACGCGAGCGGGGACGCTGTGGGTGAAGGCGCGATGAAGGGCAGGCATAACGCGATTCTCTGGACCGCTGCCGGCGATCTCCTGATGCTCCCGTCCCAGGCATCCGGCCGTGACAAGGACGACGTGGCTCACGGCATGAACGCCGACGCCAGCCTCGTCGTCGGCATGAGTGGCAAGACCGCAGTCCTCTGGAGCCGGATCGACCCCTAGTCTCTCCACGCGGCGGTGGTTGGGTGGGGAGGGCTCCGGAAGGGATGGAGTCGGCCCCACCCTGAGGGGACCGACTTGACAGGGGGTAGCCGGAGCCCGTCTCGTGTCCTGAGAGGGGGTCGCGGCGTACTCGCGAGCGCGGCGACCCGCTGAGGTGGGAGGACGAAGCATGCCGCGCCGACCGATGGACGAAGAGCCTTCCGCTCCGGGGTCAGACCGTCACGCCGAGGAGACGCGCCCGGCGTCTCCGTGGTGTCGATGCATGGGGGAGCTGGCGCTCTATCGTGACGCGTTGGCGCGCGAGCCCGTCATGAAGGCGGGCAAGCCACTCGCTCTCCTGGCATACGTCGCGCTCGCTCCCGGAGGACGGGTCGAGAGAAGTCGTGCGGCTCGGCTCTTCTGGAGCGACAGCGCCCCACAAGATGCCCGTCACTCCCTCAGTCAGGCGCTCTATCGACTACGCGCTGCGACGAAGGGTCCTGAGCTTCTGCGTACCCCGGGCGACGACCTGGAGATCTCGGAATCGGTGCGGCTTGACTGCCTCGAAGCGGAGCGAGCGGCCGAGGCCGGTGAGCTGAGGCGAAGCTACGACCTCCTGGCAGGCGAGTTCATGGCGTCCTTCACGTTGCCGGGCTCCTGGGAGTTCGAGGAGTGGGCCGAGGCGCAGCGCTCCCGCTTCGGATCTCTGCGCGCCACCGTCGGGTGCCGACTGGCCGGGAAGCTGCTCCGCGAGGGATGCCCGGATCGAGCGCTGGACGTCGCCGAGTCGCTGGCGAGGTTCGATCCGTACTCGGACGATGCGATGCGGCTCGTGATGGAGGCTCTGGCGGCGGCTGGACGTCACGCCGCGGCGGCCTCACGCTACGCCGCGTATGTCCGGCGTCTCGCCGAGGATGGCGACGAGCCCGGAGCGGGACTCCGGCACTACGCGTCCGAGCTCACCCGCTACCTGCGTACGCGGAGGCTGGAGGATCAGGGTGAGCTTCCCTTCGTGGGAAGGGAGAAGCAGTGGGCTGTCGTCGAGTCGGCATGGCAGGATGCGGAAGGCGGGGACTCGGAGACGATGCTCGTCGAGGGCGCCGCGGGGTTGGGCAAGACCCGGATGCTCACCGAGCTTCGGCGGCGGGTACAAGCGAGCCGCGGCGTAGTCCTTTTCGCCAAATGCTACGAGCCCGAGCAATCGGTCCCGTACGGTGCGGTGGGTCAGGCGCTGTCGGGCGTGCTCGACCGATCCGGCCTACACCGCGTCGGCCGCCAGTGGCTGAGTGAGACCGCTCGCATCCTCCCGGGCCTGCACGACGTGTTTCAGGACCTCCCACCGTCGTCTTCGACGGAAGGCTCCGAGGCCTCCCGCCGGAGGTTGCATGAGTCCGTGGCGCACGTGCTGGAGACGGTGGCGGAGGATGGACCCATCCTCCTCGCCGTCGACGACATCCACTGGGCCGATGCGGCCACCCTGGAGCTCCTCCACTTCCTGAGCCATCGCCTCAGATCAGCGGCGGTGCTCATCGCGGTGTCCTATCGGCCCGCCGAGCTCGCCCCGATCTCCCGCCGCTACACCCGATCCCTCGCCTCCTCCGGACTCGCCCGCATCGTGGTGATGGAGGCCCTGGAGGCGGACGACGTCCGGGAGATCCTGGAGAGCATGGGGCGGCTGGACGAGCCCGCATTGGCGGACACCCTCGTGCGCCATCTCCACCGTCAGAGTGGAGGGAGCCCGTTCTTCCTGTCGGAGCTTCTCGACGCCCTGGCCAGAAGGCGCGTGCTCTTCCTGAAGCGTGGAAGCTGGATCGTGGACAGCGACGACGCCATCGACCAGTTGCCGCAGACCATCGGGAAGATGCTCACGGACCGCCTTGAGTCCCTGGCTCCCTGGATGCGCGCCTGCGCCGAGGTGGCGGCCGTGGCCGAAGACGAGCTCTCGGTGGAGGTCCTGAGCAGGACGCTCGGCATCTCACAAGCCCGGGCGGAGCTGGCGCTCTCCGTGCTGGAGGAGGAACGGCTCGTCCGGCGCACGTCCAACGACTCCTTCGATCTCATCCACGACGAGTTGCGGAGACTGATCCAGCAGAACATCCCCGACGAGCGGCGTCGGGTGCACCACGGCTCCATCGGCCTCGCCCTGGAAGCTCTGGGTGAGGCGAAGCGTCCCGGTGGGCTGGCCCGGCTGGTGTACCACTTCGACCGGGCGGACGATGCCGTTCGCGCCCGGAGGTATGCGTTGAGCGCTGCCGAGGCGGCCAGCGCGCTTTCGGCCCCGGACGCCGCGCGCATCCACCTGGACATGGCGGCGGCGCATGCGCCGCGTGCGTTGCCACCGTCGCAGCGTTCGACTGCCGGGCATGGCTCTCCCGACACGGTGCCGGGGATCCCGTGGCAGACCCGCTGGATCCTGGGCCTCGTGGTGGTGGGCGCCATAGTCACGGGCCTCCTCCTTGGTCCCCTTCCGGCCTTACTCCCCACGAGCTCCACACCATCACTGGCCGACGCTCGCCAGGGGGTGCTCTATATCGGCGCCACCAGGAACGGAGTGGCCACCCACCGCCTCGTGTGGCCAGACCGGATGGGGTTGCCGGCTGACATCCAACCCCTGGACGGACATCCCGCCGATCTACCGCCGCCGCTGCTCAATGTCTGGGTGGACGACGGAGACGAGACCCACCTGAAGATCGGTGTCGTCGAAGGTGGAGACACGCTCCTGCTCACCAGCGGACGGACGGACGACACCTCGGCGGGCTGGTCTCCGGATGGAACGACGGTGCTCTTGAGCCGTGGCTGGCGCACCGACGAGGCGCGTTTCGTTACCGCCGTGTTCACTCTGAATCCGGAGACGGGGAACCTCCGACAGATCAGCCGGACCCGTTTCCAGGACCAGAATCCCGAGTGGTCACCTCTGGGCACTCGCATCGCCTTTCGGAGGGACTCGCTTCACGCGCACACGCTCTGGCTCGTGGACAGCGACGGCGAGCGGCTGGAGAACCTCTCTGGGCGGTTCGACCTGCCCACGTCTCCGTTCATCCATGCGTTCGATCCTGGCGGCCGACGCCTGGCACTCGGCTTTCAGCAGCCCTCGCCCGAGCCAAACGCCATCCACGTGGTCGATCTGGATCAGAGCGTCGCTCGGACGAGGACTGTGCTCTCCGGTCGACGGGTGGCGGACATCGCCTGGTCACCCGACGGTCGGTGGCTCGCCTACGTGACCCGAAGGCAGATGGAGTACGAGATCTGGGCCGTGGCCGTCGACGGCGGGGACGCTCCCCAGCTGCTGGCCCGCCTCGCCCAAGGTGCTCCTTCATCGATCGTGGCGTGGAACGGTGGCACGCGGAGGTATGTGGACTCGGTTCATGTTCGGACCGATCGGGATGTTGTCCCAGCCGGACACGGGATCCTCTTCACCGCCGAGGTCTGGGACGCAAGCGGTGCCGCCTTGGATGTCCCCTTGCGCTGGACCAGCCTCGACCAGCACATCGTCCGCGTCGACACGTCAGGATTCGTCATCGGCCGCGAGCCGGGAACGACGGCGATCGTGGCCAGCGCCGGAGGCTACCGGAGCGACACGACCCACCTGACGGTATCGAGGAAGCCGGTGGACACGCTCCTGATCGAGAACTGGAGTGAGGGGATCGCCGCACGTCGCTGGCGATCCTTCGGCCAGCCGGAGCCCAGGACCCTCGTGCCACCGGGGGAAGACCGACCGGTATTTTCGAGCAACGGTGACTACAATCACGCCAGCGGCGTGATTTCGCGCGAGCGCTTCGATCCCCGACGCGGCGGGCTGACCATCGAGACGGAAGCCCACCTGCCGTTTACGGGGAGCCCCTGGCAGATCTGGCAGCTGGGCGTTGTCTCGGGAGATCCGGACCTCTTGGCGGGGGTCGAGCTGGTGCGGATGGATGCCGCGATCAGCGTGCAGGGGCCTGAGCCCGTGACCCCCGACACCAGCTGGACCTGCGGCCCGGAGCCTCTCGAGGCGCGACCCGAGCTCGAGGTTGGCGATCCCTGGATCGGAATCGCGGTTCAGGTTCGCCCGGACGGAGTGGTCGAGTGCCATGTGGACGATGTTCTGCTGGGTCGAGCGGAGCTGGATCCCCTCCCTGCCGAGCTGTCCGTGGTCCTCCGGGGACACACCGTCGGGACCAACATCTACCACGGCTCCGTGGTGGTCACTCGGGGGCTCCGACGATGAGGCCTGTCCGGCTCTGTGGGGTGACGGACTGATCCCTTCGACGTCGACACGTCATCTCCCCCTCTGATGCGAGCGCGCCCACCGAGCTAGATTCATCGATGCCGCGCACAGGTGCGCCGCTCCGGCCACACTGACGCCTTTTCTTCATGCCCGTCTGCGGACGGGTGGGAAAGCCCTTCCATGTGTGGCGCTTACGGTCGTCGGATCCCCCTT
>JAWVZK010000150.1:0-8445 GCA_033722275.1 Longimicrobiales bacterium | reverse complement strand
GCCCAGCGGGGCCGCCGAGAATCGTGAGCCGGTCTCCGCGGCGGAGCATCGTGTCCCCCTTGGGGATGATCATCTCGTCGTCCCGTCGGATCATGGCCACCAGCGTCCCTTCCGGGAGCTCGAGATCACGAACGGGGCGCTCTGCGAGCTCCTCACCCAACGCGCCGTCCAGAGTCACGACCAGGAGTCGGTCATTGCGGAAGAGCGCCTCCTTGATGCGCGTCTCGGAGTCGGCGCCGAGCCATGTCCGCATGAAGCTCGCCTGATCCACCCGTCGCGCGATCTGGGCGAGGATCCGCAGATGGCGTCCCGGATCTTCCCGAGGACCCACCAGGAAGAAGATGGCCCGCACCGGCTCGTCTACCGGGCCGTGCTCGATGCCCTCGTCGAGCCTCACGCCCTCGACGACCCGCGCCAGGAGGAGGCGGGGCTCCCGGACCGCGTCCAGTCGCACGTGTGGAAGTGCCGCACCGTGGGCCACCGGTGTGGCCCCGAGCCGCGCTCCGTCGAGGAAGCCCCGGTAGAGCCGGTCGGCCGGGACGGGAAGATCCTGGGCCAGACGGTCGGACGCGCGTCGGACGAGGGACTCGAAATCCAGGGTGCCGTCGTAGTCCAGGACGTGGGCCGCGGCGAAGAGGGCGTCGAACGGATCCTCGGCCCGGGGGCCCCGGTCCTTGATGACCTCCCGCAGCTCCAGATCCAGCCGGTCGTCCCGCTGTCGGCCCAGGCGCTCGAAGACGTGGAAGATGGCCCCTTCGCGGTCCACGCGCTCACCGGCGTAATGCCGGTACCAGAGAGCCCCCAGCGTGATGAGTCCCGCCGTGAAGACCGTGGGAAGGAGCCCCATCTCGACGATGAGCCAGAAGGGCGCCAGGATGCCGAGGATCTGCATGGTGGGGTACAGCGGCGACCTGTACCCGGGATCGTACGACTCGATGCGACTCTCTCGCATGACGATCACGGCCAGACAGCCCAGAGCGAACATGACGAGTTTGAAGGCCGACGCGAGCTTGGCGATCTTCGTGGGGTCGAACAGGGTCACGCTCAGCAGGATGAGCCCGACGGTGACGACGATCCCCACCGTCGGCGTCCCCTTCTGCCCCACACGACCGAGGACGGCGGGCAGGATACGGTCCCGTCCCATGGCCAGCGGATAGCGGGAGGCCGAGAGCACGCCGGCGTTCGCGCCGGAAGAGACGGCGAGCAGAGCGGCGATGGTCATCACCACGGCGCCGGCGGGTCCCGCGAGCATCCTCGCGACCGTGGCCACGGGCTTCAGGTCCCCCCCGTTCGCTCCAAGCGTGTCGGCTCCGGCCACGCCGACCATGACCCCGGTGCCCACGACGTATACGAGGATGACGGTGCCGAACGAGAGGAACGTGCCCAGCGGCAGGTTCCGCTCCGGATCCTTCACCTCCTCGGCGACGCTGGCCACCTTCGTGAGCCCCATGTAGCTGACGACCACCAGACCGGAGGTGGCGATGAGGCCCGAGGCCTCGGTGTCGAAGAACGTCGCGAAGTTGGACGCCTCCATCTCCAGCACGCCGACACCGCAGAACCAGAGCAGGAGGACGCCGAGCCCGACGAGGAGCATCACCTGAAACGTCCCGGTCTTCTTCGCCCCCAGATAGTTGACGATGCCGAAGGCGATGGCCAGAGCACCCGCTACGGGGCCGATCTGGAGATCCGGGAAGAAGAGCTGCAGGTAGGCACCGACACCATACAGCGCGAAGGCCGCCTTGAGGACCAGGGCGATCCACGTGCCGAATCCACCGATGGTGCCCACGAGGGGGCCCATGCTCCGGTCGAGGAAATAGTAGACGCCGCCGGCCTTGGGCATGGCCGTGGTGAGCTCGACACTGCTGACGAGCCCGGGCACGAGGATCAACGCGGCCAGCAGGTAGGAGACGGGCATCGCGGCCCCGGCTCCGGCGGCGGCGAGTCCGGGAAGCAGGAAGAAGCCGGAGCTCAGGGTCGCTCCGGTCGCGAGGGCGTACACGTCCCAAAGACCGAGCTCCTTCTCGAGCTGCACGGGCTTGGGTCGGGCGGCTCCGGTCGCCAAAGGGGCGCCTCCTCACGGGTCGCAGTCGACTCCGGCGCCCAGCCCCGGCGTCGTCGCTTCAGCCCCTCCCCCGCGGGACGGGCGGACGAGCCGGCGGCGGAGCACCGAAGCTCTTCTCCGGTGCTCGGCTGATTCTGGGTCGGCGGACTTCCCGCTGCAAGCTCGGGAGGCTCCTACCCCTCCACCGTGATCACGAGGGTGTCTCCCCGGAGCGGATCACCGCACGGGGATGGGGCCTGCGCGGTGACGAAGTACGTTCCCGGCCCGTCAAAGCGGACCTCCATGGTTCCGGCCTCCGTTCCGGCGTTCAGCGTCGCCCGCCCCTGCGGATCGACGAGCCAGGTCACACGGGCAGCGACCTCCGCCTCGAGCTGGGGGGGGAGGATCGGGGACACGCACTCCTCGTCGCCCACCCGCCGGCGCTCCGCGGGAATCCATGGCCCCGACCGGCGCTGGGCATGGAGAACCAACGGCTCGCCGACCTCGACCCGGGGCGTGAACCCGCGTCCGGTGATCAGATGCAGATCCTCGACGAAGCCGGGACCCGGGACGTACACGACGGTGTCGTCGCCCCCGCAGGCGGAGCCGAAGGTGACCAGAAGAAGGATCCACGTTCGAAGGGTCGATTCGATCATGTACGGATTCTGTCGTATCCGTCCGTCGTCCTCAACCGCTGCCGCGTCCAAGGTCCCTGGCCTGCCCCGAGGGGGAATCCGACCCGCTCCATCCGTGCACGGCGGCTTGCGTTTTGCCCCGGACATGGCGATCTATCGGCCCCCTCGGCGAGGACATCCACTCGTTGGGGGAAGGGCTCGGACGGGTGGGATCCACGTCGAGATGTGACCCATCCGGGGAAAGTGGAGTGTTAGGGCGGGCGGGCACTCACACGTAACTGAGCCAGCGTGAAGGGGGCGCGGTCAAAGGAGAGATACAAGGATGAAGCCCAGGGTACGCATCTTCCCACTGTCGCTGTTCCGCAGGAAGCGGCGGAAGGGGTCGGAGGATGGATTCCTCATGGTGGAGATCCTCATGGACGGATTGGCCGCCAGCGCCCTCTGGGCCATCGTCGGCCTGATGGGCGCCCAGTCCGCCATCGCTTTTCCCCGTTGGTCCGAGTCGCGGACGCAGGCACAGGTCTCGGTCATGCGACTCGAGCTCGAGAATCTCCAGGCCGCACAAGCGCTGCACTTCCTCGATCGCGGCACCTACGCTTCGTCTCTCGGATCTCTCGGGTTCGAGCCCTCCGCGGGGATGGAGCTGACGCTCTCCGCGTCGGCCACCGGATGGTCGGCGACGGTCTTCCACGAAGAGCTGGGCCGCGATACCGGCTGCTCGGTCTACGTGGGATCGGCCCTCCCGCCGAGGATCCCGGTCACGCCGTCCGCTCGGGCCCGGGTGGAATGTACCGGCGAGGCACCGATGGTCACTCCAGAAGCCGTGTCCAGTTGAGGACGAGGACGATCTCCGGCTCGGAGTGACGGACGAGGAACTCGCCGCCCGACGTCACCACCGCCGGCGACGATAGGTAGCGTCCCAGTGAGAAGAGCGTGCGCCTCCGGACACGGAGGGGTGCCCGGCTCGTGATCTCGGCCGCCACCACCTCCCGTTCACCGTTCACGTAGTAGAGGGTCGAGCCGTCCCGCGACCAGAGTGGAGAGGTTCCACCCTCGTTCGAGACCTGGATCCGACCCGTGGTCACGTCGGGGAACGGTCTGAGCAGGACTTCGGGATGGCCACTGGCGGCGGTGGTGTACGCCACCCACTCACCGGAGGGATCGAGGGCTACCGCCCTTGCCCCATATCCGTCGGTTCGGAGGATCTCCCGCGCCTGGTCCTCGCGATCCGGCCGCAGGGCGTAGAGGTCCGCTCCTACCGGCCCGTCCCGTGTACCGCTGGACCACGGTCGAGAATGCCACGACAGAGCCCGACCGACTCACCGAGGCGGCCCCGATCCCCGTTCGATGATCGTACACGGGTTTCGGCTCGCTCGCCGTTCGCCGTCGCCCACCTCATCTCCCAGCGACGGCGGGGCGCGTACGCGAGAACGCCGGTGCGAGAGACCGCGAACCCCAGGGCCAGCGTCGAAGAGCCCCCCAGAAGCCCGTCCACCAGGGGCTCGGGATCCGACGCCAGGACCAGGTCATCCCGGTCGAAGCGGGCGGTGAGTATGGTGGTGCCGTCCGGGCTGAGGTAGAGGAGCCGGCCGTCGGCGAAGCGGGAAAAACGCCCGGCAACCAGGCCGACCACCTCACCCGTCTCCAGCCGTAGGGCCTTCACCCGGGATCCTCGTCGGCTTCGTCATCATCCTCCGAGTCGAAGAGGTGGACTTCCGTCTCGGATGGGGTCGGTTCGCGGTGAAGATCGCGTCAGCCGTATGGATGGAAGAGGAAATAGTCGTAGATGGCCCGCGAGACATGGGCGATGGCCCGTTCGCGCTCCGACGTCGACTCCTCCGAGTCCTTGACGAACACCACGGTGACCACGTGTCCGGCATCCCCCGGAAGATAGATGATCCCGACGTCGTTGGTCGTGGGCCCGATGGTCCCCGTCTTGTGCGCCACCACCGTGCCAGGGGGCACCAATCCCTTGATCCGCCCGCTCCCGGTCTCCACACGACGGAGCACGTCCAGGAGCATTCGGGTGTGCTCCTCGTCCAACGCCTCCCCGGCCCAGATCTGTCGCAGCAGCTCGGCCATGCCCCGGGGCGTCGCGGTGTCCCGGCGATCCTCCGAGAAGGTCTCCCTCGCCGCCCGGCGGACCGAGTCGTCGACCTCCTCGACCCGCTGGTCCCACGCCTCCGGGGTGATACGTCCGTGCTCCGGAATCCCCTCGACGCCCAGGTAGTCCGCGATCAAGAGAGACGTGGGTCGATCCACGCGGATGCCGTCGATCCCCAGGGCCCGCATGCGCTCGGTGACCGCGCCCGCGCCACCGGCGGCCGCCAGGGTGAGATCGGTGGCGCTGTTGTCACTGATGAGAAGCATGAGCTCCATGAGATTGCGCAGGGAGAGCGCCACCCCCGGATCGTCGAAGAGCCGCGAAAGCGTGCCGCTCCCCGGATGCAGGTCGTCGGGCTCCATCGTGACCATGTCGCTCAAGGCGAGCTCGCCTCCACCCGATGAAGGAGCTGGACGGCGATGGGCACCTTGTAGGTGCTGGCCATGGGAAACGGCTCGTCGGCATTCAGGTACGCTTCGCGACCGCTCTCCAAGTGGATGGCGGCCACCCCGAGGGTGCCCCCCGAGAGAGATTCGAGGCGTCGCAGCTCCTGCACCAGCAGCGACAGGTCCGGGTCGTCCGGTGGGTTCGTCCTCTGCGCCGCGGCCGCAGAGGGGTGCGCCAGGCCGCAAGAAACGGCGAGGACGACGACCGTCCACAGCGGAGCGCGTCCGTTCTTCGATGCCAAGTGATGACTTCCCTGTGGGAGTGGAGAGGGGTCGCATGGGCGAGCTCCAGCGCAGTCGCTCGCGCGAGAGAAGCCAGGCGCCGACCAACGCATGGTGTCGCGCTCCGGACCTCGGCCGCAAGAGAGTGAACGCACCCGCAAGGAAGTGAAGGGACCTCGACCCACCGGGCGCCCGGAGTCGCAAGAGGACTCGGGGCCGGACCGGCGCGTTTCGAGACTACGAGCCGAGAAGGACGAGGACCAGCAGGATCGCCAGCACCACCAGGGCCAGCCGGGCCCAGAGACCTCGGGTCATCTTCTCTCCGCGCGGCGCGCCAGGATCACACCCCGATCGTTCAATCCCTCCTCGTCGAAGCGCACCGATTCGAAACCCGCACGTTCGAGCGCGTCGGACACCTCCGAGACCTCCCGCAGCGCCAGGCGGTGCTCCTCCACCCGGTACTCGACACCCTCCACCGAGCCTACCAGGTAGTGGAACTCGATCCGGGAGATCCGGTCTTCGACGGAGGAATGGCTCATCCGCACGACCTGCACGTCTCCCGTCTCCCCTCGGTGCACGTGAACCTGGCCGGGGTTCCAATCGGCAGGCGTGAGCCAGGGCTCGATAACGGCCACGCCTCCGCTCTTCAGGTGATCTGCGAAGCAGCGGAACGCGGAGTCCAGCCGTTCCGGTTCGATGAGGTAGCCGATGGAGCTGAACAGGCAGACGACGGCGTCGAACCGGGTCCCCAGGTCGAAGCGGGACATGTCGGCGTGATGGAAGGCGGCCTCGGGGACTTTGGCACGAGCCAGCTCCACGAAGGCGCGCTCGATGTCCAGACCCGTCACCCGATAGCCGTGGTCGCGCTGGAGGTGCCGAGCGTGCTCACCGGTACCACACGCCACGTCCAGGATCTCCCGGGCACCGGGCGCCAGCTCCTGGAGCAGTCGAGCCACTCGACGGGATTCCTCTTCGTAGTCCTTGAACGCGCCGTAGACCGCGTCGTAGAGCTCTGGCGTCTGAGAGAACATCGACCTCAGCCTCGGACCCGTGGAGGGCCGGCGCAAGGGGGCGCCGTCAGGGTCGGGCTCCCCGCCAGGTCCCGTGCAGTACGATCACCCCATCGACGCGCCACCGGAAAACGCCGACCAGCTCGTCGTCGGTCCCCTCCGCCTGGAAGAGCTGACCGTCGGCGCGGAGCCTGACCCACGGACGCTCCGGTTCGTTGCAGCCGGCGTGCCAGTGAGGACGGAGACAGCGGATGCTCACGTCACCCACGAGCGAGCCTTCGTGGATCTCGAAACGAGGGCCATGATGTTCCCCAGAACGGCTCGTACGGGTCGGCCGTGGTCGAGTCCCATCAGTCTGCTGCGAGGGCGGCGAGGATGGACCATCACCACAACCTCGGAGCGCGCGCCGAGGACGTGTACTACGTCATCCGACGTAGACCCCGGTCCTCACGGTCTTCTGACCCATCCACGGGACGGTTGCACCGCTCTTCGACGCGCCTAGTACCACATCCGTCCGAGACCGGCCGCGCGACGTGCATCCGCCAGATGGCCGCGGTGCATGTACCAGTGGTCCGACGCATACTGCAGACAGCGCCGATAGGTACCGAAGAGCTCTTCGACTCCCGCGGGCGACCGGGAGCTCGGTCGATGGAGATCCTGCTCGTCGAAGGTGTCGACGATCGTGACCGTTCGGCTGCGCGTCGCGCGGCAGGTGTCCAGGACCTCGTCGAAGGAGGGGAACCGCTCCGACTCCTGCGCCACGTCGGCTCCGTCGAAGACCTCCTCCCAGTGCGCCAGCGGGTTCGACTCACCGAACATGAACGTCCGGACGATCAGGGACTCGATGTACGCCAGGTGGCCGAGCACCCACAGGGTGTGGCATCCACCGTTCGGCGTGGGGGGCGTCATGCAATGTTCTCGCATCTCTTCGATCCGCGCGAGGACGATCGTCTCGCTGAGGGCGAGGTTTCGGCGGATGAGATGGATCGACTCCACGTCTTCTGCGTTCCAGAGACCAGTTCAGATCCCGTCATGGACGCTCGGCGGTGACCGACCGACCGGCCATGGTGGGCAACAAGATGGCGAAGGGCGACGCTCGCCCTGCGCCGAAGAAGCCCTCCCTGCGCCGAAGGGACACCCGAGCGCGCTCGCGCGAGCCCGTCGGACCGCTATTCGATCCGGACCAAAGTCAGTCGCTCTCCGAACTCCGACAGCTCGGCACCCTCCTGATCGAATAGACGCTCATGGCGAAGCGTCAAGGTGTCCCCGGACACGTCGAACGCCCCCGTAAGACGTCCCCCCACGAAGCCGGGACTCCTGGCGATGATGGGACGGAACGTGATGGAAGCTCCGTCGATCTCGTAGCGTCCCGCGTTGACGATGATGGACTGAAACTGATCGACCATCTCCTCCGGTGTCGGCTGGAAGGACGTCGCCGCCTTCGAGCGCGGCTCCGGCCCTGGTGTGTAGACCGCGCTGTAGTGATCGGCCGTGAAGATGTACATCCCCGGCTGGGCAGGATCGATGGGTGGAGCGCCTTCGGGCTCCACCACGGCCACGGACCAGACACCTTCTAGAGGACCCGGCGTTCTGGGAGCGTCGGCGACGCCGGAGCAACCGAAGAGCAGGAACGCGACGGCCACGAGAGGGCCTCGCACGATGTTGACCATCGGACCTCCCAGAAGTGGGCATCTCTGGCCCCGATGCACGTCCCAACGGGCTCGCTCCGACCATTCTAACGCGCATGAAAAGCGCGCGCCAACGCGCTCGGACCTCGAGGCGGGGGACAGTCGCGTGAGGTAAGGACGACCAAGGCGTGGCGTTCGGCCACGGCGAGCCCGCGCTCCCGCGCGGCCTCTGAATCCCGCCGGCGCACAACCTGAGGCCAAAGAAAAGCGGACGGATCGATCCTGCCCTCCAAGGCAGAACAACCCGTCCGCTCCTAGAGGCGCCGCCCGGATTCGAACCGGGGATAAAGGATTTGCAG
>JAWVZK010000149.1:0-8448 GCA_033722275.1 Longimicrobiales bacterium | reverse complement strand
TCCACGCCGCCGGGCTCCGCGAGCGTCGTCCTGGACCAGCGCGGCGTGTAGACGACGAAATCGTCGTCTTCCTCCCGCGCGCGATTCAGGCCCGTCGGCTCGAGAACGCCGTCCGAGGACCTCACGCCCACATGGACCCGCGGGCGGACCACCTCCACGCGCTGCCGTCCACCGTCCGTGCAGAACCCGATGGCCGGACGATCCGCGACCCCCTCGCTGACGACCTCACCCTCCACGACGACGAAGCCGTCGGGATCTCCAGGGACGACGTTCCAGGGATCGTCGGACACGGGGAAGCCTCCGTTCACCCCCGCGATGGCGCCCCGGCGCCGTACCGCCGACGAAGGCGCCTCCTGACCCACGACCTGATCCAGCGCCAAGGCCACCTCGAGCCGGGACCGTCGAAGGTCCACCCGAGGGAGATGGGCCCTCCAGGGAGCGGCGTCGGGGCCGGCTCGACCCGTCAGCCGCACGTGCTCGACGCCCGGAGCCACCACACGCCCCCACCGCTCCACCTCCTGGAAGAGCGGGCGATCCAGGGACTGCGCCGCAAGCCACCCCGGGGACACCGTCGACAGGACCAGCCAGACCGTCACCGGACCTGGCCCGCGGGTGAGGACGCCCGGCATGGGCGCGTCGGGGGCGTAGACGGACGAGAGGCCGTGAGGATCCGGCGCCCTCACCGACCCAGGGTGCTCCGACCTTTCGTCAGCTTCCCCCTTCGTACTTCGTGAAGGCGCCGCCGGCCCACTCGAGGGAGTTGGGTCCTTCGGCGGCGTAGACGTTTCCATCGGCGTCCACGGCCACGCCTTCACCCGCCGTCCCCTGGTCCAGCCGGTCTTCCCGCTCGAACGGAGGGATGAACGCCACGATCCGATCTTCGTCCACCGGGCCGACGCGGACGCCGTTCAGCCAGTTGGGGTGGTTCAGGGGGCTCGACTCGGAGTCGATGGCATAGACCATGTCGTCGTCGGTGATGAAGATTCCGCTGATCCGCCCGTAGAGATACCGGGAGTCGAGATGGTTGCCCTCCTGGTCGAAGATCTCGATCCGGTGGTTCCCCCGATCCGCGACCCACAGGCGACCCCGGGAGTCGAAGGCCAGGGCGTGCGGCGTTCGGAACTCGCCGTGCTCCAACCCGATCCGGCCCCACTCCATGAGCTTGTTGCCCTGGGCGTCGAACTTGATGATGCGGCCCGTGAGCCCGGCCTCGCGAGCGGCCTGGATCTCACCGCGGCTGGTCTGGTTCTGACCGCTGTGGCCGTCGGACACGAAGATGCTTCCGTCGGGAGCGGTGACCACGTCGTTGGGCTGATTGAGCTCGTCGGGACCGGTACCGGCGACGCCCGGCGTGCCCAGCGTCATGAGGACCTCTCCCTCGGGGCTGAACTTGAAGACCTGGTGACCTTTCGTGCCCTCGGCGTTGGCGGTGAAGTCCGTGACCCAGACGTTCCCCGCGCTGTCCACGTGGATGCCGTGGGGGATGACCATCAGGCCGGCGCCGAAGTTGGCGAGGATCTCGCCCGTGTTCCGGTCGAACTTGAAGACGGGATCGACGGGGTTGCTGTCGCAGTCCATCCCCCCGCCGCCGAGACCACCGGAGCCACACCGCTCGTAGGCCCAGACGTGTCCGTCGGTGGGATCGATGTCGATGCCCGCGGTGGTTCCCCACGTCCGACCTTCGGGGAGCTCCCCCCAGTTGCGGACGACGACGGGGTTCGGGTTGGGCAGGCCCTCGCCGGAGATGGGGTTCCCCGACGCGGCCCCCTGAGCCGATTCACCGGTGACGGTCTCGCGTTCTGTGCACGTGGCCGCCGTCGAGACGAAAGCGAGCAATAAGCCGTACCGGACGAGTGCGGGCGACGTCATCGTGACTTCCGGGTGTATGTGGAGAAGAGGGACGAGCGACCGGCACGCCGGGCGCCTTCGCCCCGAGCGGAGCCAACTTGGGATGCTCGCGCCCGTCCTGCCAGGTCGACTTCAGCGGAGGATCCAGAAGACGGCGTCCGAGACGCCGACCTCGGGGATGTGACTCTCTCCCACCACCAGCCCGGAACCGCTGATCGCTCGCGCCCGGGTGTGATCGATGGCAGACAGTCCCTCCAGCAGCGAGAAATCTCCCCCATTCAGAACGAAGCCGACGCCCTTCTCCTGATCGACGTCGCCGAGCGTCAGATCCCCCACGACCAGCCCGCCGCCGTTCAGACCTCGGGCGACGCTGCCTGAAGGCGCGACGGCGAGGATCCGGCCCTCCGACCAGACCGCGGCCCGCCCGTCCACGGCCCCGGCGACCCTCCTTCGATCGTCGAGGTCCAGCGACCGGGCGGTGATCGGGATCGTTCGGGGGCCTTCGTCCTCGATCCAGAGAACACCCTCCGTCTCGTACGCGTCGATCCAGCGGACGCCCACGACGTCACCGTGGCCGTTGATGGCATGCGCTCCCGCGCCGACACCGCCTGCGCTTCCCAGAATCTCCGTCGAGACCACGGCCCCTTCGCCGTCGACGCTCCAGCGTACAGCCTCCCCTCCGTGGGGATCGCGGAAAGCGGGATCCGGGGAGCCACTGCCCACGATCTCGCCGTCGTCATTGATGTCGTGAGCGATGCCGGCCGTGAGACCGGGCGGAGGCCCCAGAACGCGCATCCCAGCCGGCTGGGTCCAGACGAAAGCCCGGAGGGTGTCGGTGCCGTACCATCCCACGACCATCCCGGATCCGTTCACGGATCTGGCCTCTCCGGGGCCGGGATCCACTCCGTCCCTCAGCAGTGGCTCGGGACCGGAGCCGTGGCTCGACTCGTCGATGATCCAGCGAACGGGACGCCCCCCCATGGATCCCACGACCACCCCGGAATCGTTGACCGCGTAGGCGTAGCTGGGGTGCTCCGAGAAGGAGCTCACCAGAGGGCGGATCCGATACTCGCCGGTCCCGTCCTCCTCCGAGGTCGAGGTGATCGGCGGCACGTCGCTTCCCGTGCATGCCAGGAGCGCCGCCAAGACCAGAATGCCCACGGATCCGCCCCGGATCGTGGCGGGCACGGTCCACCCCTCCCCCCGCTTGGTCCAGAAAGCTCCGGGCCGTAGCTTGCCGACCGGGCCAGGCGGCCGCGCCGCCGGTCCGTCGGTCGAACCAACTCCGCTCAGGGAACCATCCATGACCTTCACATCGCGATTTCGCTCACGCCTACCGTCGCTGACCCCGCTGGCGCTCCTGGGGATCGCATGTCTCGGGGCACCGACGACATCCGCCGCCCAGCAACCGGTGCCGAGCATCGAAGAACGGACCGAGGGGATGGAGCAGATGCAAGGCTTCTTCGATCTGTATTGGGACGAGTCGACCGGGTCCCTGTTCTGGGAAATCCCCGAGCTCGACACCGAGTTCCTCTATCAGATCTCCATGGGCTCGGGCCTCGGGAGCAATCCGGTGGGCATCGATCGTGGTCAGCTCCGTGGCACGCACGTTCTGGAAGCGAGGCGCGTGGGCCCGCGGGTCCTTCTCATGGAGCCGAACTACCAGTTCGTCGCCCGCAGCGACAATCCCACCGAGGTCCAGGCGGTCCGGGACGCCTTCGCCCCGTCCGTCCACTGGGGCTTCGACGTGGAAGCCGCCACGGCAGGACGGGTGCTGGTGGACGCCACCGAGTTCTTCCTGCGCGACGCTCGCGGCGTCATCGAGCAGCTCCAGTCGCGAGGCCAGGGCAGCTACTCTCTGGATCGTGATCGGAGTGCCATCCACCTGCCGGCGACCCAGTCCTTTCCGGAGAACACCGAGGTGGAGGCGATGCTGACGTTCACCACTCGCGACCCCGGACAGCTGGTGAGCGGCGTCGCCGCCACCGGCCAGGCGGTGACGCTCCGACAGCATCATTCCTTCATCCAGCTCCCGGGACCGGGCTACGAGACGCGCCTGGCGGATCCCAGAGTCGGTGTCAACGGTCCGACCCTCTTCGACTACGCCACGCCCATCGACGAGGACATGCGGGTCCGACTGGCCGCACGCCACCGCCTCGAGCGCACCGATCCCGAGGCGGAGAGCTCACCGGCGGTGGAGCCCATCGTGTACTACGTGGATCCCGGCACGCCGGAGCCCGTGCGCTCCGCTCTCGTGGAGGGAGCCGCATGGTGGAACCAGGCATTCGAGGCCGCGGGCTACGAAAACGCC
The DNA here is from genome assembly GCA_033722275.1 of Longimicrobiales bacterium. Lineage (GTDB taxonomy): Bacteria > Gemmatimonadota > Gemmatimonadetes > Longimicrobiales > Gaopeijiaceae > UBA2589. The sequence continues at coordinate 4,289 of JAWVZK010000149.1, read as the reverse complement.
TTCCGCGTGGAGGTCCTGCCTCCGGGCATCGATCCCCAGGACATCCGCTACAACATGATCCACTGGACGCACCGGCGGACGCGGGGGTACTCGTACGGGAACACCGTCATCGATCCTCGGACGGGGGAGATCGTACGGGGCGTCGTGAACCTGGGCAGTCTACGGCTGCGCCAGGACTACCTCATGGGCCAGGGGCTGCTGCCGCCCTTCCCCACGGGGATCTCGCAGCAGGATTCGGACATGGGGGAGTTCGCCGACGCCCCCACGTTCGACTATCTGAGCCAGGTGGCGCCCCGCTCCGAGCCCGTGGAGATGGCCCTGGCCCGGGTCCGCCAGCTCTCGGCTCACGAGGTGGGCCACACCATCGGCTTCCCTCACAACTACATGGCCAGCTCCTACGGCCGTGAGAGCGTGATGGACTATCCGGCTCCGTACGTCCAGCTGGACGACAACGGCGACATCGACCTCTCCGACGCCTACCTCCAGCGCATCGGTGAATACGACGAGCTCGCCGTAGAGTACCTCTACCGGGATTTCCCCGACGGCGCCGACGTGCAGGAAGAGCTGGAGGCCATCGCCGAGCGGAGCATCCAGGAGGGTCTCATCTACATGACCCATACCAACAACAACTTCATCGGCGCCGCCCATCAGTACGCCAGCGTATGGGACAACGGCTCCAACCTGGTGGACCACCTGAAGCTGGAGCTCCGGATCCGGAACGCGGGGCTGGAGCGTTTCGGGACGAACGTTCTCCGTACCGGGGAGCCCCTCTCGACCCTGGAGTACGTCCTCCTCCCCCTCTACATGCATCATCGCTTCCAGCTCCGCTCCGCCGTGCAGAGCCTGGGAGGCGCCGACTACCGCTACGCCGTCAAGGGCGACGGGCAGACGCCCTACGTCATCGTCTCGCCCGAGGAGCAGCGGGACGCCCTGGAGACCGTGCTCTCCACCCTGGACGTCGACTTCCTCGCGCTGCCCCGGAGCATCGTCGACTTGATCCCGCCGCCGGCCGATCGCTGGGACGAGGGAGAGTCGTTCCCCGGCCACACCGGCCTGATCTTCGATCCCATCGCAGTCGCCGAAGCGTCGGCCGCCTTCACCGTGGGCGAGATCCTGCACCCGAATCGGATGGCGCGGCTCGTCTACTACGGGAGCAGGGCGGAGTACCCGGACCTGGGCGAGGTGGTGGATCGCCTCATGGAGGTGACATGGGACGCCCCGACGCCGTCCGACGGGTACCGAGGCGAGATCCTGCTGGCAACGCAGCGCACCGTGGTGGACCAGATGATGCAGCAGGCCTCCAGCCAGGAGAATCCGGCCTCGGTGCGAGCCGTCCTGGCCGGCCGCCTCGACGATCTGGCTTCGCGGATCGACGCGCAGGACACCGCCACCGACCACGAGCGTCTCGTGGCCTCGGACATCCGGCGCTGGCAGCTGCGGATCGAGAACACGATCCCCGGTCCGGTCATCGAGCTCCCCGCCGGGGATCCCATCGGGGGGAGCAGCCGAAGCGGGACTCCCGGCGGTGGTCGCTGAAGCGGACGGCCCCTGGAGGTCGTACCGGCCTCCAGGGCGCACGCGACGCCGTCGCCGTCGGCCCCCCGCGCGGGACCGTGGCTCCCGCCGACGAGCGGGCCGGCGGTCGCGGCTGCGCTCAGGTCGAGCAGGTCATGTCCTGCCCGCAGCAGAGGGGTGACTTGATCATCCCGTGTCCCTCGGGGCACTTGGATACCTCGACCTCCGCCCCACCGTCGGTGGTGATGGTGTCGTCCACCAGGGCCTGGCCGCAGGTGGCGCAGGTGATGTTCACGCTCATGCCGCACTTGTCGCACGTGTAGGTGGCCACGTCCGTCCTCCGGAATCTGCGATGATGAAGGCTGCCCGGGGTCGTGGAGCGCGGATCGCTCCGACCCTCGAGAGCCACATTAGTACCTCGAGCCGAGGCGTCAACGAGGCCGCACCCCCTCACCGGACGCCGACCCACCCCTCCACCGAGTCGAAGAGCCGGCGGGAGTCGTACCCGAGACCGTGCTTGAAGACGAGGGTCGTCCCCCGGAACGCCGCCACGTCCTCGGTCGGGTCTCCTCGCAGCAGGACGAGGTCGGCATCCTTGCCCTCCTCCACCGTGCCGATGCGGTCGGCCCGCTCGAGATAGCGGGCGCCCTCGTACGTGGCGACGCGCACCGCCTCCTCCACCGTGAGCCCCATCTCCACCAGGAGCTGCAGGGCCCGTTGATTGGCGTATCCGGGCACGACGTCACCGGCGCCCGTGGGATCGGTGCCGACGACGAGATGTCCGCCGGCATCGTAGAACGCCTTCTCCATGGCCATGTACTTCTCCAGAAGGCGTGTCCCCGCCTCGCTCCGGGGACGCGCCAGCCCGGCCATCACCCGCTCGCGGATCTGGGGCAGCATGGCCTCCCGGGCGCCTTCGGGGGGCAGCGGACGATCCTGCGCCCGTCGCTCCACCACGTTCAGGGTCGAGGTGATGGCCACGTCGTTCTCGATGAGATGCGCGACGAGGTCGGTGAACGCCGGACTCTCCAGGTCCAGCTCCAGATAGCTCTCGCTCGAGCCTTGCGGGCACGTGTCCGGCTGCTTGCCCTCCACCCAGTCGGTGGCGGCGAAGAAGCCGTGCTCCAGGTTGTCGATGCCCAGGTCGGCGGCCTCCCGATACGTGACGGAGCAGAGATGTCCCGTCACCTTGGCGCCCCGGGCGTGCGCCGCCTCGATGGCCGCCTCCAGTGTGGCCCGATCGATGAGGTTGTAGGCCTTGAAGGAGGTGACGCCCTGATCCATCCAGAAGTCGATGAAGCTTCGAGCCTCCTCGGGTGTGGCCAGCTGGGGCATGGCACGCACGAAGCCGCCGGGTCCTTCGAGGTACGGTCCGGTGACGTCGATGTCGGGGCCGGGGATCCGGCCCTCCTCGATGTGCTGGCGCACACGAAGATCGGTATACGGATCCATGCTCCCGCCCGTTCGCATGGTGGTGACACCCCCGGCCAGATAAAGGGGCGGGAAGGAGACTTCGTTGGTGTTGTACCGCCGAGCGCCGGAGGGATAGAAGAGGTGCTCGTGCAGCATGACCAGGCCCGGGATCAACGTCTGTCCGCGCCCCTCGACGACGCGGGCCCCGTCGGGCATCCCCACCGCCTCCACCGTGCCCACCCGGCGGATGAGCCCATCTCGGATCTCCACTGACATTCCGCCCCGGGCGGGCGCGCCCGTACCGTCGATGAGTCGGACGTCGCGGAGGACGACCCACGCCTCGGGAACCGTGACGAAACGCCGAACCTCCTGCGAGAGGGCTCCGAAGCGCTCCGAAAGGGGCGTCTCTCCCGACCGCCACCGGTCGAAGCGACGCCGCAGCTCGGCCACCGGATTCGGTCCCTCCCGGGGCGTCGTGTGGGACAGGGTCAGCCAGGGCGCCGCGGAGGTGCCCTGGTCGGTCACGCCGATGTCGGCCGTGGCATACGGTGGATCCTCCCCCCGGGCCACGAGGATCATCGCCGTCGCGGCGGTGGAGGTGATGCCGTCCCGGTTGCAGCGGATGTCCCCGCCCGCGGCCGATCCGGCCTCCAATGCCCGCATGAGCCGATCCGGCAGGGCATTGCGGTCCCCGGGGGCGTCCCGGAGAAAGGCCTCCAGGGAGGCCGACACCACCTCCTCGCCGACCAGCGTGTTGCCCTGCGCCGTGACGGCCATCCGTGGATCCGATCGGATGCCCGCCCACGCCGAGGTCCCTTCGCCCGTGAAGCCGGCGATCTCCACCTCGCCGTCCCGGATGGTGATGACACCGTATTGGCGTCGAGCGGTGGCGGTGTCCGCCGACGGCTCCGTCACGCGGCGGATGATCTCCTCCGCGCCCAGGCCGTCGCGCAGGAGATCGTAGACCCGGTTGCGGTTCTCCAGATTCCACGCTGCCTGGATCGCCGCCACTCCTCGCCCCGGGACCAGCGCGGCGACGGCATCGCCGAAGGTCTCGGGCACACAGGAGGCCATGGACACGCCCACCGCACCCGTACCGCGGTCCAGGGCGGCGATGGACCAGGTCGTCATGTCGAGCGCGGAGACGTCCTGAGCTCGAAGCGCGGCCACAGGCGTCAGCGCCGCGAGCGCGCCGAGGAGGAGGACGGAGCGGAAGGTCGGGTTCTTCATGGAGTCGCGGGCGTGAGAGGGCAAAACGGGGTGCCCCGCCAGTGCGCGGGACCCCGTGGGCGGGACGCGGGGGCCCGCCGGGGCCGCCCGGGGGAGGGAGCGGAGGGCCCGCGCCGAGAGACCGTAGCGCC
>JAWVZK010000148.1:0-8553 GCA_033722275.1 Longimicrobiales bacterium | reverse complement strand
GAGATCAGCCGCGAGATCGCCGAGCGGGCCTTCTCCAACGAGGTCATCACCCCCGGCGTGACCACTCTGGAGGACGTAGCGTGGTGGATGTCGGACCAGCAGCTCGCCAGGGGCCTGGAGTCGTCCTTCGACATGCCCTCGGTCTACATCACGGGGCCGGAAGGCATCGTGGCGACGTCCGACGACCGGATCATCCAGAGAGGAGACCTGCTCATGCTCGACTGGGGCGTCGGATACCTGGACTTCTACACCGACATGAAGCGCGTGGCCTATGTGCTTCGCGAAGGCGAGACGGAGCCCCCCGCGGCCGTGCAACGGGCTTTCGACAGGGCGCTGCGAGTCCGGGCCATCATGAAGAGCACCATCCGTCCGGCGGCCACGGCACAGGAGGCCCTGGAGGAGACGTGGGCCGCCATCGAAGCGGCGGGCTTCAACCGGATCGACTTCAACGACCCTTCCGCCGACCCGGATGTCACCGATGTGGTCATCGGCCCGCACTCGGTAGGAAACTGGGGACACGGGATCGGCCCGTCTCTGGCCTTCTTCAACCCCACTCGTCTCACCTACGAGCTCCGCCCGACGACGCTCTTCTCCGTTGAGCTCTTCGCCTATACCGCCCATCCCGAATGGGATGGAGCCAAGATCCGGATCCCGCTGGAAGACGACGCCGTGCTGACGGAGCGCGGCGTGGAGTGGCTCTATCCCGTCGCCGACCGGATCCTGATCATCAAATGAACGAACTGTTCGATGGGGCGAGAGCCCTCACCTTCGACTGCTACGGGACCATCGTCGACTGGGAGACGGGCATCCTGGAGGCGCTCCACGAGCTTCTGGCCGAGGCGGATGGGGTGCCCGACGACGAGACCCTGCTGGCGATGTACGGCCGTTTCGAGTCCGAGCTCCAAGCGGGTCCCTTCCAACCCTACAGGCAAGTCCTGGAGGAGGTGGCGCGACGGTTCGTGGATGCCGTGGGGGCCGAGGAGGGGGACGCCCAGCCGAGTCGATTCGCTGATTCGGTGGGACGGTGGCCACCTTTCCCGGATTCGGTGCGCGCGCTGGAGAAGCTTCAGAAGCGCTATCGCCTCGTCATCGTCTCGAACGTGGACGACGACCTCTTCCACGCCACGCGCGAGAGACTCGGCGTGGATTTCGACGAGGTGGTCACGGCGGAGCAGGTGCGGAGCTACAAGCCCCGTCTCGCCCATTTCACGGAGGCCCTCCGCAGGCTGGAGCTGCCGAAGTCGAAGGTGGTCCATGTCGCGCAGAGCCTCTACCACGACATCGCACCGGCAAAGTCCTTCGGCGTCGGATGCTGTTGGGTGGACCGACGGCGCGGACGCTCCGGCGGAGGGGCCACACCGCCGGCCGAGGCCCGGCCCGATCTCACGGTCCCGGATCTCGCGGCCCTCGCCCGCATGGCGCTCCCGTGACCCTCGCAGCCCGGATGCCGAGGCTTTAGACTTCAGCTACCGAGCCGCAACCGAACCGCGTGTCCTTCATCGGGTCCGTCTATGCGCTTCGCATACATCGATTCCAACGGGAACGAAGTGCCGATTCCGAGCGTCGATGCTCTGGCGCTGCGCATCGAGCTCGGCGCGATCAAGGAGGACACGCAGCTCTACGACGCGCATGCGGATGAATGGGGTCCGGCGCACACCCACGAGATCTTCCACTCGCTGTCCCGGGACCAGGCGGAGGACGACCGGTTCGTCGCCCCTCCGCCCGCGGTACCCACTCCGGCTCCGGAGGATGGGGAGCCGATGGACCGGGCCGACTCCGGGGATCCGGACGACGCGGCGACGGAGCCCGAGTCGTCGTGGACGGAACCCGACGTCCTCGCCGTGGACGGGGATGCCCTCCAAGACCCGGACGCGCACGCGGGCGAGAGGATCTCGGCCGCAGAGGGAGACGTGCGTCCCGGAGCGAGCCCGGATGCGCCCGGAGCGTCGACGCCCGTCGACGGAGCGGGCGCGTCGGCGCCCGACGGCCCCGAGGACCAGGACGCAGCGGAGGAGGCGGATCCCCGAGAGCCCGCGGACGACTTGCCTTATCTGGATCTCGAGGCCGCTGCCGCATTGGCGGGGGACGACGAGGCGGCGCCGGACGTCGAGTCGTCGACGCACGTCGAGTCGGCGCCCGAGCCCGAGGAGGACGGCTTCGATTTCGGAGGTCTGGAGGACGAGCTCGAGGTGGAAGAGACGTTCGAGCCGCCGACGGCGGAGGACCCTTCGAGGACGGGTGGCGAGCCCGCGGATCTGGGAGGCATGGAGCTGGAGACCTCCAGGGAGTTCGACACCGGGGACTACGAGGCCGAGGACGAGCCCGCCCTGGAGTTCGAGAGACCGATGTCGGAGTTCAGCGGCGGCGAACCCCCGTCGTGGATGGAGGAGGAGGAGGTCGGCGAAGGGGCGGTCCTCGACTTCTCTGCCGTGGGCCCGGAGCCCGAGGTCGCGAAAGAGACCGCGCCGCCCGAGAGCGCGGTAGGGAAGAAGCCCCGCGTACCCCGGACCCGGCCTTCACCCCCGAGGTTCAAGAGACAGAGGAACCTCGCCGGGCCCATCATCGGCATCGTCCTTCTTCTGGCCGTGGGGATCGGCGGGTACGTGGCGTGGCCGGTGTTGAGCCATCGCCTCTCGGGATCGGCCGATGCCGAAGCGTCGCCGGTCACGATCCCCACGCTCTCCCCCGACCTGATGCCGGTCATGCGCGAGGCGGCGATCGGCGCGCTAGCATCCATCTTCGAGGACGCGAGAGAGGCCTGGGCCACGCCCGACCGGGTTCAGGAGCCGCCGGCCGAGTGGCTGGCCGGTGTGTACCTCGCCGAGGCCGGTGCGTACGAGGACGTGGAGGCGTTCTGGGCCGGGACGGGTGAGTTCGTCGACGAGGTCCGGGGCATCGAGCTCATTGAGTTCGATGCCGCGCTCACGGCCGAGCTGGAGGACCGGGGGATCGCGGGTGAGGACGCCGAGGCGATCCGTGAGAGGGCCGACTCCGGCTTCGTCGCGGCACAGCCCCGGCGCGAAGAGGTCTTCGAGGGCTTCGACGCGCTCATCGACGCGGCCCTCGATCTGCACGGCTTCCTGGTGGCGAATCAGGGCCGTATCGAGTATGCGCCTGCCAGCGCCGTCACCACGGATCCCATTCTCGAGGTCAATCCCGCGACGCCGGAGATCCGGTCCGCGTTGGAGGAACGGCTCGACGAGGTGACGAGGGCCCTGTCCTCCCTCGACTACCGGGAGCGTGTCACGGCTTCCGGTCTCCGGAGCCTGCTCCTGAGCCGGATCCAGGACCACGGGATCGAGTAGGGTCGAGGAGCTCGTCGTCGGCGAGGACGATCCGCCGGGCTCCCAGGTCGTAGACGTCGCCCGGATCCAGCCAAAGGAGCGGAATCAGGGTGAGGGGATCCGTGATGTCGTAGATGGCGACTCGGCCTCCCACGACCCGGGCGAGGTCGCCGGCGACCACCACGGCGGCGCCCTCGTTCAGTCCGATTCCGAGAAGATGGGGCTCTCTGCGCAGAACCTCGAACATCTCGTTCTCCCGCCCTCGCTCCAGGAGGTGTTGGTCGAGGGCGACGTTGCGCAGGAAGCCGAAGCCCGACGCTCGCTCCGGGTCGATGATCTGGACGTTCTCCTCGCCTCCTCGGAGAAGGAAGGAGGCCAGGGCCGATGCGCCGGCCGAATTCCCCCCGATGACGCCACCGCGGGCGAGGAGAGCGTCGAGCTCACGGTGGGTCTCGGTTCCGAGATAGACGTCCACCAGCCTCCACTGCCTCCCGCCGGACAACCAGACGCCCGTGGCCTCCTCGAGAGGTGAAGCGAACGCCTCGAGGTCGGCGACGGCCCGGCTCCGGGTGTGGAGGACTTCGAGGTGCTCGACCCCGACGGCCCGGAGTCGCCAGATGGCCGTCCATCCGTCGTGGGATCCGTACTCGGTTCCGGCCGTGGGGATGAGAACGATGCGGGCGTCGTCACCTCCAGCCAGCTCGACGAAGCGCTCGTAGATGGCGGAGTCCAGATCGCCGCCCCCCGCGGCGATCACCGCGCCGCGAGGCGGACCGACGCAGGGCCGGTCGCAGCTCTGAGCGGCGGTGGGGTGGGCGGCGACGCAGATCGCACCCAGCGTCGTCAGGGTCGTGACGAGCCCGGACCGCCCGACGGCCACCCGCGTGCTCCCCTCAGAGGTAGGGGTTCTCGCCCGAGGCATGGTCCGTCACGTCGTGGACGGCCGTGAGCTCGGGCACCGCCTCTCGGAGCATCCGCTCCACACCCTGTCGCAAGGTCATTCTGGAGAGCGCACACCCCTGGCATCCACCGCCCATCTCCACGAAGATCTCCGTCTCGTCCACGTCGACGAGGGCGATCATGCCGCCGTGGGCCGCGATGGCCGGGTTGACCTGACTGTCGAGGACCTCCCGGACACGGTCGGCGATGGGTCCCTCGAGCTCCTTTCCGTTGCCGCGTCCCTTCGGGCTGGGAATCGCCCCCTCCACGGGCTGGACCTCGAATCCGCTCTCGTTCACCCGTTCCACGAAATCGATGGTGGCACCGTCCACCAGCTCGACGTCGTCCTCCTGGACGAGCACCGGAATGTCGCCCCCGTCCAGCGTCGTCTCCCCGTCGTCGCGATCCGAGACGTGTACCAGCGAGAGATCGAACTGGGGAGCCGTCCGAGGCCCGCCGACGCGGATACGGAGGGCCTGACCTTCGTCGTCCTCGCCGAGAAAGGTCCGGAGCATCTCTTGGGCGCGATCGGTGAAGCTGATCATGGTGGGTCCGTTCGAGTGGAGGTGACGCCCGCTGAGGCGGGAGCACGAGTCGTCAGAGAAGGTACACCGATTCCGTCGCCGGGTTCGCACCGGAGGTGCTCCGCAACGAGGCCCGGAGCGTGCACCGGCGTTCCCGGGTGGAGCCGTTGATCGACCTCTTCACCCCGGATACCTTTCGCGGCTCGCACGCCGCGCAACCGCTTTGCCGATCAGGACCTACATGGCCGACCCCGACCTCATGGACAAGCTCGTCTCCCTGACCAAGAGGCGGGGGTACATCTTCCAGTCGTCCGAGATCTACGGAGGCACGGGCTCCGTCTGGGACTACGGGCCCCTGGGCGTCGAGCTCAAGCGCAACATCAAGGAGCGTTGGTGGTCCTCGATGGTCCACGAGCGTGACGACATCGAGGGTCTCGATGCGGCGATCCTCATGCATCCGCGAGTGTGGGAAGCCTCGGGCCACGTGGAGGGCTTCACCGACCCGCTGGTGGAGTGCACCAACTGCCATCGCCGCTTCCGGGCCGACGCGCCCGAAGTCCAAGACGGACAGTGTCCGGTATGCGGGACCCGGGACGCGTTCACCGAGCCCCGGATGTTCAATCTCATGTTCAAGACCTTCATGGGCCCGGTGGAGGACTCGTCCAGCACCGTCTACATCCGGCCGGAGACGGCCCAGGGGATCTACGTCAACTTCCTGAACGTGCAGGGGGCCGCGCGTCAGAAGGTCCCCTTCGGGATCGCCCAGATCGGCAAGGCGTTCCGAAACGAGATAACCCCCGGGAACTTCATCTTCCGGACCCGTGAGTTCGAGCAGGCGGAGATGCAGTTCTTCGTGAAGCCCGGCGACGACGAGGAGTGGTTCGAGCGGTGGATGGAGCAGCGTATGGAGTGGCAGAAGGGTCTGGGCATCCGTCCGGAGCGGCTGCGCTTCCACGAGCACGGGCCCGACGAGCTCGCCCACTACGCCAAGAAGGCGTACGACATCGAATACGAGTTCCCTTTCGGCTGGAAGGAGTTCGAGGGGATCCACAACCGAACCGATTACGACCTGTCTCGTCATGAGGAGTACTCCGGCAAGCGACTGGAATACATCGACGCGCCGTCCAACGAGCGTTTCATCCCTTATGTCGTGGAGACCTCCATGGGTGTGGACCGGACGCTCCTCGTGGTCCTCGCCGACGCGTATCGGGAGGAGGAAGTGGACGGCGATACGAGAGTGGTCCTCAAGCTCCATCCGGAGATCGCGCCGACGAAGGTCGCCGTCTTCCCACTGGTGAAGAAGGAGGGGATGCCCGAGATGGCGCAGAAGATCGCCGACGAGCTCCGTGGGGAGGCCATCCCGTCCTTCTACGATCAGTCGGGTGCCATCGGCCGACGCTACCGTCGGCAGGACGAAGTGGGCACTCCGTGGTGTGTCACCGTCGACGGCCAGAGCGTCGAGGACGGCACCGTCACCATCCGGGATCGTGACTCGCTGGACCAGATCCGCGTGTCCACCGACAAGATCGTCTCCTGGGTCCGGGACCGTCTCGGCTGACCCCTCCGCGTCCGGTCCGCGCCGACGCCGGGCCGCGGACGTCCCGACATCGCACGAACGCCCATTCCACGAAGGATTACGGAAAGACCATGGACGATATCGTCATCTACGCCGCCGGAGAGATCCACTCGGAGTGGCGCGAGGAGTTGAGGCACCACCTGGAGGAGCTGGGCGTCGACGCCCACCTGGTCGGACCGCAGGAGGTCCATGACCGTTCGGACGACGTGGGCGAGGACATCCTCGGCGAGCAGCCGAGTCCGCGTTACCGGGACCTCATGGGCGCGCGGGTGAACACGCTGCGAACCCGCGTGCTCATGCGTCAGGCCGACATGTGCGTCGCGTACTTCGGGCCGAAGTACAAGCAGTGGAACACGGCATCGGACGCCGGGGCCGCGGTAGCGTCCGGGCTCCCCCTGGTCCTGGTCCGCGCCGAAGAGCACATCCACGCCCTCAAGGAGCTGGACGCCCTGGCCTCCGTGACGGCGGAGACCCTGGAGCAGGCTGCGGAGGCCATCGCCTACATCTTCGAGTAGGGCGGGGGCCACGATTCGCGGTCCCGCGTGCGCGGCGCGACGGCCGACCTCGCCCGCTCGAGCTTGGACCTCGCCCGCTCGAGCTTGGACCTCGTCCGCTCCAGCTTGGACCTCGCCCGCTCGAGCTTGGGCCTCGCCCGCTCCAGCCTGGACGTCGCCCGCTCCAGCTTGGCCTGGATCCGGGCGTTCCCCGGGCTGAGCTCCAACGCCTGCCGATAGGCGGCTCGAGCCGCCTCGGCATCCCCGATCTCCCCCAGGAGGTCTCCCAACGCTTCGTGGGAGGTCACCGCATCGGGGTGGTCCTCCACGTTCATCTCCAGCATGCGACGCCCTAGCGCCGTATCCCCGCGGGCGAAGAATTCCGCGGCCACCCGAGCCACGCTCGACGGCGTGAAGTCGTAGGCTCCCGCCCCGTAGTATCGCTCTCTCAGCTCCCGGAACCGCGTGAGCGCGGCCTCCGACCCCTCGGCCTCGTACCGCTCCTCCAACGCCTCGCCCAGCGTCTGCGGCTTGGGCCTCCCCGCGTGGCAGGTGTGGCACCACATGTTCACCGGTGGGCCCGAGCGCTCGATCCCGTCCAGATGCTCGTTGACCGCCCCCAGGAGACGGAGCATGGCCCGAGCCCGGTCCTTGTTCGGATTCTGGTCCGAGACGAAGTCGTACGTGGAGAGAGGCTGTCCTTCCTCCCCCACGTGACAATAGGAGCAGCGCACCCCGAGGGCGCTGGTGAAGCCCCTCATGACAGCGCTGAGGCGTTCGGGCGGGAAGTCGGCGGGCAGCTCCCGGAGGTCCTTGGCTCTCTCCGGCCAGGACCACTCCTGGGCAGCGAGCTCCGTCGGGCCGCCCGTCAGGAGGCCGCTCACCGCCGCGACCGTGAGTGAGAACGTCTTCGCCATCATCCGCCGCCTCCCCCTGATTCGCCGCGAAGTCGGGCCGGCTGGTGCCGCCGCCCTCCGAGCGCTCCATCTCCCAGGCCCATACGGAGGAAGACGGGAACGGTTTCGTCGTCGGCATGGCGGCCGTTGGAGCGATGGTGCTCGCCGCGGCTCCGCGCGCCCCACCCGGTCGCTTCCGGTAGACCGACGCTCCGCCGCCCCCTATACTCGTCGCGGCTCGACCCACGGGGCTGCGCCGCACCGGGACGTCCACCCCGTGCACGTGAGCGCCGGACCCACCGATCCACGGAGTGCCCGCGTGTCATCCAAGTCCGAAGTCTTCAGCTCTCGATGGGGGATGCTCCTCGCCATGCTCGGTATGGCCGTGGGAACCGGAAACATCTGGCGATTTCCGCGGATCGCGGCGACCAACGGAGGCGGTTCCTTCCTGGTGGCTTGGGTGGTCTTCCTCCTGGCGTGGTCGGTGCCTCTCCTCATCCTGGAGTTCGCCATGGGGAAGGCGACGCGGCAGGGGGCTCCCGGGGCCTTCCTGAAGACGCTGGGTCCGGGTTTCGCTTGGATGGGCGCGTGGATCGCGTTCGTGGCCACGGCCATCATGTTCTACTACAGCGTCGTCATGGGGTGGACCATCCGCTTCTTCGTGGCGACCCTCACCGGCGAGGTGCCGACGGCCGTCCCCGGCGAGTTCTGGGCCTCCTTCAACTCCACGCCGCAGGCCCTCGTCACCCACGCGGTGGCCATGGGACTGGCCCTCTTCGTGGTGTCCAAGGGGGTGCGCGGCATCGAGTCGGCCGCGAAGGTCCTGATCCCCAGCCTCGT
>JAWVZK010000147.1:0-8568 GCA_033722275.1 Longimicrobiales bacterium | reverse complement strand
GTCGACATGCGGGATCCGTACTGGGTGTACGGCGGCCTCCAGGACAACCACTCCTTCTTCGGGCCATCCGAGACGCGTCGCTGGGCGGGCATCCTGAACGACGACTGGATGCAGAACGGCTTCGGTGACGGCATGTACTGGCAGGTGGATCCCAACGACGCCAAATACGCATACGGCAGCTCCAACGGCGGCAGCTACTTCCGCTACGACACCGAGACCGGCGACATGGTGGACATCGCTCCGCCCGAACCGTTGGACGAGGAGTACCGCTTCGACTGGACGTCACCCATGCTGCTCTCCGAGCACGATCCCAACATCCTGTACGTGGCCGGGAACCGGCTCTTCATCTCCCACGATCGGGGCGGGACCTGGGAGCGTACGGAGGATCTGAGCCGTGGCGTGGACCGGGACACGCTGGAGCTCATGGGCGTGGAGGGGAGCGAGATCTCGATCTCCCGACACGACGGGACGAGCTCCTTCGGAGAGGCGGTGACCCTCGACGAGTCACCCCTGGATCCCGCCATCCTCTGGGTCGGCTTCGACGACGGCAATCTCCAGGTGAGCCGAGACGGCGGCATCACCTGGACCGAGGTTTCGGGGAACGTCCCCGTGGCCGACGGCACGTACGTCAGCCGCATCACCGCGTCGGCCTTCGATCCCGGCACGGCCTACGCGGCGTTCGACGGGCATCGCGACGGGGACTTCAGCCCGTACCTGTTCCGGACCTCGGACTTCGGCGTCACCTGGGAGCCCCTTCATCGGAGCCTCCCCGGGATGGGCGTGGTCAACGACGTGGTGGAGCACCCGGACAATCCCGAGACGCTCTTCCTGGGCACCGAGCACCATGCCTTCGCCTCCACCGACGGAGGCTCCACGTGGGCGCGGATCCCGAACCTCCCCACCACCCACTACGACGACATCCTCATCCACCCGCGGGAAAAAGACCTGGTGCTGGGGACCCATGGCCAGGGCATCTGGATCCTGGACGATACCGGGCCCCTCGCCGACTGGGCCTCGGCGACCTCGCCCGTCACCGTCTTCGCGGTGCAGGACGGGACGATCCACATCTACAAGAAGGACACGTCGTATCGCGGCCAGGAGCCCTTCGCCGGTGAGAATCCACCGGACGGCGTCCTGGTCACGTATCGCATCGACACCGGGGTCGGCGGCGACGCGACGCTCCGGGTCCACGACGACGCCGGGAACCTGGTCCGGGAGATGACGGTGCCCGGCTCCACCGGAACACACCGGGTGAACTGGGACCTCCGCCACGGCGTGCCCGGCGACGAGGTCCAGCGGTGGGCGAGGTGGGACGATCCCGTCCTGGCGCGTCCCATCGAGGATTGGGGGCCGTGGGTCTCGCCGGGTACCTACACGGTCACCGTGGAGGCCGGGGGCGAGTCCGACTTCTCGGAGGTCGTCGTCCACGGGGATCCGCTCATGCCCGTCACGCTGGCCATGTACGAAGCCAGGGAGCGCTTCATGCTGGACGCCCTGGCTCTCCAGGAGGAGATTCGCGACGTCATGAGCCAGAACGGGATGAGCGGTAGCGGTCGCCGCTTCTGGGGGGGCGACGACGAGGCGCCCGAGACGCCGGAGGAGAAGCTCCGCGCGGCGAGCCGGCTCGTCGGCGGAGTCTACCGGGACCTCAACGGCGGTGGCGTCCGTCAGGCGACCCTCTACCCGCCCACGCCGTCCCAGCGCGAGCAGGTCCGCATGGCTCGTCGACTTCTCGAAGAAGCCCGGCGGGAGATGGCATCCTGAAGGGCGAGCGCTCGAGGCGGCGGCCCTCCCGGGTGTGGGCGGCCCTCGCCCTCCTGGGACTCGCAGGTTCGTGGGCGTGTGGTGCCGAGGAGCCCGAAGACGGGACGACGGGGGAGCGGCCCGGCGAGGCGTCCCCGTCCGGCGCCACCATGGAGACCGATGCGGCGGCGGCGCCCGACGTGTTGGGGGAGGCGCCCCCGGCGTCGCAGGGCATCCCCTCCGTGGTGCTCCTGGAGCCCTCCGAAGGCCGCCCACCCACCGACGCCGGAGAGCGTCCGACCCCCGTCGTGGATCAGTTCGGGCTGGCGTTCATTCCACGGGTCCTCGTGGTTCCCGAGGGTACTCCGGTGACCTTCACCAACTCGGAGGGCTCCCTCACCCACAACGTCCACATCCGCTCCCTGCGCGGTGACTCCACGGTGTTCAACGGCGACTCGGCGCCGGGCGAGGCCCTGATCGCGGAGCTTCCGGAGCCGGGCGGCTACGATGTCCTTTGCGACATGCACCCGGGCATGACCGGCTTCCTCTTCGTTTCCCCCGCACCCTACGCCGTCGCGGCGGACGCCGACGGAGCGTTCCGCTTCGACACCGTGCCTCCGGGCCGCTATCTCGCCCGCCTGTGGACGATCGATGGCGGCTTCGGGGAGGGCAGGGAGATCTCGGTGGGAGACGCCGGGACCCGCATCGAGCTGAAGTCCGCCGGGTGACCACCGGAGCGGACCCCACGACGCGGACGAGGGTTCACAGGTCCGACCCCTTCGCGGCACTTTCCCCGAAACGCCAACCGCAGCCCGATCCACATGCTCCTCCACGCACACGCAGGCTTCCGCTACCTGGTGCTCCTGGCCGGCCTGGCCGTCATCGTCTACGCCGTCTGGGGCATGGCCACAGGACGTGAGTACGACCAGCGCATGCGGGTCCTGTCGGCCCTCTTCACCGGCTCTCTGGACCTGACGATCCTCTTCGGCGTGGCGCTCCTCTTCACGGGGATGTTCTACCCTCAGCTGGGAGGACACATCGTCATGATGGTGCTCGCCGCCGCCGTGGCCCACGTCGTCCACGGGGTGATGAAGCGCCGTCCCCCGGACAAGCAGAGCTTCGCTCCCCACGTCGTCGGCGCCGTGGTGGCCCTGGGGCTCGTCGTGGCGGGCATCATGGCCATCGGACGGCCCGTCCTGGGCTGACCCTCCTTTGAGCGGAGACCGGGAGATGCCGGGCAGGAGGGCCGTGCCGAGTCCGGCGGACGTGGAAGCCCGGACCGATGCTCCCGGGGGGGCGGGGCCCGCCGATCTCGGCCTGGTC
Organism: Longimicrobiales bacterium; assembly: GCA_033722275.1. Classification (GTDB taxonomy): domain Bacteria; phylum Gemmatimonadota; class Gemmatimonadetes; order Longimicrobiales; family Gaopeijiaceae; genus UBA2589. Next base: position 5,502 of record JAWVZK010000147.1, on the reverse strand, counting down.
ATGGGCGGAGGTGGCGCGCGGGCCGCCTACCAGGTGGGCTTCCTCCGCTGTCTCGCCCGGTCCTTCCCCGAGCTTCAGCTTCCCTACATCACCGGCGTCTCCGCCGGAGCGATCAACGCCGCCCTTCTGGCCTCCCACCACGGGACCTTCCTGCAGGCCGTCAACGAGCTGTCGCACCTGTGGAGCAACATCACGGTGGAGAACGTCTTCAGCGTCGACACCCGTAGCCTGGCCCTCAACGTCGTCCGATGGCTGCGCCAGCTCGGCACGGGAGGCGTGACGAAGAAGAGCCAGGTTCGAGGCCTCGTGGACACGTCGCCGCTGAAGACCTACCTGTCCGAGGTGCTCCACGCGGTGGACGGAGAGCTCACGGGCATCCAGTACAATCTGGACCGGGGACGTCTCAAGGCGCTGGCCATCAGCACGACCAGCTACTCCACCGGTACCTCGGTGACCTGGGTGCAGGGCAAGGACGTCGAGCTCTGGGAGCGGCCCCAGCGGATGACCGAGCGGACCACCATCTCCGTGGATCACGTCATGGCGTCGTCGGCGCTGCCTCTCCTCTTTCCGGCGGTGCAGCTGGACAGCCGCTGGTACGGAGACGGGGGTATCCGCCTGACGGCGCCCCTCTCGCCGGCCCTCCACCTCGGCGCCCGTCGGATCCTCGCCATCTCCACACGGCATCGCAGGACCCCGGCGGAGATCGACGAGCCCGCCATCTACGGATATCCGCCGCCCGCTCAGGTCCTGGGCGTCCTCCTGAACGCCGTCTTCCTCGATCTCCTGGACAACGACGCCCTCCGTCTGGAACGGCTGAACCGGCTCCTGGAGCTCCTTCCCGAGGAGCACCGCCACGGCCTGGAGCCCGTGAAGCTCCTCGTCCTGCGTCCCTCCCGGGATCTGGGCAAGCTCGCCGGCGACTTCGAGGCGCAGCTTCCCCGGGCCTTCCGCTTCCTCACACGGGGGCTGGGCACCCGTGAGACGAAGAGCCCGGACGTCCTCAGCCTCATCCTCTTCCAACCCGATTACGTGCGTGCGCTCATGGAGATCGGGGAGCACGACGCCGACGCTCGGGCCGACGAGATCGCGGACTTCCTGCTGGCATAGGAGAGGCGACGGCTCCCGAGGGGCCGAGCGGGGTATCCTCCGGACCGGACGCGCGCGCCTCCGGCGGTTAGATTTGGTAGCAGCCTCGAGACGGCTGTCACGTACGTTCAGCGGGTAGGAGGACATGGCCGAGAAGAACAAGCTGGCGACCGAGCTCGAGTCCCGGGAAGTGGCCGAGCAGGCCAGAGAGAAGCAGTGGGAGAAGGCGAGCTTCGCCCGCTCCCTCTTCGAAGGGCGCTTCGATCTGGACCTGGTGTATCCCCAGCCCCGACCCGACCCCGACGAGCAGAAGAGAGCCGACGTCTTTCTGACGAAGCTGGAAGACTTCTCGCTGACGCACATCGACGGGGACCGACACGATCGGGAGGGTCATGTCCCGCAGGAGGTCCTCGACGGCCTCGCCGAGCTCGGCGCCTTCGGCATCAAGACGCCCGAGGAGTACGGCGGCCTGGGGCTGTCCCAGCTCTCGTACCTCCGGGCGCTGGCCATCGTGTCCTCCCGGTGCAGCGCCACGGGCGCGTACCTCTCGGCGCATCAGAGCATCGGCGTCCCCGGACCGCTGCTCAAGTTCGGTACCGAGGAGCAGAAGCGGGAGTATCTGCCCCGCCTCGCCGCCGGGGCCCTGTCGGCCTTCGCCCTCACGGAGGAAGACGTGGGCTCCGATCCCGCGAACCTCTCCACCACGGCCGAGCTCTCGGAGGACGGATCCCATTGGATCCTCAACGGAGAGAAGCTCTGGACCACCAACGGTCCCCGGGCCGAGATCATCGTCGTCATGGCCAGGACACCGGCCACGGGAGAGTCGAGCCGGAAGCCCATCAGCGCCTTCATCGTCGAGACGGACTGGGAGGGCGTAGAGGTGATCCACGAGTGCTCCTTCATGGGGCTGCGAGCCCTCTCCAACGGCGTGCTCCGGTTCACGGACGTGAAGGTCCCTCGCGAGAACCTGCTCTGGGGCGAGGGCAAGGGGCTCAAGCTGGCGCTCATCACCCTCAACACGGGACGCCTGGCCCTTCCGGCCTTCTGCGCCGCCGCCGGGACGGGATCCATGGAGATGCTGAGGGACTGGGCCAACGCCCGGGTCCAGTGGGGGCGGCCCATCGGCAAGCACGACGCCATCGCGCAGAAGCTGGGCAAGATCGCCGCCGACACCTTCGCGCTGGAGTCGCTGGTGGAGCTCGTCGGCTCCATGTCCGACTCGGATCGGTTCGACATCCGACTGGAAGCCGCGGTCGCGAAGATGTGGGGCACGGAGACCGGATGGTCCCTGGTGGACGAAGCCCTCCAGGTCCGGGGCGGTCGAGGGTACGAGACCCACGACTCGCTCCTGGCCAGGGGAGAGACGCCCTATCCCGTCGAGCGCTATCTCCGGGACATGCGCATCAACACGATCTTCGAGGGATCGTCCGAGATCATGCGCCTCTTCATCGCCCGGGAAGCGGTGGACCTCCACCTCTCCGTTGCCGGCGACCTGGTGGATCCGAAGGCGTCGCTGGGCGCCAAGCTCTCCGCCCTCGTCAAGGCTGGACTGCACTACGCCTGGTGGTATCCCACCCGCTTCTTCGGGTGGAGCTTCTGGCCCCGGTACTCGGCCTTCGGGAAGCTGGCCAAGCACGTCCGATACGTGGAGCGCACCTCTCGCCGCCTGGCGAGAGCCACGTTCCACGCCATGGTGCGCTTCGGGCCGTCCCTGGAGAAGAAGCAGGCGGTCCTGGGGCGGATCGTCGACATCGGCGCCGAGCTCCTGGTCATGACCGCCGTCCTGGTCCGGAGCCGGACCCTGTCCGAGCGCGGCACGGGAGAGACGGGAGTCGAGGCCCTGGCGGACACGTTCTGCCGTCAGGCCCGGCGACGGGTCTCCCGACGCTTCGGCTCCCTCTTCCGCAACGACGACGACGCCACGTACGATCTCGCCCGCCGGTTCCTGAAGGGAGACTTCGATTGGCTCGAGGAGGGGGTCGTCTCCCTGGAGCTCTACCGGGAGCAGGGGGATCGCGCTCTGGGTGAGCCGCCGGAAGGCCAGGCCGAGCCCGACTCGGACCGAGAGCCCCTCCGCGAGCCGGCTCCTGCGAGCTGAGCCCCGCACCCCACATCCACCGAGCATGTTCGACGATACGGCACCCCTGCACCCCCGGGCGTTCAAGGTGACGGTGGTCTGGACCCTGGGGCTCCTCTTCCTCGGCAGCGTCGTGCACGCCACCGAGTCCAGCCTCGCCTGTCCCGATTGGCCCACCTGCTACGGCACGATGGTGCCGGAGATGACCGGAGGAGTCTTCTGGGAGCATCTCCACCGGCTCGTCGCCGGCGGCCTGGTCCTGATGTTCGGCCTCGCCACCTGGCTCGCGCGCCGCGAGACGCCGGAGCGCCCGTGGATCTTCCGGGCGTGCCTCGCGGGCCTCCTCCTGCTGGTGATCCAGTCCGTCTTCGGCGGACTGACGGTGATCTACCGCCTTCCGGATCTGGTCTCCACCACGCACCTCGCGCTGGCCCTCACCTTCCTCGCCCTGGCCTCCGTCCTGGCGGCTGCCACGAGTGGCCCCGGAGACGCTCCCCCGGGTCTGCGCAGGGAGACCGGGCGGAAGCTGAGCCTCTACTCGGGGACCGCGGCCCTCCTCGTCTTCGTCCAGTCGGTGGTGGGCGGACTGGTGCGACACACCGACGCGGGCATGTCGTGTCCCGACGTGCCCCTATGTCTGGGACAGGTCGTGCCCCCGCTGGTGAACGTCCAGATCACGATGCACTTCCTGCACCGTGTCCTCGCACTCGTCGCCACGGCCGCCGTGGTCGCCCTGGCCGTGTGGGCATACCGCAACGACGTGCCGCAAAGGATCCGGAGGTGGATCCTGGCGTCGGTGGCTCTCGTGTTGGCACAGGTGGGCCTGGGTGTGGCCTCGATCCTCACCGTGCTCGCCGTCACGCCGGTCTCCCTCCACACCCTGGGGGCCGCCGCGCTCCTGTCCGTCCTCGTCGCCGTCGCCACCTTCGGGGGCCGGGTCGACGTGACGGAGGAGCGAGGCGCCGGGCGGACGGCGACGGCAGGCGTCTGAGCGGTCGGCGGAGGCCGCCGCGACACGCTCGGTCTTCACCCTCCACCGGCGCAGTGGATCCGGAGCGCAGCCGATGAACGCGACGCAGGCAGGCGACCTTCTCGCCCTGGTGAACGCGAGCCTCAACGCGGCCAGCGCCCTCGCGCTCTTCACCGGACTGTACTTCATCCGGAAGAGGGTGGTGGACGCCCACCGGCGGGCCATGCTCACGGCCGTCGGCGCTTCGGCCCTCTTCCTCGTCTTCTACGTGACCCGGGTCGCGCTCACCGGCACCCACGAGTTCGCGGGCGCGGGCATGGCCAGGACGGTCTATCTGGCGATCCTCTTCTCCCACATGGTCCTGGCCGTCCTCATCTTGCCCTTCATCCTCCGCTTGCTGTACCTCGCGCTCGCGGAGCGCTTCGTGGAGCACAAGAGGCTCGCCCGGCTGGTCTTCCCGATCTGGGCCTACGTCTCCGTCACCGGCCTCGTCGTCTACATCCTCCTCTACCAGGTGTACGGGTACGCGTGAGCCGTGAGCCGGACCCTCGCGGCGGGGCGCTCCTCGGATTCCTGGAGGCCACGGGCGCCGCCTCGCTCTGGGGCTCCTCGGGAATCTTTGCCGTCCACCTCTTCCGTCTCGGAGTGCCGCCCGAGAGCCTGGCGCTGCTGCGGCCCCTGGTGGGAGGGCTCCTCCTCGTGATCCTCGTGGCCTCGCGGAGCCGGGCCACCCTCTCCATCGACCTCCGAGGCCTCCTGGTCCTCGGTCTCGGGGGCGGCCTGGCCATCGGGATCTTCCAGATCACGTATCAGCTCTCCACGGATGCCGTGGGCGTCCCCTCCACCGTGGCGCTCCTCTACCTCGCCCCGGCTGTGGTCGCCGCGCTCTCCGGTCCCCTCCTGGGAGAGTGGCCCGATCGTACCCGGATCGTCCTCCTGGTGGTCACCATCTCCGGAGTCTGGCTCTCGGTGCTGGGGGCCGAGGAGGTCGTCGCGACCTTTGGCAACAGCGGTGTCCTCTGGGGCGTGCTCGCCGGGATCTCGTACGGCGTCTACACCCTCTTCGGTCGCTTCGCCGCACCGCGGTACGGATCCATGAAGACCGTCATCTACAGCACCCTGGGCTCGGTGGCGTTCCTCGCCGTCGTCGTCCCGGTATCCGCGGGAGGGGTCGTCTGGCCCGACTCGGATCGGGCCTGGATCCTCCTTCTGGCGTTCGCCATCCTGACCATCGCGGTCGCCCACTTCCTGTTCTTCGACGCCCTCTCCCGGCTCGACGCCAGCCGGGCCTCCATCGCCACGGCGGTGGAGCCCGTGGTGGCGGGGATCCTGGCCACCGCCCTGCTGGGACAGGGACTGAGCGCCCGGG
>JAWVZK010000146.1:0-8585 GCA_033722275.1 Longimicrobiales bacterium | reverse complement strand
CCTCCGATTGACCCTCACGCGAGGCCGTTCGGCGTCACCGCATCCTCGGCCACGCCCAGGAGCGCGTCCACCACCAGCGCCAGCAGCGCCGCCGGGATCGCGCCGGAAAGGATCATCCGCGTGTCCGACAGCGTGAGGCCGGCCACGATGGGATCGCCGAGGCCCCCCGCGCCGATGAAGGCGGCGAGGGTGGCGGTACCCACGTTGATGACCGCCGCCGTCCGTACTCCCGCCATGATCACGGGGGCGGCCAGGGGCAGGCGCACCAGCCTGAGGAGCTGCCATTCCGTCATTCCCAGAGCTCGGGCCGAGGCCACCGCCGATCCGTCGGCGTCCCGGACGCCCGTGTAGGTGTTCCGCACGATGGGGAAGAGCGAGTAGAGAAAGAGAGCCACGACCGCCGGGGTCACGCCGATCCCCAGCAGAGGGATCATGAAGGCGAGAAGCGCGATGCTCGGGATGGTCTGAAGCACGCCCACGGCCCGGATCGTGCCTTCGGCCGCTCGCCGCGCCCGCTCGAGAAGGAGGCCCAGGGGAACCGCCACCAGGAGCCCCCCGAGCAGCGAAAGCCCCACCAGGACGAGGTGCCGGCGGGTCTGGGCCAGCGTCTCATCGCGACGCTCCCACAGGTACGTCAGGAGCGGGAGGTCCTCCACGCCCTGCGCCCGGTCCGGGCCGGGGGCCACCGCCCGGACGTCGGCCTCCACCAGAGCCAGACGGGCGAGGCCGTCGGCCGCCACGGTCTCCACGGGCTCTCCCGCCACCTCCACTCTGCGGTTGAGGTCGCGGATGAAGGCTTCGTCCAGGCGGCCCGAGAGCTCGGCGAGGACCGCCATCACCCCGGGGCGCTCCTCGGCGACCCGTCGGCTCACCAGGGGAGCCGCGTCGTACGGAGGAAAGAAGCCTTCGTCGTCTTCCAGGAGAGCCAGGTCGTAGAGGGCGATCCGACCGTCCGTGGAGTATGCGTCGATCCAATCGACCTCGCCTTCGGCCAGGGCCTGGTACTTGACGGCCTGCACGAGGGAGCGCACCTCGCCGGGGACGAGGTCGTAGGCCGCTTCGAGTCCCGGGAGGCCGTCGGAACGTCCGACGAAATCCGGGCTCACACCCGCGGTGAGCCGTCCGGCGACCTCGGCGAGGTCCGAGACGGTGCGAATCCCGAGGGAGTCGGCCATCGACGGCCGCATCGCGATGGCGTAGGTGTTCTCGAACCCGAGGGGCGGCAGCCACCGGACACCCCAGCGCTCCCGGAAGACGGTAGCCACCCGGGTGTAGGCGTCCAGGGAGCGCCGGGGCGGATCCTCCCCCAGGATGGCCAGAAGGCCCGTGCCGGTGTACTCGGGGTAGACGTCCACCGCGCCGCTGCGGAGCCCACCGAACGCGATCTCGGTGGAGCCGAGACCCAGGCGCCGGTCCACGGCGTGCCCCCGGGCCTCCAGGAGCTGAGCGAACATCTCCGCCAGGATGTACGACTCGGCGAAGATCTTGCTTCCCACGACCACCGCGCCGGTGTCCGCAGGGGTCTCCTGGCGTGGAGTGAGCGTCGAGGGCGTGGACGCAGGCTTCGTGGCTCCGTTCGCCGATGGCGCCACCGGGACCGCGGAGCGCATGACCGGGACGGCGAGTGGTGCTCCCGGGACGGTGGAAGGCGCGGCCGCGACGGTGGATGGCGCGGCCAGGACGGCGGAGAGGAGCACCGCGCAGACGAGAACCGGGCTTCTCCATGCCGCGGGTCGTCGCTCCGACGCGTGCGTTCCACGAGGAGACCGCCCGCTCTGCGGCCGCTCGCATCCGCTCCTCACGAGACCCCTGCCTTGTCCAGGAGGCGTCGGACGTAGGGCGTCGAGGGTGAATCCCGGAGGGCCGGGGCCGGACCGCTCTGTTCGATGGCTCCCTCGCGCATCACGGCGATCCGGTCACCGAGGTGGAAGGCCTCCCGCATGTCGTGGGTCACGAGGAGGACGGTGAGGCCCAGACGCTCCTGCAACGCGCCGAACGTGTCCCGGACTTCGCTGCGGGTAATGGCGTCGAGGGCTCCGAAGGGCTCGTCCAGAAGCAGGACCTCCGGCTCGTCGGCCAGCGCCCGCGCCAGGGCGGCGCGCTGTCGCTGGCCCCCGGACAGCTCGCGCGGCCAGCGATCTCCGAAGTCGCCCGGATCGAGCCCCACCAGGTTCAGGGCTTCCCGGGCCCGCTCCCTGGCGTCGGAACGCGCGTTCAGTCGCGGAACCAGCGCCGCATTCCGTTCTATAGTCCAGTGCGGGAGAAGGCCGCCCTCCTGCTGGACGTATCCCACCGAACGGCGGAGCTGCACGGGATCGGCCCGGGATACGTCGGTCCCGCCCACGGCCACTCGGCCGTCGTCCGGCCGGACCATCCTGTTGAACGTCCGAAGAAGCGTGGTCTTCCCCGAGCCGCTCTCCCCCACCAGCGCGCAGCTCGTCCCGGGGGCGACGGAGAGGGAGACCGCGTCCAGGGCCACGACGGGGCCGTACGTTTTGCGGACGTCGATGGCCTCCAGGCTCGCTGTGGATGGAGTCAAGTGATTCTCCGGGGAACGTGCGGCGCCGTTTCGGTCTTCGAGATGGGGGCCGACCCTTCTAGCTTACGCCGACCCGTCCGCTTCCTCCACGCCTCACCATGCATCTACACACCGGTCGAGCGCTGTCCAGGTACGAGATCGAAGAGCTGCTCGCCGAAGCGAGAGAGCGAACCCTCCTCCTCACCGCGGGCGTCTCCGAAGAGGATCTGAGGCGCCAGCACGATCCCTTGATGAGCCCCATCGTATGGGATCTGGGGCACATCGCGCACTTCGAGGACGTCTGGCTCCGGCGGAACGTGCGCGAGGGCTCCACCGGCTCCGAGGGCCTCAGCGGCGTCTACGATCCCTTCGAGCATCCACGGTCCGTCCGGGACCGGCTCGATCTGCCCGGTCTGGCCGAATGCCGACGCTTCCTCGGCGAGGTTCGGCGCGCCGTGCTCCAGGGACTGTCGGAGGTTCCCCTCGACGGAGGGGCGTCGCGGGTCGACGGGCAGCGGGGGACGGACGCGGATCGGCGTCTCCTGGACGAAGGCTTCGTCTTCCGGATGGTGTTGCAGCACGAGTACCAGCACAACGAGACGATCCTCCAGACGCTCCAGCTCAAGCGGGGTAGCCCCTACGCGGCCCCTCGGCTTCTGGCCCCCCCGCACCCGGATCCCGAGGCGCCCGAGCCCGGGGCCATGGTGCGTTTTCCCGGCGGCCGCGTGACCATCGGGACCGACGACCGGTCGACGGCCTACGACAACGAACGACCGGCCCACGAGGTCGAGCTCGAGCCGTTCTGGATCGACGTCCATCCCGTCACCAATGCCGCGTACCGGGAGTTCGTGGACGACGGAGGATACGGGGATCGGGAGGCCTGGTCCGACGAAGGATGGGCATGGAAGGAGGAGGCCGGACTGGAGGCGCCGAAGTACTGGACCGGGGCAGGAGCCGGCTGGCGGGAGCGCGTCATGGACCGCACCCTGGACCTGCACCCCCTGCGCCCGGTGTGCCACGTCTGCTACTGGGAAGCCGAGGCCTACGCCCGGTGGGCGGGGAAGCGGCTGCCCACCGAGGCGGAGTGGGAGGCCGCCGCGGCGTGGGATTCGACCGCGGGCCGGTCCCTCGCGTATCCGTGGGGTGACGCTCCCCCCACGGCGTCGAGAGCGAACCTGGATGCGCTGGTCTTCGAGCCCACCGTCGTGGGCTCCTACCCGGAGGGTCGTTCTCCGCTGGGCTGCTGGGACATGCTGGGCAACGTGTGGGAATGGACGTCCAGCGATTTCCGCGGCTACCCGGGCTACGAGACCTTCCCGTATCCTGAGTACTCCGAGGCGTTCTTCGGGACGGAGTTCAAGGTCCTGCGAGGGGGCTCGTGGGCCACCAGGTTCGGCGCGATCCGGAATACGTTCCGGAACTGGGACTATCCGATCCGACGGCAGATCTTCAGCGGTTTCCGCTGCGCTAAGGACGACCGGTGAGCGACGGCGAGGCCCTCGCCGAGCTTCTCGCGGGCCTCCGCGGCCCAGTGAAGAGCATCGCGTCGAAGTACCACTACGACGAGAGGGGGTCCCGGCTCTTCGAGGAGATTACCGAGCTCGAGGAGTACTACCTCACGCGAACCGAGAGGCGCCTGCTGAAGCGCTGGATGCCGGGCCTCGTCGAGGACCTCCGGCCGAAGACTCTGGTGGAGCTGGGCGCGGGCAGCGCGGAGAAGTCGCGGATCATCCTCGACGCCATGCGGGCGGCCGGGTGCGGACGCGCCTACGTCCCCGTCGACGTCGCCGCGGACTTCCTCCACCAGACGGCTGCCGCCCTGGAAGAGGAGTACCCCGATCTGGAGATCGTCCCCACGGTGGCCGACATCGGCGAGCCCCTGGATCTCCCCGAGCGGCTACCCCATCCGCGATGGGTGGCCTTCCTGGGGAGCACCTTGGGCAACTTCGAGGATGGATCGGCCCGTACGCTTCTCCGCAGGATCTCTTCCCGCCTCCATCATGGAGATCGCTTCCTCCTGGGCGTGGATCTGCGCCCGGGACCGAAGAAGTCGGTCGCCACGGTGGAAGCGGCCTACAACGATGCCCAGGGCGTGACGGCCCGCTTCTCGCTGAACATCCTCGCCGTGCTCAACCAGGAGTTCGGGAGCGACTTCGACCTGCAGGGCTACCGGCACCGTTCCCGCTACAACCAGGAGCGAGGACGGATCGAGACGTATCTGGATGCCGTGCGGGACCAGGTGGTTCACTTCCCTGGAGGGGAGACGATCACTGTCGCCCGAGGCGAAGGCATCCGCACGGAGATCAGCGCGAAGTACGATCGAGACGTCATCGACGAGCTCTTCGCCGCCGCCGACCTCGCCGTGGATCGATGGCTGGAAGACGGAGAGGGCCTCTACGGCCTGGTGCTCAGCGCGGCGACCGAGTGAGTCGGGAGGCCGCCTGTCAGGAGTGAGTCGGGAGGAGCCGCCTGTCAGGGAAAGACGGGACTCCAGGAGACCTGATATCGTCCGATGACGAACCCGGCGATCCCGCCGGCGAGTCCCAGGGAAGTCCCTCCGATGATGGCGCCCCGGCGCTCGGCCGACTCGCAATCGACGGGGTCTTCGCAGAAGAACGAGCCGAACAGGAGGCCGCTCACGGAACCGACGAGCAGGCCCGATCCCAGTCCCCACAGCATCCCCTTCACAGGGTGATGTCGTTCCACCTGAACCGAGCGGATGTCGGCCAGGCTCACCGGCACCAGGGAGTCCCCATACCGGATCTGCACGGTCTCGGACTCGAGCTCGCGGAACGTCCCGTGCTCGATGAAGATCATGGGCGTGATGACCCGGAGGCCGGTACCCGTCGGCATCTCCGAGAAGATGCCGGTGAGCCGGTCCACGCGCTCGGCCTGCCCGGGCTGCGCCAGGATGTCGCGCGGCGCCCCCAGCAGGCCGAGAGCCATGACCACCGCGACGATCACGGCGATCGCCCAGGCCGCTCCTCGGCCCCGACGGGTTCCGGCCGTTCCCCTGAGGCCCGCCCCCACCTTCCTCTCCAGGCTCGTCCGGTTCTCCCGGCTCTTCGCGGCGTCCCTCACATGCGGGGCAGGGTCACCCCGGTCTGCCGCATGTACTTTCCCTTCCGGTCGGCGTACGCCACCTCCGGCTCCTCGTCTCCTTCGAAAAAGAGGAGCTGGGCGATCCCTTCTCCTCCGTAGACCTTGGCCGGCAGCGGCGTGGTATTGGAGATCTCCAGCGTCAGGTACCCCTCCCAGGTGGGCTCCAGCGGCGTCACGTTCACGATGAGCCCGCAGCGGGCGTACGTCGACTTGCCGACGCACACCACCAGGACGTCCCGCGGAATCCGGAAGTACTCCTCGGTACGAGCCAGGGCGAAGGAGTTGGGCGGAATGATGCACTCGGGCCCGCGGATGTCCACGAAGGACCGGTCGTCGAAGTTCTTCGGGTCCACCACCGAGTTGTGGACGTTGGTGAAGACCTTGAACTCGGCGGAGACCCGGATGTCGTAGCCGTAGGACGAGATTCCGTAGGAGATCTTCCCGTCCCGGACCTGGCCGGACTCGAAGGGCTCGATCATCCCGTGCTCCTCGCACATCCGGCGGATCCACTTGTCGCTCTTGATGGGCATCGACTACGACTCTCCAGGGGGTTGGCTCAGGGTGTTGCCGGGTCTGGCGGGCGTCGGGAGCGCCGCCGCGGGCGGCCCAAGATAGACCCCCCGGTGAAGCGTGGTCAAACCTGCGAAAATTGGAAAAAATCGTGGCTTCCTCCGGTTGAACCGTTTCCGGCCCTCGGTTAACTTTTCGCCCGGCTGACACCCTCGTGATCATTTTCACAAACCCGGGCGCTCACATGTCGGGAGCTTATCTCCCCCTGCTCATACTCTTCGGCGTTTCGGTGCTCAACGCGCTCGGAATGGTGGTCACGTCGCACATCCTCAATCCACGCCGAGATACGCCCCAGAAGCTCATGCCTTACGAATCGGGAATCGTGCCCCTGGGGAGCACCCGGTCCCGCTTCTCCGTGAAGTTCTACATGGTGGCCATCAGCTTCATCGTCTTCGATCTGGAGACGATCTTCCTGATTCCATGGGCCGTGCAGATGCGTGAGCTGGGGTGGAGCGCCTTCGTGGCGATGTCGATGTTCGTCGCGGTGTTGGCCATCGGGCTGGTGTACGAGTGGAAGAAAGGAGGGCTGGAATGGGAATAGGCGACAAGCTCCCCGGCGGCGGGATCTCGAAGACCAGCGGCGGGATCCTCGGTCCAGGCACCCCCACGTTCCTCACGTCCCGCATCGACGCCATCATCAACTGGGGTCGGCTCAACTCGCTCTGGCCGATGCCCTTCGGAACCGCATGCTGTGCCATCGAGATGATGGCTTCGGCGGCCTCGAACTACGACCTGGCCCGCTTCGGCATGGAGCGGATGTCGTTCAGCCCCCGGCAGGCCGACGTCCTCATCTGCGCTGGACGCGTGCCGTACAAGCTGGCGCCCGTCCTCCGACGGATCTGGGACCAGATGCCTCAGCCGAAGTGGTCGATCTCCATGGGCGCGTGCGCGAGCTCGGGCGGCGTCTTCGACGTCTACTCCATGGTGCAGGGGATCGACACGATCATTCCGGTGGACGTCTACATCCCGGGATGCCCGCCTCGACCCGAGGGTCTCATCTACGGGCTGATGATGATCCAGGAGAAGATCCGTCAGGAGAACGTGGCCACCAAGCATTACGAGCACCGGGCGGAGGATCCGTCCAAGGTGGGCGCGCCTCACGCCGACGAGGAGGAGGTCACGGGGCTCACGGGGCCCTTCGGCAACTCCACGCGCCAGGAGAAGCTCTCTTCGGGCGAGATTCCGCATCCGGAGTCGGACGAAGCCGCCGACACCATCGTCACCTGACCCGGTCCGCATGTCCGATACGGAGAAGAGCAGTCTCGACGCGGTGGGAGAGGGGCCGGTCGTCTCGGAGCCCGCGGCCGACGCCTCCCGCGGGTCCACCGGCGATCCGTCCGAGCATCCGTCCGTGGCGGCGCTCCTGGAGCGCTATGGCGACGCCATCCTCAAGCACCGCCTGAACGCCGGGGATCAGTGGGTGGTGTGGGTGGAGCCCGACCGCTGCCACGACATCCTCACCTGGCTGAAGGAGGATCCCGACCACCGCTTCGACATGATGTCGGACGTCACGGGCGTGGACTACGGGAAGGGACGCCCCGTGGAAGTGGTCTACCAGATGTTCTCCACCGTGCACGGCCGAGCGCTGCGGGTCCGGTGTCCGCTGGCCCTCGACGCCCTGGAGATCGAGTCGGTCTGCGACCTGTGGAAATCGGCGAACTGGCTGGAGCGGGAAGTCTACGACATGTTCGGCGTCACCTTCCGCAACCATCCCGATCTGCGACGGATTCTCATGCCGCCCAACTATGCCGAGGGCCATCCCCTGCGAAAGGACTTCCCCCTCCGCGGACGCTTCTCCCGGGCGGAGCAGACCCGCCGTGCCCTCGATCAGGACGTGGCCCGCTACTACGAGCCGGAGGAGATTGCCTTGGGCGATCCACAGCAGGTGGCGCACCCCGCAGTCGGGACCCTGGGATCCGACGAAGTCGAGGACGAGGGCTGATGGACTCCAAGACCCTCGAGATCGACGTCGGGCAGCGGGAGATGGGGCCGGGCGGCACGGCCGTCCCCAGCCCGCTCACACCCTTCGACATCCCGGAGCCGGAGCTGGGTGGTGAGCGGATGCTCATCAACATCGGGCCCCAGCACCCTGCCACCCACGGGGTCCTGCGGCTCGTGTGCGAGCTCGACGGCGAGACGGTTCTGAAAGTGCGGCCGGACATCGGGTACCTCCACTCCTCCTTCGAGAAGCTGGGGGAGTACCGCACCTGGAACCAGATCGTCACGCTCACGGACCGGATGGACTACCTGGCACCCCTCATCTACAACTGCGCCTTCGTCATGTCGGTGGAGAAGCTGATGGGCGTGGAGGTGACGGAGCGCTGCAAGGTGGTTCGCGTCATCCTCATGGAGCTGGATCGGATCTTCGGTCATCTGCTCTGGCTCGGTACGACGG
>JAWVZK010000145.1:0-8642 GCA_033722275.1 Longimicrobiales bacterium | reverse complement strand
TACGCCGGCCCGATCCCCCGACCCGTCGTGCCGATCTTCACGTGCGCCGACTTCTCGACGGCTTTGTCGAGAAAGCGATGGTAGGGGAGGAGCAGCTGGGCCCGGCTGCTCACGCCGACGCGTCCATCGAGATCCACCCCACGGGTGCGAAGGGCGTCGTACTCCTCGAAGAACTGCTGGATGTCCAGCACGACGCCGTTCCCCAGGAGGCATCTGCGACCCTCGTGCAGGATCCCCGACGGGATCTGGTGGAGCACGAACTCGTCGTCGCCCACGTGCACCGTGTGGCCGGCGTTGGCTCCACCCTGGTAGCGGGCCACGACGTCGACGTTCTCGGCGAGGACGTCGACGATCTTGCCCTTCCCCTCGTCGCCCCATTGGCAGCCGACGACGACCATGCACGAGCCTTGTTGCGCCATGAGAGCCTCAAAACGAAACGGACCCACTCCCCTCGGGGAATGGGCCCGTGACTGCTGTATCCTTCGGGAAAAGCTAAGTGCGGACCGGACCGTGTCAACGAAACGTCCTCAGATCGACACGCCCGTCCACATGATGTCCAGCACCCTCCTGCTTTCCCGGAGCGTCGCACGGCCTGCCGGCGTGACGCGGAAGTACTTCCTGGCCCGACCGCCCCGCTCGGGCCTGGCCTCACCGAGCCGGTGGCTCACCCACCCCTTCGTCTCGAGGCGGTCGAGGGTGGTATAGACGGCACCGTACGAGACCTCGCGCCGGGTCGCCTCCTCCAGCTCCCGACGGACCGCCATGCCGTACGCATCCTCACCGAGGCGGAGGACGGCCAGGAGCACGAGCTGCTCGAACTCACCCATCTCCGTCCTCCGCACGCATGCCGTCCACCGGGCTACTCCGTCCTCAGCGCCACGCCGGGATGAACGGAGACCGCACGAGCCGCCGGGAGGACGGAGGCCGCCACGGCCACCGCGGCGAGGGCGAGGCAGGCCCCCGCGAGGGAGAGGAGATCGACGCTGGCGACGCCGTATACCAACGACTCGGCCACCGAAGTCGTGGCCCAGACCCCGAACAGGCCCACCGCGATGCCCCACGCCGCCAGGCGGATCCCCCGACGAACCACCAATCCGACGATGCCTCTTCCCCCCGCTCCCAGCGCCATCCGGATCCCCACCTCCCGGGTGCGACGGACCACGAAGTACGAGACGGTCCCGTAGACCCCGGCCGACGCGAGAAAGAGGGCCGCGACGGCGAAGAGCGCGATGAGGGTCGTGTAGAAGCGTCGCTGGGCCAAGCGCCCTTCGAGTCGCTCCGCCATGGTCCGGAGGTCCGACGGTGGCTGGGTCGGGTCCACGGCCAGGATGGCGTCGCGGACGCGCGGAATCACGCTCGCCGGATCGCCCGAGACGCGCACCGTGAGATACCCGGACGACGACCAGCCACGCGTGTACGGAAGATAGGCCTGCGCCAGAGGCGCCTCCTCCGGACCCCACTGGCGCACGTCGCCCACCACGCCGACGACGGTGAGCCAGGGCGGCGGGGTACCGAATCCGAAGCGCTTGCCCAGGGGGCTCTCGCCCGGCCACACCTCGTCGGCCATGGCCTGGTTGATGACCACCCCCACGGCATCCGATATGGAGTCGTCGGCTACCAGCGTGCGACCCTGGACGAGGGGGATCCCCATGGCCCGGAAGTAGTCCCCCACGACGCTGGTCACCTCCACGAGGGGTCCCTGGTCGACGCTGCTTCGCCGTTCCCAGCCCTCGACCTGGACGCTCCCGTTCGAGCCACCGAAGAGCGGCAGTCGGGAAACGGTCCCGACGCTCCGGACGCCCCCCAGCTCCTCCACCGCGTCGATGACCCCTTCCATGTATCGGAGCCGCGCTTCCGCGTCCTCGTACCGGGGGCCCTGGGGGTTGAGGGAGAGGGTGATGACGCCGTCGGTGTCGAAGCCGTATTCCTGGCTCCGAAGCTCGGTGTAGCTGCGGACCAGGAGCGCGGCCCCGTTGGCGAGCACCAGCCCCAGGGCGATCTGTGCCACGATGAACGAGTCGCGGATGCGCTCCTTGCGGGGAGCGAGCGTACCACGGGCCCCTTCCTTGACGGCCGCCGCCAGGTCGGCCCGGGAGGCGAGCAGAGCGGGAAGCACGCCGAAGGCGACGGCCGTGGCGACGGACGCCCCCATGGCGAAGGCCAGCGCCGTGGGATCCATGGCGATGTCCGCGATGCGGGGCATGGAGGGGGGGAGGACCTCGCGAAGGCCATCCAGCGCCACGAAGGCGAGCCCCATGCCGAGGACGCCTCCCACCATGGCCAGGACGAGACTCTCGGAGAAGAGGAGGCGCGCGACCGCGCCCCGGGAAGCGCCGAGGGCGGCTCGTACGGACAGCTCCGTCTCGCGGCTCACGGCCCGGGCGAGCTGGAGCCCTCCCACGTTGGCGCAGGCGATGAGAAGCACGAGCGCCGCGGCGGCCAGGATCAGGAGGAGCTGATCGCCTGCCTGGCCGTACACGTACTCGTGGACCGTGAAGACCTCGCTGCTCCGATCTGCGTTCGTCCGCGGATACTCGACGGCGAGCTCGCGCATGATCCGCTCCATGTCGGCCTGGGCGGCCTCCACCGTCACGCCTTCGGACAGACGGGCGATGACGGGATAGGAGTGGCTTCCCCGGCTTCCCTGAAGCGTCTCGGGCGACATGGGCAGATAGAGATCGTGGTGACGGGTGCCCTGCCAGGGCGACGGGACGTCGAAGCCCTCGGGCATGATCCCCACCACCGTCTTCGGGACGCCGTCGATCTCGAGACGCGCTCCCAGCGCCTCCGGACGACCGTCGAAGATGCGCCGCCAGGCGTCGTGGCTGAGCACGACGACGTCCTGGGCAAGCTGGTCGTCGGTGTCGAGCACACGTCCCCGGTCGGCCTCGAGACCGACGACGTCGAAGGCGCTGGGCGTGACATGGGTGGCGTAGACCCGTTCGGGTCGCTCCAGGCCCGTGAGGGTGACGTTCACCGGATTCAAGGCCGCCATGGCGTCGAAAGAGCGCTCCCGCTCCACCCAATCGCGATAGTCGGGACCGGAAGCGGGCCCGCAGCAGCCGAAGGAGCCGCGCTCCATGACCACCACCAGCTCCTCCGGCTCGGGAAGGGGCAGGGGGGTGAGGAAGACCCCTCTGAAGACCCCGAAGAGCGCGGTGGTCACGCCGATCCCGAGGGCCAGCGTCGCCACTACCGTCGACGTGAAGCCCGGTCGCTTGAGAAGCGTCCGTACGGCCAGTCGCAGATCCTGATGCCACATGGTCAACGTCTCCCTGTCTGTCCAACGCCCCGCGAGGGTCCGCGGGACCGAGTGGAGCCGGATGGCGGCCCCGACGGAGCGGACGAGTTGTCGCCGGCGCCATCGATCGGCGGCCCGACTCCCCTCCTGGTCACGTCGGAGCGCGTACTCCTCCAGAACGTCGCCCAGCGCGGCTTCTCTCTGGGCTGCCGGCAGGAGGAGCCGGAACATCGCCCTCCACAGCCGCGAAGGCGCACCTCCGCCCCCATCCGCATCCTTCCCCATCTAATTTCCCACACATTGTGTGATAAACAGCACGCACATTCTTCCTCCTCTCCCCTTCTTCGACAGGACGACTCGTGGAGAGGTTGCCAGCCGCTACGCCGTCACCCGCTCGAGGAGTCCGGCTCCCTCCAGGATCGCCCGGACGTCATAGGCCTGCTCCTCCGAGGCCCGCTCCAGAGGCGGACGGGGATCTCCACCCCGGTAGTCGAGCAGATCCAGCGCGGCCTTGATCCCCGGCACGCCCATCCCTCCGACGATCCGCGTATGGACCGGCGCGATCCGCTCCTGCGCTCTGCCGGCGTCTCCGCTCCGACCCTCGGCGAAGGCCACGGAGATCTCCGCCGCGTCGGCGGGGGCCATCAGCCCGACGGCCATGATGCCCCCGGCGGCGCCCCTCTCCAGAGCGCCGTAGAGGATGGCTCCGCTCCCGACGAGCACCTGGAAATCGTCGTCGGTCTGCTCCACCAGCTCTCCCACGAGGTCCAGCTTTCCGCGCGAGTCCTTGATCCCGACGATGTTGGGATGCTGGGAGAGCTCCGCCACGAGACCGGTGGGGAGGTCGAGGGTGCTGAGCCGCAGAGGCACCTGATAGATGAGGACCGGCACCGGTGAGGCGTCCGCCACGGCGCGGAAGTGACGGGCCAGCACCGACGGCGTCATCGCCCCCTTGTAATAGGCCGGCGGGCTCACCAGCACCGCCTCGGCCCCCGCCACCGCGGCCTCCTCGCTGAGACGAACGGTGTGACGCGTCGACTCGGCTCCCGTCCCCGCGATCACGACCCGATCCTGGGGCACGATGTCCGACGCGGCCTCGACAAGCGTTCGCCGCTCCTCTTCGTCGAGGAAGACCGACTCGCCGGTGGAGCCGCTGATGAGGATCCCCGCGACGGGGTGCTCGAACCACCGGCGGAGGTTGGAACGGAACGCCACCACGTCGACGTCGCCGGTCACCGGGTCGAACGGCGTCGTGACCGGTAGAAAGGATCCACCAAGGTCGATCTGGGTCATGCCCACTCAGCTCCCCATCAGGTTGGTCATCTCGTCGGCCAGCCCCTGCGTGCCCTGGGGTCCTTCCCCCGCCTCGGAGCCACTGCCGAACATGTTCATCTTCAGATCGAAGTCCGACGGATTGTTGGCCGCGGCCTTCGCCACCTCGAAGTCCACCTCTCCCGAGTTCACGAGCTCCATGAGATGCTGGTCGAAGGTCTGGGAGCCGTAGTGGCTCCGTCCCTGCTCGATGAGCTCGGGGATCTCCTCCATGCGGTCGGGATCCCGGACGCAGTCGCGGATGGTGGACGTCATGAGCATGACCTCCATCGCCGCCGTCCGTCCTCCCTCCTTCTTGGTCACCAGCCGCTGCGAGATCACGGCTTGGAGAGACTCGGACAGGCGGACGCGGATCATCTCCTGCTCCGTGGGCTCGAAGACGGCGATGATCCGGCTGATGGTCTGCACCGCGTTCTTGGTGTGCAGCGTGGAGATGACGAGATGCCCCGTCTCCGCGGCCTTCAGCGCGGTCTCGACCGTGGTCTTGTCCCGCATCTCACCGATGAGGATGACGTCCGGGTCCTGACGAAGGACGCTCCGGAGACCCGTCTCGAAGGAGTCGGTGTCGGTCCCGATGTCCCGCTGGGTGATGGAGCACCGGTTGTCACGATGCAGGAACTCGATGGGGTTCTCCAGCGTGACCACGTGGAGCCGCTTGTTCTGGTTCATCCAGTGGATCATCGCCGCCTGGGTCGAGCTCTTGCCGGCGCCGGTGACTCCCGTGACGAGCACCAGTCCCCGCTCGAAGCCGGCGATTCGATTGATGATGGGCGGCAGCCCCAGATCCTCCACCGACGGAATCTCGAACGGGATGGACCGCATCACGACCATCGGTGATCCCCGTTGCTTCATGATGTTCACGCGGAACCGTCCCACCCCCGGGATCCCGAAGGAGCAGTCGTAGTCGAGGATGCGGTCGAAGTTCTCCCGATCTTCCTCGTGGGGGATGAGCTTCAACGCGATCGCCCGGACCTGGTCCACGGTCAGCCTCTGCTGGGTGAGCGGCTTCAGCTCTCCGAAGATCCGGGCCCGCATGTAATCGCCGGCCTTGATGTGGATGTCGCTGGCTCCCCGCTCGACGGCGGCCTTGAACAGTTCCTGCATCGGGTGTACTCCGGACGTTCGACTGGGCTTGGAGGCTCGAGGCTGAGTCAGCCGCCAGCACCCCGCATCGTGCTGGTCCTCGAAAATACCCTGCCGGGTGCGCGAACGAAATCGACTCGATCAGCCCGCCCCGGCACTTCGCCATCCTATGCCCATGCGCGCCCTGACCTCCGCCATGGTCTCCGTGGCGATGGCCCGCGCACGACGGGCTCCCTCGTCCAGGATCTCACGAACCTCCTCGGGGCGCTCCCGGTAGTGAGCCGCCCGCTCCCGGAAGGGGGCGAAGGTGTCGGCGATGTTGTCGGCCAGGACGCGCTTGCAGTCGATGCATCCAATGCCCGCCGTTCGGCATCCTTCTCCGAGCTCGGCCTTCTTTTCTTCCGGCGTGAAGAAGCCGTGGAGGGTGAAGACGTTGCAGACCTCCGGACGCCCGGGATCGGATCTGCGGACGCGCTGCGGATCGGTCACGGCCGTCCGCACCCGATCCCAGATCTCGTCGGTATCGGCCAGGACCGGGATCGTGTTGTCCAGGGACTTGCTCATCTTCGACTCACCGTCCAGACCGAGGATCCGCCCCACCCGCTTCTCGATAAGGGGCTGGGTCTCCGGGAAGGTCTCGCCGTAGGTGGCGTTGAACTTCCGGGCGATGTCCCGGGTGAGCTCCAGGTGCTGCTTCTGGTCCTCACCCACCGGCACCGCGTCCGCCTTGTACAGGAGGATGTCGGCGGCCTGCAGGATGGGATAGTTGAGGATCCCGGCGGGGACGGACTCGAAGCGTTGCGCCTTGTCCTTGAACTGGGTCATCCGCTCCAGATCGCCCACCGGCGCCACCGCGTTGAAGAGCCATGCCAGCTCCGTGTGCTCGGGGACGTCGGACTGGACGAAGATGATGGAGCGCTCGGGATCGAGCCCAACCGCCAGATACGAGACGGCCAGGTCCAGGACGTGCCCCGGCAGACTCGACGGATCACCTCCCGCCGTGATGGCATGCTGATCGACGATGCACCAGATGCAGTCATAGTCGTCCTGCATGTCCACCCACCGACGGAGGGCGCCCAGGTAGTTGCCCAGATGCGCCTCGCCCGAAGGCTGCATGCCGCTGAAGACGCGCTTCTTCTTGGACGTTCCGGGAGGGTTCATCGCCACTGGCTTCGAGCTATGGGGCCTGCGTAGGAGCGCACTTAACTTAGCGCGTGGACGATCTCCTACGAACCGCCAGGGAAGCCGCCGAGGCCGCCGCCCGGATCCACCGTCGGGACGCTGGAACCGTGCTCCTCTCCGGAGCCACGGTGAAGGCCCGAGCGGACTACGTCTCCAGGACCGACCTCGAAGCTCAGGAGGCCGCGCTCTCCGTCATCGTCCGCAACCACCCGGATCATCGTGTCTTGGCGGAGGAGTCGGACGAGAGCGTCGACGAGCAGCTCGAGGCCTGGGACGGTCGGCCGCTCTGGATCGTCGATCCCCTCGACGGCACGGCGAACTTCCTTCACGGCCACCCGCACTACTGCGCTTCGGTGGCGGTCGCCGTCGACGGCCAACCGGTGGCGGGCGCCGTGGTCTCGGGCTCCACGGGGGAGCGGTGGTGGGCGTCTCGGGGCTCTGGAGCCTACAAGGGCGGTCGGAGGATCCGCGTCTCCAGCGAGCGGCCCCTGGCAGACTCGATGGTGGGCACCGGCTTCCCGTTCAAGCTCCTCGACGTCATGCCCCGGTATCTCGGCCAGCTGGACCGGGTGCTGCGCTCGGCGTCGGGGGTCCGAAGGGCCGGATCCGCCGCCCTGGACCTCTGTTACCTGGCCCAGGGGTCCCTGGACGCCTTCTGGGAGGAGATCCTGATGCCCTGGGACTTCGCCGCCGGCATGATCCTGGTCTCGGAGGCGGGCGGCGTGCTCTCGAGCTCGGACGGCGGTGCGCTGCAGATTCGACCCGGTGCCGTGCGCGGCGCCAACTCCCGGGATCTCCTGGACGAGCTCCGGGTCACCCTGCGGGACTGAGAAGGCGGAGCGCCGCGTACCGCGCACGGCACCGCCCCGGCAGCGCACGGCACCGCGTCCGGACGCGCACCGGACATGAAGAAGCGGGCCCCGGGACGGATCCCGGGGCCCGCTGTCGGCTTGATGGCCGCTCGACCGTCCACCGGTCGGCGGCGTCGAGATTACTTGGAGATCTCGATCTTGCGGCCCTTCGCCTCTGCGGACTTCGGCATCTTCACGATCAGGATGCCGTTGTCGAAGGTGGCGCGAATGTCGTTGGCGTCCACCGTGCGCGGAAGCGTGAACGAACGGTTGAAGGAGCCGAAGCGACGCTCGTAGACGTGATAGCGACGCTCCTCGTCACCCTCTTCGCGGACCTCGTTCTTCTGTCCGCTGATGGACAGCACGTTGTTCTCGAGATCGATGGCGATGTCATCTTCGGTCATTCCCGGAAGCTCCGCCGTCAGGACGAGCTCATCCTTCGTCTCGGACACGCTCACCGGCGGCATCCACCGATCGGTCTCCCTCGTGGGGAAGAAGAAGGAGTCATCGAAGAAACGGGAGAGACGGTTCGACACGTCGTCGAGGTCACTCCAGTTCGAGTAGGTGGGACGCCGAAGCGAATACTTCGTGATGGCCATGACAGCCTCCTCGGAAATTGGGTCGAACGGTTGGCGTCGATTCGCCCTCAAAGAGCTGCAACCCGCATGCCAGGAGAACCCCCAAGACATCTGTCAAAATGAAAGACGCCAACGAGTTAGAAAGGCGTAACACCTGTCAAAAAGACGGCTCCCGCCCGCCGGGTCTGTCGTACTGACACACCCCTCAGGCCCCCAGGGCGCGCGCCCGCTTCGCGGCGCCCATCGCCGGGTCCACGAGCCGCGGGGTCGTCGGAATCCCACGCTCTGCCAGCGCCCTCCTCACCCGCTCGTCGAGGGGTCCGCCAGGCGCCACCAGTCCTCCCCAGAGGATCACGACGAGCTCGGGGAGCTCCT
>JAWVZK010000144.1:0-8712 GCA_033722275.1 Longimicrobiales bacterium | reverse complement strand
GCCTCCTGGTTGTGCGGCTCCAACACCGCATGTGGCTCTGGCTCTCCGGCTCGTTTCGGGATGCTAATCCGCGAAAATCCCAGGAGGCCAGCCCTTCCATCGTGTCTAGCGTCAGGAGCAGAGCGACTCCCGAAATCGCACCGCTCCTTCGCGGCCTCCGTTTTGGCCAGGCCTGTAGCACGACACCTCTCCCGTCGGGGCGCCGGCATTCGCGAACGTCGGCTGTTCCGACGGCATTCCTCGCGGCGCCCGACCCGAGAGGAGAGCCTACGCCTGGCCGGGCGTATCCGCAACGGCGCAAGTGGCCGTCGATCGGTCCGTGCCGGGAGTCGTACTTGTGCCGCGACTTCCCAAGCCGGAAGTTGTGCAGCGTGGAGCGGCGTCCCTTGGCGGCGGCAATCCTCTGCCCGCCCCGTAGCCGTGCGCTGCGATGGACTGCGTGACGGTGACGCCGCGGGGAAGAGCCATGAAATCCTCGGGTGACACGACCGAGCTATTGTTGGCCCTGCGCGACGGGGATCGTGCGGCCCACGATCGTCTCGTGCGAAATCTGTACGACGAGCTGCACGCCATCGCTCATCGCCAGCTGTCCCGTCGTCGGGGCGGATCGACGCTACGAACCACCGGGCTCCTCCACGAGGCCTACCTCAAGCTGGTGGACCAGGACCGCGTCGATGTCGATGACCGGGGCCACTACCTCGCCCTCGCGGCGCGGGCCATGCGCCACATCCTCATCGACCACGCGAGGAGGCGCCGCACGCGGAAGCGAGGGGGGGACATGCGACGCGTCACATGGGATGACGCCCTGGTGTCGACAGACCGCCGATTGGACGATCTCATCGACCTCCACGACGCCCTCCAGCGCCTCGAGCGCTTCGACGAGCGCCTGAGCCGGGTCGTGGAATGTCGGGTCTTCGGCGGGCTCACGGTGGACGAGACGGCCGCCGCCCTCCAGGTGGCCCCCCGCACGGTCGACCGGGCGTGGCGCAAGGCCCGGGCATGGCTCTCCAGGGAGATCCGTGAGGCCTAGCGAGCTACCTCCCGGGCGGTGGCGGGAAATCGACGCCATCCTGGGAGAGGCCCTCGATCTGCCGGCCGAGCGGAGGCCGGCCTTCCTCCGCGATGCCTGCGAGGGAGACGACGCGCTCCGGACCCAGGTCGAGCTCCTGCTCGAGGCCGCGTCGGCGACCGATCCCCGCTTCGAGGCACCGGAGCTGGAGATCATCGAGGAGGCGCTCGCCCCCTGGGTGGACGCCGGAGTGGGCGGTCGCCGGGTCGGTCCCTTCCGGCTGCTACGGGAGATCGGCCGAGGCGGGATGGGCGTGGTCTATCTGGCCGAGGACACCCGGCTCGGCCGTCATGTGGCCCTCAAGGTGCTCCCGCCGTGGGTCGGGACGGGCCGGGAGGCCAAGCGACGCTTCCAGACCGAGGCCCGGGCCGTCTCGGCGCTCGACCATCCCAACATCGCGACGCTCCACGCCATCGACGAGAGTGATGAAGGTCAGCTCTACATGGTCTTCTCCTACTACGAGGGTGAGACGCTGGATGCCCGGCTCGCCCGTGGCCCCCTTCCCCCGGCGGAGGCCATCGACGTGGCCGAAGCCATCGCTCGGGGACTGGGGGTGGCGCACGCCAAGGGTGTGATCCACCGTGACGTGAAGCCGTCGAACATCCTACTCGGCGGGAGCGATACCGTGAAGCTGCTGGATTTCGGCGTGGCCAAGATGGCGGGTGAGGATCTCACCGCGGAGGGCATCCGCGTTGGAACCGTGGCCTACATGAGCCCGGAGCAGCTGCGCGCGCAGGATGTCGACCCGCGCGCGGACCTCTGGTCCCTGGGCGTCGTTCTGTATGAGACGCTGACCGGCCGGCATCCCTTCCATGGCTCCGACCCGCCGTCCATGCTCCGCGCCATCCTCGATGACGAGCCGGGGCCGCTGCAGTCCTTCGACCTCGGCCTGGCCGACACGCTTCAGCCCGTTCTCGACAAGCTCCTGTGCAAGGATCCGCGTCTCCGCTACCAGAGCACGGAGGATCTCCTCACGGATCTCCGGGCTGCCCGGGAGGGTCAGGCCCCGCCGGTGGCGGAGCGGCAGCCACCACCGGCGACGAGGCCAAATGTGGGGCGGGTCGCCGTCCTGCCCTTCGCCGACCTGACCGACGATGCGGCTCAGGAGCACCTCGTCCATGGTGTGCACGACGCGGTGATCGCCGAGCTCGGCAAGGTGGGAGCGCTCGGCGTCGTCTCCCGCACCTCCGTCGCCCGCTTCCGGGACGGCACCGTGCCGATACCGGAGATCGCGGAGATGCTCGACGTGGACGCGGTGATCGAGGGATCGATATCGCGAGCCGGCGACCGTCTCGTCGTCGCAGCGAGGCTGCTCACCGCCTCACCGGAGCGGCAGCTGTGGTCCGATACGTTCCACCGCGACCTGGAAGGGGTCTTGGACGTGGCCACCGAGATCGCCCGGTCCATAGCCGACGAGCTGTCCATCACCCTCAGCCCGTTCGAGCAGCAGCGTCTCGAGGGGCCCCGTTCGGTGGATCCGTCGGCCTACGACGCCTATACCATGGGCCTCCTCTACCTGGAGCGTAGAAGCCCCGAGAGTCATGAGCAGGCGCAGAGGCATCTGCGTCGTGCCATCGACCTCGACCCCGGCTTCGCACCCGCCTACGCCATGCTGGCCGAGGCGTGCGGATCGGCGGCGTTCTTCGGCCTCATCAGCCCCGCGGAGGGGATCCCCACCACGCGCTCACTCGTCCATCGAGCGTTGAGCCTCGACCCTGAGCTGGCACCGGCCCACGCCGTCCTCGGCGCCGTCCGGCACTTCGGGGATTGGGACTGGAAGGAGGCGGAGGCGTCGTTGCGCCGGGCCATCACGCTCAGCCCCAGCTACGCATACAGCTACTTCATGCTGGCGGAGGTGCTCTCCGTGCAGCGCCGCTATCCCGAGGCCCTCGCAGCGGCGGAGCGCTACCGCGCTCTCGAGCCGTTCGTGCCATTCTCCGTCTTCGGTCCGGTGGCCGTCCTCACCAGCATGCGCGACTTCGACGGGGCCATCGCGAGGGTGAAGCCGGCTCTGGAGTTCTTCTCGGATTTCTGGCAGGGTCCCTGGCTCCTCGCCCGCTCTCTGCTCGGCAAGGGTCTTCACTCCGAAGCCGTCCGTCACTGCGAGGCCGCCGTCGAGCTCTCCGGCCGGACGCCCACGGCATTGGGTGCCCTGGGATTCACCTACGCTGTGAACGCCCGGGCCGAGGAGGCGGTCTCGGTGCTCGATGAGCTCGACCGCTTGTCCGACACCGTCTACGTCGGCTCCACCAACTTCGCGATGATCCACGGCGCCCTGGGGGATCCGGACCGAGCCTTCGCGTGGCTGGACCAAGCCTACCGCGAGCGGGAGATGGCGCTGGTGCACGCCGGCGACGAGGTCTTCTACGATCCGCTGCGATCGGATCCCCGCTTCGACGCCCTTCTCGCGCAGATCGGCCTCGACCCCGCCACGGACCGGGTCGGGAGCGGCGATGATCCCGTGGGCTCATCCGCCGGTCACCCCCCGCGCCGTCCCGAGGCGTCGTAGGCGATCCGACCGCGCGCTTCGTACGTGCAGGTGCCGGCGGCCCGGTCGCAGACCGAGTTGCCGAGGGCGGTCCCCGTCGCGTCCTCGAACCGACCCGTCCCTCCATCGAACACCACCATCTCGTCGAAGGCGTCGTCCGGCTCCTCCGCCGTGGCGTACCGGGCGTGGAGCTCGTCACCGTCGGCCGCGACGAGCGTCGCCACCCCATCGGTCAGGTAGGACGCACCGGTATCGAAGTCCACCTGTGTGCAATGCTCGAAGTGCGCCGTCACCCTTCCCAGATGGGTGGCCTCGGCGGTCATGGCGAAGCTGATGACGAAATCCGAGAGTGTTGAGCAGCGACCGTCGAAATCGCTCCTCCCGCCCGGGAAACCGGGAGCGAGATCCTGGGCGATCAGCCGTGCCCTGCCACTCAACCGGAACGGCAGATCCTCTGCCGCTCCCGCGAGGCCCATGCTCGGGTCGGTGTCCACGCCGACCAGCACCTGGGACGCCGGCTCCCCACATCCGGTCGCCGAGAGCAGCACCAGGGCGAGGGTTCCCAATCCGTGTACCATCCACCGGGCGGTCATCTTCCGCTCCTCCATCGTGCGTTCGTCTTCCGGGCTGCACCGGCTTCCGTCCTTCGTCGACCGGCCGGGCCCACTCCGCGCGCCTCTCCGCATGGACAGGGGCGTCTACCCTTCTGTACGTGAATGCCGAAGGGATCGCGCCATTGGCGTTTCTCGAGTCCCTCACCGCCTCACGCCGAGGCAGCCGACCCGTCCGGAACAGAGCGGTGGGGTGAGCCGCTTCGTCCCCTCGCCGACGCATGTCACCCCTCCCAAAGATCCTCCATGAGCCCATCCACCCCATCCCTGCGCCTCCCATGGGTGACGGCACGAACGGCGTGCCACAGAACAGAACGCGGAGGTCGAAGGACATGTCGGATACGAAGACGATGTGCATCGTGCTGACCCGAGGGATCGACGACGAACGTTCGTCGGTGGCGTGGAGCATCTCGAAGGGCGCCGTGGCTTCGGGCATGAAGCTGATCATGTTCCTGACGGCCAACGGTGTGGAGTGGGCGCGGAAGGGCGGATTCGAGAAGGCCAGGCCGAACCCCATCGATCCTCCGGTCTGGGAGATGATGCAGACGGTGATGGGTCAGGGCGCGGAGGTGCGGGGCATCGGCCCCGACGAGCTCATCGAGGGCGCGGTCATCGAGGGCTCCGGGGCCATCCATCGGCCCATCCTGGAGGGAGCGGCGACGCTCTGCTTCTGAGCAGACGGGGGAGGAGGCGCCGGACCACGCGCCATGGGCTTTGATGTCGGGTGTGCGGGGCGGCCGGGGTCGGCGGCGCCCCTCCCCTTCCACCCGTGCCGCTACGTCATGCTACGTAGAGAGGTGAGGGCCTGAACCCGCCATACTCCGTCCGACCTGACGAGGCGGAGATTCGTGAGCACCGATTCTCCGGCGCACCCGCCGCGAGCATGCGGCGGTGATGTCGGACCGGAACGCTTCCTGTTCGGCTGCGTCACATGGCGTAGCGGGCAATCGCACGAAGAATCCGCATATTGTCCGCACGTCCGCTCTCCTCCAGACGTACATCGACATGTCGAGACTACGCCGACTGCATCCGGTACTCCTCGTCGCTGCGCTCACGGCGCTGCCCCTGTCGGCCTGCGGCGGAGAGCCCTTCGAGCCACCCCCGGAGGAGGAGCCGGAGAACCCCGTCCCGACGCTCACGGAGGTGACACCGGCGGAGATCCAGAGAGGGAGCCCCGAGCAGGTGATGGTCGTCTCCGGGACGAGCTTCGTGGAAGGCGCCGTCGTCCGCGTGGGCCCCCAGTCCCGGCCGACGGAGTTCAAGGACGCGACGACGCTGGAGGCCACGCTCATCGAGGGGTTCCTCCAGCTCCCCGGCTCCCACGCGGTCACCGTGATCAACCCGAGTCCCGGTGGCGGCCCCTCCAACGAGCTCACGCTGGACGTCGTGAATCCCCTCCCTTCCCTGGAGGGTCTGAGCGTGGATACGGCGACGGTCGGGTCGGACCCACTCCCTGTCCGGCTCGACGGTGACGGCTTCTTCGACGATTCGGAGGTCCTGGTCGACGGCGAGCCGAGGGACGCCACCCTCCTCGAGCCCGGCGCCCTCGAGGTCGTACTGGACACTTCGGACATGAGCGCTCCGGCTTCGCTCGAGATCCGGGTATCGAATGCGGGACCTGGAGGCGGAGCATCGGAGCCCCGGGTCCTCGAGGTGGTGAACCCCCGTCCCGGCATCCTCCTGCTTCCGTCACGCGGGGCCACGGCCGGCGGGCCGGGCTTCGAGCTCGCGGTGCACGGCGAGGGCTTTCTCGAGAGCTCCGTCGTCCGCTGGGACGGACAGGCGCTGCCGACGACCCTGCTCACGTCGTCCCGACTGCAGGCGACCGTCTCGAGCGATCTCGTCGCGACGGCCGGCGCGGTGACGGTGAGCGTGGAGAACCCCTCGCCGGGCGGTGGGGCCGATTCGACCCGGTTGACCGTGCGCACACCGGGACCCGCCACCGTCACCGCCCAGGTGAACGTGGGGCTGCGAGGACGCGATCTCGTGGCCGACACCGTCCGGGGTCGCCTCTACGTCTCCATTCCCAGCGGCGCGCCGGACTATGCCGACCAGATCGTCGAGTACGATCCGTTCCAGCCCGGGATCGGCCGGTCCACGTTCATCGGGAGCGATCCGGGACGGTTGGCCATGGCCGACGACGGGAGCGCGCTCTACGTGGGCCTCGACGGAGCGGGAGCCATCCGCCGTCTCGACCCGGATACCTTCGTTCCCGGGCTCCAGTGGGCGCTGCCCGCCGGCCAGTACGCGGGCGACATGATCACCGTGCCTGGGCAGCCCTCCACCGTCGTCGTGAGCCGAGCCCGCTTCGGGATCAGCCCGCCCATGGACGGCATCACCGTGTACGACGACGGGGTCGCGCGCCCTGACGTGGCGGGCAACTGGATCGGAGGAGACGCCATCGCCATGGCCGGGCGCACCGACCGTGTCCACGGACTCGACAACACGACCACCATCCTCGAGTTCTCCACCATGGAGCTCGACGCGGACGGCCTCCGCCACGTGCGGACCAGCGAGGATCTCTTCTCGAACTTCCATACCGACATCGTGGGCGCCGCGGGGCGCGTTTACGGAACGGACGGCTCCGTCGTCGATGCCGGGCTCCACACGCGTGTCGGGACCTTGCAGCGGAGCTTCGCAGTACGACCCGACCCTGAGACCGGGCGCGTCTACCTGCTGGACGGAGACGAGATCCGGGTCTTCGACATGAACACCTTCCTGCTCCTGGGCTCGATACCGCTGGGATCCTACGGCTTCGGTGAGGAGGGGGACCGGATCCCCACCCTGGTCCGATGGGGCGACGACGGGCTCGCCTTCCTCTCGTCGACCCTCCTCGTGGTGGTGCGCAGTCCCATCGTCGCCCCGTAGGCCCGACGCGCCCTCCCGCTCACTCCAGCTCCCGCAGCGCCTTCACCTGCTCCTCGGTCCCGATGGCGAGGAGCACCGCACCCGGCGTAAGCCGGGTCTCCGGTCCAGGATCGGTGACGACCGGACCGTCCGGCTTCTCGAGCCCCACCACCGTGAGACCGGTGAGCGCGCCGACACCGGCGCTCCCGATGGTCTTTCCTTCGAGGCGTCGAGGGCACGGCACCTCGTGGAACGCCACGCCCTCGCCGAGGATCAGGGGCGGACGGTCCCGGAGGAGCGCCAGTACGGTCTCCACGCCCAGGGTCGTGTAGCTGAGCGTGAGATCGGCCCCCGCTCGCTGGATGGCGGTGAGATTCCGGTCGTGCGTGATGCGGCTGACGATCTGCGCCTCGGGGTTCAGCCGCCGGCAGTACGAGGAGAGGTAGATGTTGGTGGCGTCGTCGTTGGTGCTCAGCAGGATGGAGGGCGCGCGTTCCACACCGACGCGCTCCATGACGCGCCGATCGGCCGCGTCACCGATGACCAGCCGGTCCGGCAGATCGCCGATCCGCTCGGCCAGCTCGGGGTTCTTCTCCACCATGTGGACCGACGTGGAGCGCTCCCTCAGGGCCCGCGTGGCCGCACGCCCCACCTTCCCTCCTCCGATGACCACCACGGGGTTGGTGTCGGTGTCGTAGATGAAGAGGAACTCGTTGAGGCGGTCGATGGCCTCCTGCGAGCCCGCCACGACGGGGAGGCTGGTCTCGCTCAGCACCAGGTCCGCGGCAGGCGGGCGCATGCGACCTCGCTCCCACACACCGGCCACGCTGGCGCCGGCGATCTCCCGGATCCGGCTCTGCGCCAGCGTCTTCCCAACCAGGGGTGTGGCGTGCACCGAGAACTCGGCGATGACCAGGTCCTTGTACCGCCCGATGACGTGGGCTTCGGCATGCCCGGCCCGGACCCGGTTGGCCAGCTGCTCCCCGAGCCTCCGCTTCAGGAGGAAGACCCGGTTGCATCCGCTCATCTCCAGGATGTCCACCGAGTGCTCGTCGTCCACCAGAGCCGCCACCGGGACGTGCGTCGCCGTCTCGCGCACGGTGAGGACCACGTTGGTGTTCGTCCGATCGTCGCCGCTGGCGAGGACGAGCCGGGCGCTGTCGGCGGCGGCCCGCCGATACGTCTCCGCGTCGTCCACCTCTCCCCTGAGCACGGGGAGGTCCTGCTCGTACATGTCGGTCGCCGTCGCCGAGTCCCCCTCGATGACGTACCACGACTTCCCTTCGGCATCCAGCCGGTGGGCGAGGCCGCGTGCCACGGGATCCCATTCGGTGAGGAGGACGTGCCCGCTCGTCCCTGCCGGCACCTCCGTCGGTGCCCGGATCCGGAGCCGTGCCTCCAGCCAGGGGGCGTAGAAGTACCGGATGAAGGCGAAGGGCAGGACGATGAGGAGCAGGACGATGCCCGACAGGAGCACGACGACGCTGAAGGCCCGTCCGATGTCGCTGGTGAAGGTGATGTCGCCGAACCCCAGCGTGCTCATGACCGTCAGGGTCCAGTAGATGCCGGTGATCCACGAATGCTCCTGACCCTCCGCGTGGAGCATGATGAAGTGGAAGAGGACGGAGTAGGCCAGGATGACCACTCCGAGGAAGGCCAGATACTTGAGGAGCCCGCCGACGTTGCGGCGCAGCTGC
>JAWVZK010000143.1:0-8781 GCA_033722275.1 Longimicrobiales bacterium | reverse complement strand
TTCGCCGCCGTGAGTACGCTCTTCATTCTGGTGGCGGCGGTTTCGTGCTACGTGCCGGCCCGCAGGGCGGTAGCCGTGGATCCGGTGCAGGCTTTGCGCGAGGAGTAGGGACCCTCGGGGAACGGACGCCGGCGCTCCCGGATTTCCTCTGTCGACCCATGACTCCGGCGAGGGAACCGTCACGCATGTCCACGACGAGAATCGAGTCCGCTGTCCAGGAGACCTACGCCACCGGCGCCGCCAGGCGCCTCGACGCCCTCTGCTGCCCCGTCGAGTACGAGGCCCGACATCTGGAGGCCATCCCCGACGAGGTGGTGGAGCGGGACTACGGGTGTGGCGATCCGAGTCGACACCTCCGTGAAGGAGAGACCGTGCTGGATCTCGGCAGCGGCACGGGCAAGATCTGCTTCATCGCCTCCCAGGTGGTGGGCCCCGGGGGTCGAGTCATCGGCGTGGACATGACCCGGGAGATGCTGGACGTCGCCCGGAAGAACGCCCCTCTGGTCGCGGAGCGGATCGGGTACGGGAACGTCGAGTTCCGCAGAGGGCGGATCCAGGACCTGGCCCTGGACCTCGACGCCCTGGACCGCATGCTGACGGAGCACGCCGTCACCGACGCCGATAGCCTCTTCGACGTGGAGCGTCGAGTCGAGCGCCTCCGACGCGTCGAGCCGATGATTCCGTCGGACTCCGTCGACGTGGTGGTCTCCAACTGCGTGCTCAATCTGGTCGACGGATCGGAGAAGCCTCGGCTCTTCCGGGAGATCTTCCGCGTCCTCCGCCCCGGTGGCCGAGCCGTCATCTCCGATATCGTGGCCGACGAGCCCGTGCCCGCCCATCTCCGGGAGGATCCCGAGCTCTGGAGCGGCTGCATCTCGGGCGCGCTGACGGAGGAGGACTTCCTCCGCGCGTTCACCGAGGAGGGCTTCCACGGAGTCCGCATCCTGGTTCGCCAGGGCGAGGCGTGGCGCACCGTCGAAGGCATCGAGTTCCGCTCGGTGACCATCGAGGCGTTCAAGGGCGAGGACGGGCCCTGCCTGGAGCGAAGGCAGGCGGTCATCTACAAGGGTCCCTTCCGGGAGGTGGTGGACGACGACGGTCATCGGATGGTGCGCGGGGAGCGCACGGCGGTGTGTGACAAGACCTTCCGGATGTACCGTCGTGCCCCGTACGCGGATCACGTGGAGACGGTGGAACCGCGCGAGACGATCCCTCTGGAGGACGCGGAGCCCTTCGACTGCTCGCGGGACAGCCCCCGGCATCCGCGGGAGATGAAGGGGATGGGGTACGACTGGACTGGCGAGACCGGTGGGGAGGTGTGCGGCCCGGACGGTTGCTGCTGATCGGCGGGTCAGGGTGTGTCGGGCGATCCGTCCGAGAGAGCCCGGGGCCCGGGATCGGAGTCCTCGGTCGGAAGCTCGTCGAGTCCGGCCTCACCCTCGTCGATGGCGGCCTGCGCCTCGCGGACGACGCGGTCGAAGAGTGCGTCGACGGCGTCTCGTCTCCGTTTCACCACGATCCGGTACGCGGCCCGGGCGGCGACGTACCCCAGAGACATCATGCCCAGCGGAGCGGCCACCGCGAAGAGCGTGGATCCGAGGACCTCGAGGGCGAGGGGCAGCCCGACGCCGACGCCCACGCCGACGCCTCCGCCCACCGTGAGACCTCCGAAGAGGCCGGAGGCGATCTGCGCCAGATTCTCTTCGAGGCGGACGGAGGTCTGCCCACCCCGGGACGAGACCACGATCTGGGTGGTCCGCGTCTTCGACGCCGTCTCGGCTCGCCATGTGAGCGTCCGCCCCAGGAGGCTGGGCTGACCGTGCTCCGTTGCCGCGTCCTGGATGGCCGCCGCGACCCATTCGAAGCCGCTCTGGTCCAGCTCGCCCGGGAGGCTGATATCCCGGGTGATCTTCAGCGTCTCGCCCACGACGTGGCTCCATACGCCAGTGGCGTCGGTGCCGGCCTCGACCTCCATCGCCGCGCGACGGAGATGGACGGGATCGATCCCCGCTTCCGCCGCCACCTCCTCCAGCTCGGCGAGGGTCAACCCCGGCGTCGTGGGCTTGGGCTCCCGGTGCTGGAGCTCGGTGGCTCGCTGGAGGATCCGACCGACCTCCTCTTCTCCGTAGACCCGCTGCGGTCGGTCGGGTTCGCTCATGCGGCTTCGGTCCTTTGCCACGGAATCGGACACGGTGACGTCGCCGACGCGGATCCGAAACCACATTGGACACCGCGTCTCACGAGACTACGTTGATCGCCGGTCCGCCGGTATGCCACCCTTTTTCACGGAGACGCGCAGATGAGCGAGCCGGAGCAGAGCTTCGAGAACCATGCCAAGATGGTTCCGCTGTACCACTACTGGGCGACGGGGCTCCTCGTCGTGCCCACCCTCTACTTCGCCTACCAGACCGTGACCTCGTTCTCCGTGGAACATCTGATGACGCTCTTGTTCGCCATCGGCGTCCTTCTGGCCGGCTTCTTCACCCGGGTGTTTCCGCTGGGTGTGCAGGACAGGCTGATCCGCCTCGAGGAGCGTCTGCGGATGGAGCGGCTCCTCCCCGAGGAGCTGAAGAGACGGATCGAGGAGATCAGCACGGAGCACCTCGTCGGGCTCCGCTTCGCCTCCGACGAAGAGCTCGCCGACCTCGTACGTCGCGTGCTGGACGGCGAGCTCCGTGACCGGAAGGAGGTGAAGGCCTCGATCCGGAGCTGGAGAGCCGATTACCAGAGGATCTGAAGCGCGGGTCGTCCTGCTCCACGGTTTCACCGGATCGGCGTCGTCGTGGAGCGAGGTCGCCCCTGGACTGAGGCGTCGGGGTCTCCGGCCGGTGGCGGTGGATCTTCCGGGCCACGGTGCGGACGCGGGCCGGCGTGATCCGGGCCTCTTCACCCTCGACGCGGTCCGAGGTCGCATCGAGGAGGCGCTGGAGGGAACCGGAGCCGTCATCGGCTACTCCATGGGGGGACGGCTGGCGCTGCACTACGCCACGGCGCACCCCGACTCGGTGCGTCGGTTGGTGTTGGAGTCGGCGTCCCCGGGTCTGGAGACGGAGGAAGAACGCGAGGCCCGCCGGAGCGCCGACGAATCCCTGGCGCAGAGGATCGTTCGGAGGGGCGTCGAGGCCTTCGTGGACGAATGGGAAACCCTGTCCCTCTTCTCCTCCCAAGGGCGACTGGCCCCCGACGTCCGACGTCTCCACCGCTCACGCCGCCTCGCCAACCACCCGGCTTCTCTGGCCGCGTGTCTTCGTGGCCTGGGAACCGGAGCGCTGCCCTCCCTCTGGGACGCGCTTCCCCGGATCGAGGTCCCCACGCTTCTCCTCGCGGGATCGTTGGACGAGAAGTTCATCGCCATCGCCCGTCGGATGGAGGCGCGGATGCCGTCGGCCCGCAGCGTCATCGTGGACGGTGCGGGTCATTGCGTGCATCTGGAGCGACCGCGGGCATGGCTGGACGCGGTGGGAGACTTCCTCGGCTGAGCGTCGGAGCCGGGATCAGCGGCCGAATCCCGCCCCCGCGCCCACTCCGAGGGCGCCGGAGACGCTCACGCCGAAGCGCACCGCCCAGTCCTTTCGCACGATGAGCCAGCCGCCGAGACGGCCGCCTGCGACGTCCACGACTCCGGGATAGACGTTCACGACGAAGCGCCGATGCGCGGTCTCCGACGCCATGACGCTCGCCAGCAACGTGCCGTCCCGGTCGACGAAGATCCCTCCGCCCACCGCGATCTCCGGCGTCTCCTCTCCCGTGACGGGATCCACGTTCTGGATCCGTCCCTCGCCGCCCAGACCCACGCTCACGTCCAGGCCGTCCCGTCGGTGATAGGTGAGGCCGGGGGTCAAGGCGAGCCCACCCCGGATGAAGATCGAGGTCCTCGGAAAAGGGGAGACCGGGAGCTTCACGATGAAGTTGTTCCCGTTGTTCACCAGCTCCCCGTCGAGCGTGAGCGCGGCCTGTGAGCTCCAGATGGTTCCCTGCAGAGGGCCGGCGAAGAAGCCGGCGACGCCGTCGATGGAGAAGAGCGCCACCCCCAGGGGGTCGAAGAAGAGGAGGTCCGTGGCGGTGGCCGCCGTTCCCTGGACCCATCCGGGGTGGGCGTACATCTCGTTGATCACCGCCGCCCCCATGGTGACGACGGCGGCCGAGAGGGCCGGGAAGGGGACCTCGTGGACCCGGTTCCACTCCGACAGCCGCCGGTAGGTCATTCCGCCCTCCAGGACGTGACCGAAGTAGTTCGGAGCCCACTTCCAGGCGCTCCAATCCAGAGAGGTGGGGACGATCTCGTCGCCCAGGTATGCGGTCCAGCCTCCGTATCGGTGGACGTTGTCTCCGAACCCCGTGATGGAGTTCCAGACGTGCCGCACCCCGTAGTCGTAGTCGAAGATGTACCGATTACGGTTGTTGAACTGGGCGACGGCGAAGCCCTTGTTCAGCAGCACATCGAGGGGGCCGGCCACGGCGTCCGTTCCGTAGGCACGGCCGAGGTAGAAGAACGGGCCGTCCCCGTCGGCGTCGGTCCGCTCCGCGGGCTCGACCCGCTCCTCGACGCCACCGGCCCCGCCCGCCGGACGGTCCCCCGGCGTCGTCGGCCGCGCAGCGGGGCTCCACGCGCAGCCGCCCGCCGCCCACAGGGCGAGGAGTCGCAGTCTCCGGAGGAGGGAGAGCCCCGAGCGTCGGCTCGCCCGAGATACGACGGCCCGGCCCGGTCCCGGCTCCGAGGGATGGACGCCGCCCGAGGGATCCGCTCCGCCTTGGTCATCCTCCCCGGGCGGGATAGACTCCTCGGGTCCCGACTCCATCCAGGGCATCTCGCCGTTTCCGCGAGCACCGCCACGAACGTCATGACAGCTACGTCCACCGGCCCCGCCGGTTCGCCCGTTACCGACCGCGACCGGATGGTCATCTACGTGGCCGTTCTCAGCGCCCTCTTCCTGGCGGCGCTGGACCAGACGGTGGTGGCCACGGCGCTGCCGAAGATGGTGGAGGACCTCCAGGGAATCGACAGGTACGCATGGGTGGCGACGGCGTATCTTCTGGCGTCGACGGCTCTGGCGCTCGTGTACGGAAAGCTCGCGGACACCTATCCCAGGAAGCACGTGACGCTGGGCGCTGCCGGTCTCTTCCTCGGCGGGTCGGTGCTGTGCGGGCTCTCCGGGGAGCTGGGCAGGCTCCCCCTGTTGGGGGACGGCATGAGCCAGCTCATCTTCTTCCGAGGCCTTCAGGGCGCCGGGGGTGGTGGCCTCTTCGCCATGACGTTCATCGTCATCGCGGACCTCTTCACCCCTGCCGAGCGCGGCCGCTACCAGGGGCTCGTGGGGGCCGTCTTCGGCATCGCCTCGGTGCTCGGGCCCCTCGTCGGCGGGCTTCTCACCGACCATGCGGGAGGCCTCGTCCCGGGCGTAGAGGGCTGGCGATGGGTCTTCTACGTCAACGTCCCCGTAGGTGCGGTGGCCGTGGGTCTCATCGTCCGTCGGATGCCCCGGTTCGATCCTCCCGGAGAGCGCACGCCACCGGACCTGTGGGGTGGTGCGCTCCTGCTGGGCGGACTCATCCCTCTCATCCTCTCCCTCCAGCTCGACAAGCGCCGCTATCCCTGGCTCCCGGGGGTAGCGGGCGGCGCCTCCGAAGGCGTCGACGCGTGGACGACCGCCGTGCTCTTCGTGACCGGGACCGTCGTCCTGTGGGCCTTCGTCCGGAGGAGTCGACGAGTGGACAGCCCCATCCTCGACCTCTCCCTCTTTCGCAACGACGTCTTCCGACTGGCCAACGTGGGCACGTTCTTCCTGGGGGCGGCCTTCATGTCGGTCAGCATCTTCCTTCCCCTCTTCCTGGTCAACGTCCTCGCAGTCTCGGCGACCCGGGCGGGGGCCGCGCTGATTCCCTTTTCCCTGGGCATCGTCTTCGCCGCCACGCTCTCGGGGCAGATCGTCCACCGGGTAGGATATCGACGACAGATCGTGGGCGGAGCCATACTCTTCGTCGTCGCCGTCGTGCTTCTGGCGCGCATGGGCGCCGACGTGACGTACGGAAGGGTGACAGCCTACATGGTGATGGCCGGCCTGGGCATGGGGCCCTCCATGCCGCTCTTCACCCTCGCGGTGCAGAATGCCGTGGACGTACGTCGCATCGGACAGGCGACCAGCGCCGCTCAGTTCTTTCGTCAGACGGGAGCTACCGTTGGAGCCGCGCTCATGGGGACCGTGCTCGCCACCACGCTGGGGGTCGCCTTCTCCGCCATCGATCTGCCCCAGAGGATGACCGAGGTCGCCGGTCTCTCCACGGAGGAGCTGGTGTCTAGCGGTGGCGCGGATCTCCCGGAACGGGTCCGGGCGGTCTTCCGGGATGCCGCGGCCGCAGCGGACGATCCCGGCGACGCCGAGCTCCTGCGAGCGCGTGGAGAGGACGCCGCCCAGGAGGTGGCGGCGTCGGTGAGAGCCGCCTTCGCCAGCGCCACCTCCCGCATCTACTGGCTCGGCGTCGGATTCGCCGTCCTCGCGGTGCTCTTCTCGGCGCACATCCCCGAGGTGCCGCTCCGAACCACTCACGACCGTGTGGTCGCCAGGGACGCGGACCCGCGAGAACGACCGTCGCCCCGAGCCGCCGGGGGACGGGACGAAAAAGAAATCCTGGCCTCGTCGCCGGAACACCATAAGGTTGAATGAGTTCGCCACTTCGACGGTCGGGGGAGAGCGGAGAGAGGGATGTTCAAGAGGATCGTGACGCTGGCTTTTGTCGCTCTGGCGGTGGGGATGGCCATCCCCAGCACCCGGGCGCAGATCGCGGGGTCGTTCCAGCCAATCAAGGACGAGATCGGCGAGCGACTCGTGCCCCGTCGGGTGAATGTCATGGCCGACCAGCTCGACGTCAGGCTGGGCCGGGGGGAAGGACTTCCCGCCAACTTCCACGGTTGGCTCCGCCGTGACTACACTGGAGCACCGGAGGACCCCTGGGGCAACATCTATTATCTGGAGGAGGGCCGGCGCGACTATACGGTCGGCTCCATGGGTGCCGACGGCGTCCAGGGTACCTCGGACGACATCACGGTCACCCGCCGCTACCCGGATCGGCGGTAGCGCCAGCGGTGGGGCGGAGGGCGTGGCCGTGGACCGTCAGTCCAGGGGCATCGCCTCGAGACGGGAGACGTGGACGTTGAGGGCGTGGTTCACTCGGAACCCGTAGATCCCGTCCACCGGGACCCGCTCCCGTGGTAGCGACGCCACTTCCACGTCGTTCACGAGGAAGTGGATCGTGTCTCCCCTCGCCTCCACGGCGAGGACGTTCTTGACCGAGACCTCCTCGCCCCGATCCGCGTAGGCATGGATGGCGTCATGGCTCGTCCAGGGTCGGACCGTCGGAGCCTCGTCTCCTTCCCGCCGTTTGATGATGTACTGCCCACCGTCCCGGATGAGGAAGTACGTGTACTCCTGCCGCGGGCCCTGGAGATTCCGCCCCCCCACGAAGATCCCGAAGGCCTCCCGCCTCCCCTGCGGGTCGAAGAGGAAGACTTCCATCTCGGCACGGAAGTCCCCGGAGACGGTGTTCGAGGGAGACCAGAAGATGGCGGCGGGGCCCGTCGTGACGTGCCACCCCGGGGGCATGGCGACGAACATCTCCAGGTCCGACTCGGTCGCGCCCGGGTTGTCGAAGCGGACCTCCCACCCCTCCGGGCGCTCGAGGTCCTGGGCGGCGAGAGGCAGGCAGGAGAGGAGAGGCAGGAGGGCGGTGACGGGCGCGGTCTTCATGACGGGATTCCTTGGAGGTGGACGGACGGCACCAACGTCGGAGACCGCCGACCGGCCCGCAAGCGACGCCTCCCCCGGACCGTGACCTTGCGGCCCCTCGATCCGGCCGCGTGATTTGCTGTTGTCCGCGTGAGGTCGAGGATCCCCCATCGCCCGGGAGACAGATGGCATCCGTCGGGTCGCACAAGGCGAGCTCCCTGGTCGCGGGGGTGCTCTTCGTCGTCCTGCTCCCGGCGTGCGACGATGCCGCTCCGCGGGCACCGGCCCTCCAGGCGCAAGAGGCGCTTTCCTCCGAGACCTTCGCCGGACTCGTCCATCGGATCTCGGAGCCGGGCGGGTACTTCGACACGGACAACCTCATCTCGAACGAGACGGGATATCTGAACGTCCTCGACGCCCTCGAGCACCGAGGGCTCCGCGGCGGCGCGTACGTGGGTGTCGGCCCTGATCAGAACTTCTCCTACATCGCCCAGATCCGCCCCGAGATCGCCTTCATCGTGGACGTCCGTCGGGACAACCTCCTCCACCATCTTCTCCTCAAGGCGCTCATGGAAGGAGCTCCTACCCGGGTCGAGTTCCTGGCGAGACTGCACGGGGTGGCGGTGCCATCGGATCCCGGGTCGTGGCGGGAGCGCTCGGTCGTGGAGGTCGTGGCCTGGGTGGACTCCGCGCACGCGCAGGGAGCGGACGACCTCCG
Source organism: Longimicrobiales bacterium (assembly GCA_033722275.1). GTDB lineage: Bacteria > Gemmatimonadota > Gemmatimonadetes > Longimicrobiales > Gaopeijiaceae > UBA2589. The sequence goes on along the minus strand of JAWVZK010000143.1, from coordinate 342 downwards.
ACGAGCCGGGATCGAGGCTCTGCAGGACACCCTGCTCGCCACCGTCGATGCCATGGGCATTCCCCTGGACGCCGAGGACCGGGCCACCGTCCGTCGCTTCCATGACGCCTTCGTGTCGGCGGGGCCCGCGCTGCGATTCACCAGCTTCGGACGGCCGCCACGGCCGTACTATCCCACCTATCGCCAGCTTCTCACCGAGACCGACATCGACGGCGATCGGGTCTCCTACATGGCGTCCCGCGAGCGCTACGACGTCGTGCGCGGCCTTCAGCTCGCCAACCGGATCATCCCTCTGGTGGGAGATCTGGCGGGCCCTCGGGCTCTCCGGGAGCTGGGACGGGT